>DAIOTV010000053.1:0-20590 GCA_036751825.1 Phycisphaerales bacterium
GCCGTGGGCCAGCGCCAGCTCGCCGAACCACCCGTGCCGCGCGACGAGGCCCTGCCGCGCGTCGTCGTCGATTGGCTCGCCGGCGTAGATGGCGTCGAGCGCTTCGAGGTCGTCGAGCAGCTTCGTGCTCGCCTCGGCGGAGAGCCCGAGGTCGCCCACGGTCGCGTCGAGCGTCGCCTTCGCCGCCGCGTCGAGCCGGGTGTCGATCTGGTCGGTGCCCACGAGCTGGGCGGCGACGATGGCGGCCCGCAGCTTCTCGCTGGGCGACTGGGCCATGGTGTCGACCTGCGTCATGAACTGCCCGGCGTTGGTCGAGCGCGCCGCGCCGGCCTCGGCCATCCCGCCGAGCAGGGCCTCGAACTTGACCATCATCTTTGAGATCAGCGTGAACCCGTCGCCCGCGGCGGGGGGAATGACCTCGGCCTGGGCCGTCTGCTTGATCGCGGCCCCCCCCGCCGCCACCGAGATCTGCTGGAGCGCCACGACCACGACGAGCGCGGGGATCAAGAGCATCAGCGTGATGGTCGCCGCCCGCCTCGAGCCCGGGTCGGGCCGGCGATGCCGCCCGGCCTGATCAGGAGCGGGGTCGTTGCCAGGATCGTTGCCGGTGCCGGCGGGAACGGGTTGGGTCGGGTCGTCCATGCCGGGTCCTCATCGGTTCGCCGTCCCCAGGGCCGTTGACCGAACCGCCGGAACAAGCCTATGGTTGCGACTCTGCCCGGTCGGCTGGTGGGCCGACGCGGCGCAGAACGCAGGATGGACCAACTCTGGGGCCCCAAGACCGGCTTCGTTTCGAAGCACGGGCCCCCCGCCCCGCCCGGTAGGCGGCGAGACGAATGCCCCAGGCCGGCCGCTTGTCCAACCAAGCCGCCCGCCCGAGACGCCAAGGACCGCGCCATGCCGACGAGCAGCCCCACGCGAAACGAGATCCACAACGCCGGCCGTCGCCGGGAATCCTTCGTCGCCAAGCCCAACCAGCTCCAGCGCGGCTGGCAGCATGTCGACGCCACCGGCGTCCCGCTCGGCCGGCTCGCCTCCGACATCGCCGTCGTGCTCATGGGCAAGCACCGCCCCGAGTACACCCCCCATGTGGACACCGGCGACTATGTCGTCGTCACCAACGCTTCCAAGGTCGCCCTCACGGGCACCAAGGCCCAGAACAAGCTCAAGATGCGCTACACCGGCTTCCCGGGCGGGCTCAAGGCCGAGACCTTCGGCAGCGTCCGCGACCGCCGCCCCGAGAAGCTCATCGAGGACGCCGTCCGCCGGATGCTCCCCAAGAACCGCCTCGGCCGCGTCATGATCAAGAAGCTCAAGATCTACAAGGGCGACGAGCACCCGCACACCAGCAACCAGCCCCAGCCCATGAAGCGCTGAACCCGTTCACCGCGCCCCGCCGGCCTTCGGGGCCGCGGAGCGTTCGCACCACCGAGCACGCCGGAACGACCCGAACCAGACCGACGCACACGAGACCACGCATGAGCGAAGACCAGAACACACCCTCGCACGACACGGCCGCCACCGGCGGACTCGACCTCTCCGCCGGCGCGCCCCCGGCGTCCCTCGGCGACAGCTTCGGCGAGGTCCTGCTGGGCGGCGAGGCCCAGCAGCAGCAGCAGCGGCAGCTCCGCGAAGCACTCCCCGCCGACAAGCACGGCTGGTGGTGGGCCGTCGGTCGACGCAAGAACGCCGTCGCACGCGTCCGAATGAAGGTCGCCAAGGGAGAGGGCACCGTCCAGTTCCAGAAGTCGCGCAAGCTCTTCAAAGATGTCGAAACCTACTTCAGCGAGCCACAGGACCGAAACGATGTCCTCGCCCCCCTCCGCGTCACCGACACGCTGGGCAAAATGGACATCGTCGTTCGCGTCCACGGCGGCGGCCACACCGGGCAGGCACAGGCCGTCCGGCTCGGCATCGCCCGAGCCCTGCGCGACTACGACCCCGCCCTCGAAGAACCGCTCCGCGACTACGGCTTCCTCACCGTCGACTCGCGACGCGTCGAGCGCAAGAAGCCCGGCCAGCCCGGCGCCCGCAAGCGCTTCCAGTTCTCCAAGCGCTGATCCATCCGACCAACCGCATGGTGCAACAACCAGTCGAACACACGCCCGCCCGGCCCCGCGCCGGGCGGCGTTCGTTTTCGGACGCTCCATCCATGCGCAGACCGACAAGGTCCGTCGTTTCTTATTCGCGGTCGCAACAAGGGGTTAGACCCAACGGCGTCGATTTGCTACACTCGGCCTCGCGGCAGTCAGCCGCGCGTGCGGGGTACACAGGTGAATCGCGAGGAGTCCCGAGATGACGCTCGATCGTCGAGCCGCGCGCGACGCGCGGACCCCGGCCAGCGCGCGCCTCGAACGGCTGAGAGCGCGCCGAACCTGGACGGACCGAGCCACGCCGATCGGGGCCAGCCTCGAGTCGATCCGACGCGAGCTGGCGCAGCGCGAGACCTCGATCGGGCCGGCGCTCAGCGCCTGGACCAGCGTGATCCCGCCCGAGCTCGCCGAGAGGTCAACAATCGTCTCCCTCAAACGAGGGACGCTGACGGTGCGGATCGCCGACAGCGCCTCCCGCTACGCGACCGACAGGCTGCTCCGAGCCGGGGCCGAGATCAAGGTGCTCAAGCAATGCCCGCGACACGTCCGGAGGATCAGGCTCGTGCCGTAGCCGCCCCAGCCGCCGAGGTCACGCTCCCAGCCACGCCCGAACTCGACCACCTCGTCGAGATCAAACCAATCGAAATCCCGCCGGCAGACCTCGAGATCGGGCCGATCCAGCGCGAGCCGCCCTCGACCAAAAAATACGGGCGGGCCAACCCCGACTTCGCCGCCATGGCCGGCTGGCGCCCGGGCTTCGGCAGCCCCTACCACAAGGCCCACATCGTCCGCACCCTCCGCGACACCTCGGCGCTCTGCCCCGACTGCCGGTTCGACCTCATCAACCAGCGCCGGCCCGACTGCCCCAAGTGCGGCACGCCGATCGACCCCGCCGCCCTGCTCATCCAGAACGCCCCGCCCAGGCCCCTGCTCACCCGCTCGCTCATCGCCGGCGTCGCGCTGAGCTGGCTCGCCATGGTCGCCGGCGGCTTCGCGTGGGCCGGCGCCCTCAAGGCCCTCGGGCTCACCGCGCTCTTCGCCCTGCAGCTCGCCAGCGGGTGGGCGCTGCTGACGATCCTGACCGACACGAACTGGTACAAGGGCGTGAGCACCCCCAACCGCCGGCGCCTGCTCGTGGGCGCGATCGCCGCCGCCGTGGTCGCCGGCGCTGCCGCCGCCCACGCGATCACCCGGCTCGTCTGAACCGATCGAGCGCCCGATCGAGCAATCGATCGATCGCCCGCTTACGCGGACGGCTCGCCCAGCGCGGCCAGCCGCCGGGCCATGGCGTGGTTGAGCGCGTGCCCCGACCGGTAGGCCGCGATCCGGCCCACGATCGGCCGGCCGACCAGCGCCAGGTCCCCGATCAGGTCCAGCAGCTTGTGCCGGGCGGGCTCGTCGTCGAACCGCAGCTCGTTGTCGATCGACTTGCCGTCGTCGCCCAGCACGAGCAGGTCTGTGGGCGTGAAGCCCTCGAAGAGCCCGAGCGCCCGCATCGGCTCGACCTCGGCCGCGAACGAGAAGGTGCGCGCCGGCGCGACGGCGTCGGCGAACGCGCCCGCGTCGCCCGACCACCGCGCGGTCTGCTTGGCGAGCGGCCCCGAATCGCCGTAGTCCAGCAGGTACGAGTAGTCCGGCACCGCCGCGGGCTCGGCGACGATCATCCCCCCGCGCCCGTCCTCGACCGTGATCACCTCGGTGATCAGCAGCGGCTCGGCGTCGCCCAAATCCGTCAGGCCGGCCTGCCCGATCGCGCGCACGAAAGCCAACGCCGACCCGTCGCCGATCGGAAGCTCCCACCCCGCCGACGACCCGCCCTCGAGCACGATCTCGGCGTCGGTCACGCCCAGGCCCACCAGCGCCGCGAGCGCGTGCTCGGTCGTGATCACCCGCGCGCCGCCCGAGGCCAGCACCGTGTGCCGGGGCGGCATCTGCGCAAAGGCCGGCACGACCGGCTCGTCGCTCAGGAACGCGGCCCGCGCCGGGATCCGCTCGCCGCCCGCGAGGAACGCCAGCCCGTCGCCGCCCGGGCGGATCGTCGCCACCGCGTCCGCGCCCGTGAACAGCCCGCGCCCCTGGACCCGCGCCGGGCTCTGCACGGTGCGCCGGATCATCGCTCGCCCGCCTTGAACCGCTCGCGGGTGATGCGGCGGATCGTGGCGATCTCGCGCACGACCGTGTCCCTCGGCCGGGCCGGGATGCCGAAGTACACGCCCGCAGCAGGCATGTTGCGCGTCACGCCCGACTGGGCCATGATCACCACATCGCTGCCGATCGTCACGTTGTCTCCCACGCCCACCTGCCCGGCGATGACCGTGCGGTCCCCCACGCGCACGTTGCCGGCGAGCGCCGACTGCCCGCAGATCACCACATGCTCGCCCAGCACGCAGTTGTGCGCGATCTGCACGAGGTTGTCGATCTTCGTGCCGCTGCCGATCACCGTGTCGCTCAGCTTGCCCCGGTCGACGCACGAGTTGGCGCCGATGTCCACATCGTCGCCGATGCGCACGCCGCCGACATGGGGCAGCAGCGTCCGCGCGCCCGTTGCTTCGTCCACGACATACCCGAAGCCCTCGTGCCCGATCGAGGCGTTGGGCCCGATAGCGCACCGCTCGCCGAGGGTCGTGCCCCGCAGGATGACCGCGCCCGCGCCGATCGAGGTACCCGCGCCGATCCGCACGCCCTGCTCGATCACCGCGTTGGCGCCCACCACGACCGAGTCGTGCAGCTCGGCCCGCTCGTCGATCGCGGCCGAGGGGTGCCGGCCCGTCGCGGGTGGCCCCAGCCGGTGCGCCCGCACCGCCGCGAGGATCGCCACGAGCGACCGGTCGGCGTTGTCGACCACGAGCACGGGCGCCGCCACGCCGGCGGGCAGCGACACGCCCTTCGAGACGAGCAGCGCGCCCGCCCGGCTCTTGGCCGCGGCGGCGGCGTACTTGTCCGACCGCACGAAGCTCAGGTCGCCCGGGCCGGCGGCCTCGAGGCTCTCGATGCCCGACAGGCGCACGCCGGCCTGGCCCGAAAGCTGCGCGCCGAGCATGCCGGCGAGCTCGCCAGTGGTCATGGAGAACCCTGTGCCCTGCTGGTCGGCCACGGTCAGCCGCCCGCCGCGTACTCGTTGTTCATCAGCGCCAGCACCGAGTTGGTCAGGTCGACCACCTCCGAGGCGTACAGCACCTTTTTGGACTTGATCGCGTTGACCGACCCCGCGAAGCTCGCCGCCGACTGGTCGTTCAGCGAGATCGACTTGTCGTCGAACAGCACGATGTCGTACCCGTCGCGCTCGGCGATGCGCTCCACCGCCGCGACGATCTTGCCGTACAGCTCCCGCGTCAGCGCCGCCTGGAGCATGTCGGCCTCCTGCTGGAAGGCCTGCTGCTTGAACCGCAGGTCGTTCTGCAGCGCCTCGCCGGTGATCGCCAGCTCGATGCCACGCTCCTGCTGGTTCTCGGTCAGCGCCTCCAGCTCGACATTGATCTCGCCGATGCGGTCCGAGATCGCCCGCAGCTCGGCGACGCGCTTCTCCCGCTTGGCGTTGATCTCGCCCACGCGGGCCTTGAACTCTTCCAGCTCGGCGCTGACCGCGTCGATGTCGACCACCGCCACCGCCGTCGGCTCCGCCGCCAGCGACGCCACGCCCGCGCCGAGCCCCACGCCCACGCCCGCCATGCCGGCGGCGCCCAGCGCCAGCCCCGCGATCAGCCCCGTCCGTTTCCGATTCGTCATCGCTCGCTCCATCGCCGGTCGTTCCGTTGCTCGGGTCCGTCCGCGCAGTCTACGCAGGGCCCGCCGACCCCGGCCAAACGCCGCCGAACGCACCACATCGCTCTACAGCGGCAGGTCCACCGAGAAGGTGAACAGCCGGTTCTCGTCGTCGTCTTCCTTCACGATCGGGAAGCCGAAGTCGAACGCCAGCGGCGCCGGGCTGAGCTGCTGCACATACAGCCGAAGCCCGAAGCCAGCGCTCACACGCCAGGTGTTGACCGCGAACTCGCGCTCGACCGTGCCCGAATCGACGAACAGCGCGATCGCCAGGTCCTCGGTGAACACCGGCTGCTGGAGCTCGGCCCCCGCGAACGCGCTGAAGATGCCGCCCACCGGGTCGCCCGGCTGCCCGTTGTCCGCCCGGACGCCCTTGGGCGAGATCGTCCGGAAGTCGAACCCGCGGAAGCTCTGCCCGCCCAGATAGAACCGCTCGTACACCGGCACGCCCGTCTGCCCCTGCGGGATCCACTGCACCTCGCTCTTGAGCCGCAGCACCGTCTTCGCGCCCGCGAAGCTCTCGTAGACCGACAGAAACACGCTGTGCTCCAGCGTGAGCTTGGTGAAGTCGAAGTCGCCCCCGACCGCGCCCACCTGCTCGACGCCGATGCCCGTGATCGACCCGCGCGTGGGCCTGAAGCGCTCCGCGGGCGGCACCGTGGTCCGCCGGAGCGCCGCGCCCAGACGCGTCAGCTGGTTCGTGCCCTCGAACGCGAACGCCTCGGTCGTGCTCGACGGGTCGAGGTCGAACAGGCGGATGTTCTGCCACTGCCCGTTCACCGACGCGTTCCACCGGTCGCCGAAGCGCCGGCTCAGCCCCGCGCCGAGCGTCGTGCGGTTCTCGTTGAACTCGTCGAACCGCCGACGCGAGAAGTTCGCGCCCACCGACCCGCCGATGAACGAATCGTTCAGCGACGGGTCCGACAGGCTCAGCGCGTAGTTCTCAAAGACCTGGCCCGGCTCGGCCGAGATCCGCAGCGTCTGCCCCCCGCCCCGCAGGCTGCGCCCGCTGAACAGGTCCCCCGGCGAGTCGGGCCAGTCGGTGATGTCGAAGTTCCGCTGCTCGTAGCTCAGCCGCCCCGTCACGCCCAGGTCCGACCCCACGCCCGCGCCCAGCGACAGCAGCCCCGTGTTCGTCTCGGTCACCTCGACCAGCACATCGCGGTGCGTGGGCATCGCCGGGTCGGGCTGCTGGATCACCGCCCGCGGCGGGCTCTGCTGCGTCTCGAACAGCCGGCTCGCCTGAAGGATCCGCTCCGAATCCCGCACCGCCGGCACATCCAGCGGGCGGTCGGGCTTGACCCGCACATCGTTGCGCACCACCGCGTGGTTCGTCAGCGTGTTGCCCGCGATCTGCACCAGGCCCGTTCGGTAGCGCGCGCCCTCGCGCACGAGCAGCAGCAGGTCAACCTCGGGCCGGGTCGTGTCGCGCAGCTCCCGGCGTTCAACGCGCACATCGGCGTAGCCCATCTTGCCGTACGCGTCCGCCACCGTCTGCACCGCCGCCTCGACCTTGTTCACGCTGTAGGTGTCGCCCGGCTTCATGCCGATCAGCCCCACCACCTGGTCCGCCGCCAGCACCGGGCCCGACCCGCCCGCGTCGGCGTGGCTGACCACCACATCCCGCAGCGAGTACAGCGGGCCCTCCTCGACGAAGTAGGTCACGATCGCCTCGCGACCGCTCGGGCTCGGCTGCACGAAGGTGTCCACCCGCGCGTCCAGATACCCGCGGTCCTGCACATACCGCGCCACCGCCCGCGCGTCGCTCGCCAGCGTGTCGCGGTCGAGCCGGCCCCGGCGGAAGAACCCCGCCCGGCGCGTCTCGATCTCGTCACGAAGCTCCCCGTCCGAAAACGCCTCGTTCCCGTCGAAGCGGATCCCCGTGATCCGAACCCGAGTCCCCTCGCGCACCTCGAACAGGATCACCCCCGTCTCGTCGAGCACCTCGGTGTTCACCGTCACCTCGGCGAGGTAGAACCCCCGCTCGCGGTAGATCTCTTCCAAGCGCCGGGCCGCCCGGTCGAGCTCGAACCGGTCCACCGGCGTGCCGGGCAGGAACTCGATCGCCTCCGCCAGCCGCGCGCTGCCCAGCCGGCGGTTGCCCGTGACCTGCACATCGCGGATCACCGGCTGCTCGCGGACGAGCAGCCGAACCGTGATCGAACCGTCCGCGTGCTCGACGACCTCCTGCTCGACCGAACCGAACCGGCCCGTTCGGTTCAGCCGCACGATGTCGTTGGCGAGCACGCGCTCGTCGTACTCGCGCGAGCCCTTGCCGGTGCGCAGCTGGTTCAGGATGAACTGCAGGTCGCGGTCGGCCGGGGTCTCGAAGCTCGACGACGCGGGCGAGGCGGTCAGGATCTCGACGGCGCGGATGGCCCTGCCGTCGAAGGGCCCGGGCAGCCGCTCGGGCTCGATCGGGGGGGCGAGCGTGCTCTGCTGCCCCGCCGCCGGGAGCGCGACACCCACGCCGAGGCCGATCGCCAGCCCGCACGCCGCGGCCAACGCCGCCGCCCCCGGCGCGGCGCGGCGGGCCGCGCCGCGAACCGGCCACGGACACACTCTGCTCTGGTTCAACGCACGTCGCAAGGCAGGCACCATAGCCGACCTTGCGCTCGGTCACCATGCCGACCGCCCCGCGGGCCCCGGCGGGATCGCGCCGGCGTCAAAAACCGAGATCGGCGCCGATTCGCCCCGCCGCCGCACGCGTTACCATCCGACCCCCGCCACCACCGGCCCACAAGGAATCTGTTTCGTGCCTGTCCCGCTGACCACCATCCGCCACGCCCGCCGTGTGGTCATCGTCTTCGTCGCCGTCGCGACCACGCTCTTTGCCATCATGCTCGTCGTGCACGCGCTCAGCCCCGAGGGCCTGGGCCGCGCGCCGACCTTCGAGCTGCTCGCCATCCTCGCCCTGCTGACCCTGCCCGCCTGCACCGTCGCCGCCTGGGCCTGGGACCGCGCGGTCCACCGGCGGACGGCGGCGCTGGCCGAGCAGCTCCGCGTTGAAGCCGCCCGAACCGAACGCGTCCTCGACGCCGATCTCGCCGGTCTCGACGATCATGCCGATCATGCCGATCACGCCCTGCGGACGACTCCGCGGCCCCACCCGCACCCCGCCCGCGAGCACCCCGCGGGCCGAACAAGGCCGAACGACGCGCCCGCCCACCCCGCCGACCGCGCCAAAGCCCCGTGAAGCGCCCCGTTCAGCCCGCCGCCGGCTCGGCCACGCGCCCCGCAAAGCCCGCCGCCGACTCCAGTTCCGCCGCGATCCGCAGCAGACGCTCGTCGCCCAGCGCCGGGCCCGTCAGCTGCACGCCGATCGGCAGCGAGCAGCCGCCCCCCGGCCCCTCGACGGGCACAAAGCCGGCCGGCACGCTCACCGCGGGCAGCCCCGCCAGGTTCGCCCCGACGGTCATCCCGTCCTCGAGGTACATCGCCATCGGGTCCGCCGCGTGCTCGGCGCTTCCGACCTTGGACCCGAGCGCAAACGCGGGCCCGAGCGTCGTGGGCGTCAGCACCGCGTCGCAGCCCATGACGGCAAAGATCGCGTCGTAGTCGCTGCGGATCAGCCGCCGCATCTTCAGCGCCCGCAGGTAGTACCGATCGGTGTAGCCCGACCGCAGCACATGGGTGCCCAGCAGGATCCGCCGCTGCACCTCGTCGCCGAAGCCCTCGCTGCGCGATCGGCAGTAGAGCTCGTGCAGCCCGTCGCCCTCGGCCAGCTCGGCCCGCCGGCCGTAGCGCACGCCGTCGTACCGCGCCAGGTTGCTGCTCGCCTCCGCCGGCGCGACGATGTAATACGCCGCCAGCATCTGCTCGGGGCTGGGCAGCTCGACCTCTTCGAAGCTCGCGCCCCGCTCGTTGAGCGCCCGCAGCAGCAGCCCGAAGACCAGCCGGATGCGCGGATCGATGCGTTCGTCGCGCGCGACCGTCGGCACGGCGAGCTTCAAACCGTCCAGGGGCGCACCCAGCCCCGCGAACGCCCGCGCCGGGTCGCGATCAAGACAGGTCGAGTCGCGCGGATCCCGGCCTGAGATCACATCGTGGATCAACGCCGCGTCGGCGACGGATCGCGCGATCGGGCCGATCTGGTCGAGACTGGAGCCAAACGCCACCAGCCCCCAGCGCGAGACGGTGCCGTAGGTCGGCTTGAAGCCCACGGTGCCGGTGAGGGCGGCGGGCTGTCGGATCGACCCGCCCGTGTCGCTGCCGAGCGCCGCGGGCACCATGCCGCTCGCCACCGCCGCCGCCGAGCCCGAGCTGCTGCCGCCCGGCACGCGGCTCGTGTCCCACGGGTTGCGCGTGGGCCCGAAGCACGAGTGCTCGCCGCTCGAGCCCATCGCGAACTCGTCCATGTTCGTCTTGCCGACGATGACCGCCCCGGCCGCCTCGAGCCGCTCGACCGCCGTCGCGCTGAAGGGCGAGGCGTACTCCGCCAGCATCTTCGACGCGCAGGTCGTCCGACCGAAGTCGGTGCAGAGGTTGTCCTTGATGGCGATCGGCACGCCCGCCAGGGGCCCGATGCTCGCCGCCGATTCGCCCGAGGACAGCCGGGCGTCGATCGCCCGGGCCCGCGCCATCGCGCGCTCGTCGAACACCTGCGTGAAGGCGTTCAGCCCGTCCGAGGGCCCGCCATCGAGCTCGGCGATGCGATCGAGGCACGACCGCGTGTGCTCGACGGCCGACGCCGAACCCCGCGCGATCGCGTCGCGGATCTCGACCACCCCGGGCAGGCTCACGACCCGCCACCGCCGCCATCGAGCACCCGCGGCACGCCGAAGAACACCCCGTCGAACGACGGCGCCATCCCCTCGAGCACCGAGCGGTCCAGCGTCGGCCCCGGCTCGTCGTCGTCCAGCTTGTTCGTCTCGTCCACCGGCCGGGCCATCGGCTCGACATCGTCCACGGGCGCCCGGGCCAGGCACTCGGCGTAGCCTAGCACCGCCCACAGATCACGCCGGAGCCGGTCGACCTGCTCGGGCGAGGGCGCAAGCCGGCACAACGCCGCCAGATCGCGGACCTCGGCCTCGGACAGGCCCGACGCGTCACCCGAAAGATCGTTCGGCTCGCTCACGGGTTGAGTGTAGACGCCCGTGCGCGGTAGGCTGACCCGCATGGACCCCCGCTCGCCACGACAGCGGGCCCTCGCCGCCGGCACCGCCTCGGTGCTCGCCAGCTGGGCCCTGTTCGCCGGCCTCGCCCTCTCGGCCTGGCTCGTCACCACGCTCGACACCCCCGCGCTGCTCGGGCTCGCGGTCTCGGTCGTCACCGGCGCGCTGGGCCTGATCGCCCGGGCCAGATGACAGCCCGATGACAGCCCGCTGAACGCCAGCTCGGCCGCCGAAAGCGCCGCCCCAGCTACCATCGGGCGTATGACGCCCGGCGCGCCCCACGATGCCGAACTCGCCGCCGCGGAAGCGCTCCGAGCCATCGAGCGGCGCATGCTCGCCGCCGAGCGGTCGGGCGCGCAGGACCACGGCCAGAACGCACCCTCGGCCCGGAACCTCGCCCACTACCTCGCGCTCCGCGAGGCCGACGCCCGGCCCTTGCAGGACCGGCTCCGCGCGCTGGGGCTTTCGAGCCTGGGCCGGGCCGAGTCGTGCGCGCTCGCGACCGTCCGCGCCGCGGCCCGCGCCGCCGAGGCCCTCGCGGGCCTGCCCCCGAGCGCCGCCGAGCCCGAGACACCCTCGCCCGTATCGATCGACCAGGCGGACGCGCTGCGCGACGCCCGCGCCGATGGGTCGCTCGGTCCGTGCCCGGCGGGTCGTGGCACGCGCATCATGGTCACGCTTCCCTCGTCGGCGGCGGACGACAACGCCCTGCCGCGCGAGCTGATCGCCGCGGGCATGGACATCGCGCGAATCAACGCCGCCCACGACGATCCCGGGGCGTGGGACCGCATGATCGCGAATCTCCGCCCCGACCCCGCCGCTTCCGCCAGGCCCCGGATCCACCTCGACCTGGCGGGCCCGAACCCGCGCATCGGCGCGCTCGCCGAGGATGTCCACCATGTCCGCGTCGCCGAGGGCCAGACGATCGTGCTGCACGGGCCGGGCGACCCGCCGCAGGTCTCGATCAAGGGCGTCCGCCGGCTCGTCTGCACGCTTCCCGAGGTCTTCGCGCACGCGAGGCCCGGCGAGCCTGTGTACTTCGACGACGGGCGGGTGCGCTGCGTCGTTCGCGAGGCGAGCCCCGCCGGCCTCGTGCTCGATGTGATCGACGCCGGGCCCGAGGGCACCAAGCTGGCGGCGGGCAAGGGCATCAACCTGCCCGAGACCGACCTCGCGCTGCCCTCGCTCATGCCCGCCGACCTGGATGCGCTCGACTATGTCGCGCGCACGCCCGCGATCGACACCGTGGGCCTCTCGTTCGTTCGCTCGGCGGCCGACATCCGCGCGTGCGCCGCGCGACTGCCCGACCGCGTGGGCCTGGTGGCCAAGATCGAGACCCGCGCCGGCTTCGAGGCGCTGCCCGAGATCCTGCTCGCGCTGCTCGAAAGGCCCGCGGGCGCCGTCATGATCGCGCGGGGCGATCTGGCGGTTGAGGTCGGCGTCGAACGGCTCGCCGAGGCGCAGGAAGAGATCCTCTGGCTCTGCGAGGCGGCGCATGTGCCGGTCATCTGGGCGACGCAGGTGCTCGAGCGGCTGGCCAAGAACGGGCGGGCGACCCGCGCCGAGGTGACCGACGCCGCCATGGCGGGCCGGGCCGAGTGCGTCATGCTCAACAAGGGCCCGCACATCGCCCGCGCCGTGCGCACGCTCGACGACATCCTCCGCCGGATGCAGCACCACCAGTGGAAGAAGCGCTCGATGCTGCGCCCGCTGGGGCTGGCGCGCCGGTTCGCGATGCGGGCGCCGTGAAGCGCCCGCCCGCGTGCGTTACGCCCGCGGCTCCGTGCCCGGGGCATCAGTTGTCTCGGGCTTCTCGGCGTGGGCCCCCTCGACCTCGGCCTTGACGGCTCGCTTGATCGCCTTGTCCCCCAGCCACGCCAGGATCATCAGCACGAGCACCGCGACGGCGATGCCCACCGGCAGCAGCCACCCAGGCTGCGCCGACTTGATCGAGTCCGACGAGATCTCGCCCTCGACCAGCGAGCCGATGTAGACCACCAGCGCCGTCCGCGGCAGCATGCCCACCGCCGTGCCCAGCGCGTAGGGCAGCATCGGGACCCGCACCGAGGCCATCAGCAGGTTCGTGAGCGCGAACGGTGAGTTCGGCGGCACACGGACGAGCGTCACGATCCCGAATGTCTTGGCAAGATCACGCGCCCGGCTCCCGCGCCGGGCAACGAACGCGTCACGGACCGCGCTCCACTTCGGATGGTCATCGATCGCCTTGTTGGCGTCATCGCCCGCCGTCAGACGGGCCATCGCGTAGCCGATCGCCGACCCGCCCACGAACCCCAGCAGAGCGCCCGGCAGCCCGCCCGCGACGCCGAACGCGTAGCCGCCGAGGCCCGCCTGCGCGTAGGTCGGCAGGATCGCCAGCCCGCTGGTCACCGCAAACACCGCGACATACAGCACGAAGCCCCACGGGCCCAGGTCGTTGAGAAACCCCGCGACCTGTGGCATGAACCCCAGCAGCAGGAACCCCCCCGCCGCCGGCAGCACCGCCGCCACAACGGCGACCCAGCCCGCCCGCCCGAAATCGCGGAAACGGACCTCCCTCGGCTCTCGCGGCGCATCGCTCATGGTCCAGCGTATCCCCTCCCTCTCCCCGCCGGGGAGAGGGACAGCCCGACGCCGTCGGGCAGGGAGAGGGGAGGAAGGACAAACTCCAGAGTCGTGCAGGCTCACGCCATGCCCGAACCCCGGATCCGCCAAACCGACCGCGCCCGCCGGCTTCGGCAGGACCAGTCTCCCGCCGAGGCGGTCTTGTGGTCGAAGCTCCGCGCGGGGCGTCTGGGCGGACACAAGTTCCGTCGCCAGCATCCCGTTGGCCGCATCGTCGTGGATTTCTGCTGCCCGAGAAGCGCGTTGGTTGTCGAGCTCGATTCCGAGCATCACGCGGGCCGGCGTGCCCGGGACGCCGAACGCGATGCCGTCTGCTCCAGCCTCGGTTTCCGGGTGCTGCGGGTGACAGCTTCCGCGCTGGCGAGCGACGAGCGGGCGGTGCTCGCGACGATCCTGCGGTGGGCGGACGAAGGCGCCGACGCGGGGCAGGAATAAGACGCTGATCCTCCCCTCTCCCTGGTTGCTTCGCAACCTGTCCCTCTCCCCGCCGGGGAGAGGGGGGCCGAACTACGATCCCCCCGCGTCGACACGACAGAGCACGCACCCCCCGGGCGAGAGCCCGGCACCGGAGCATTCGCCATGATCCCCAAGCCGCCGCCCCGCGAGGGCACCGTCGGGTTCCTCTACTGCCCGCCCTACCGCATCCAGGGCACCAGCATCGCGGGCGAGGCGACCACCATCCAGATCCCCGAGCTCGACACCTGCTTCGACATGGGCGCGCCCCTCCGCTGCGCGCTGGCCAGCAAGTTCGTCGCGCTCAGCCACGGGCACATGGACCATGTCGGGGGCCTGGCGTACTACGCCAGCCAGCGCGTCTTCCAGGGCATGGGCAAGGGGACCTTCGTCGTCGACAAGCGCATCGCCGACGATGTCCACCAGATGATGCGCGGCTTCAACGCGCTCGAGCGCCAGCAGACCGAGTACGACCTCATCGAGCTCGAGGACGGCGGCGAGGTCGAGATCAAGAACTCGATCTTCCTGCGGGGCTTCGCGACCGAGCACACCGCGCCCAGCTTCGGGTGGTCGATCGTCGAGAAGCGCAGCAAGCTCAAGCCCGAGTACGCCGAGCTGCCCCAGGAAAAGCTCCGCGAGCTCAAGGAGCGTGGCGAGGAGATCACGCGGATCCTCGAGATCCCGCTGATCGCCTACACGGGCGACACGCTGCCGGGCCCGTGGCTGCTGCGCGACGAGATGCGCAGGGCGCAGGTCGTGATCAGCGAGTGCACCTTTTTCGAGCCCGACCACAAGGGCCGGGCGAAGATCGGCCAGCACATGCATGTGGACGACATCGCCGAGTGGCTGGGCGTGCTCGAGGCCGAGGCGCTGGTGCTGGCGCACATCTCGCGTCGCACGCATGTGACCTATGTGCGCAAGCGCCTGGCCGAGGTGCTGCCCAAGAACAGGCTCGACAAGGTGCTGGTGCTGATGGACCACAAGTTCAACCGCGACCGCTACGAGCGGCAGGCGATGGAGGCCGAGCGCGCCGAGCGGCTGCGCGGGCGGTGAGCGCGCGGGCGGGCCCTGCGCGCTAGTGCGCGCGCGCCTGTCGGGTCAAGCGCGGCGCGCGCGGCATCGCGCACCGCGCCGCATCGACGCGCAATCTGTTGACTCACGCCGGGCGCACCGGTACGCTCGACCCCTGCGGCGTGTGTTGTCCGCCCAGCAACGACGGACGCCCGACCGCCGCCACGCAGGACGCGTGCGGCCCACGGCGTGAGCAATTCGGGGTTCTGCCGGTGGGGTCATGGTGGTGACCGAGCCGGTGTCAACACCCGGCCCCACGCGAGCACGGCCGTGCCCGCTCGCCAAGGCCGGAGCGTTCAGCACACGAGGTCGCCTGCGATGACGGATCCCGATGGGAGGGTCTGGCCCGATGTCCTTGCGCACATCCGACAGCACGCCCCGACGATCGTCCGTCACTGGTTCAACGACCTGCTGACCACAGGCCTTCGGGGCGGCGTCGCCACCATCCAGGCCGACACCGCCACCCAGCGCGACTACCTCGAGCACCAGTGCGCCGAGGCCTTCGACGACGCCCTCCGCGCCGTCACCGGACGCCTCGTCACCGCACGCTTCGTCACCGCCGCCGACCTCGCCAAACTCGACGAGGACTCCCGTTCGAACAACAGCGACCCCGGGGCCCGCACCGACGGGCGCACCGGCGGGCGCACCGACGCCCCCAGACGCTCCGAAGGCGCGGCGGCCGCCGATCGCCCCGCCGGCGATTCACGCGCTGGCGACCCGTCCGCAGTTGGCCCGTCTGCAATCGACCCGTCCGAAGTTGGCCCGGGCCGGGCCGATCGGCCCCCCACCGAGCACATCGCCCGACGGGCCCTCCGCCGCCACGACCACGGCACGCTCTCGCTCACCCCCGACTACGCCTTCGAGCACTTCATCGTCGGGCCCGGAAACCGGCTCGCCCACGCCGCCGCCCGCGCCGTCGCCGACCGACCCGGAAAGGCCTACAACCCCCTGTTCATCCACGGCGATGTCGGGCTCGGCAAAACCCACCTCCTCCAGGCCATCTGCCTCGAGCTCATCGAGAACCGGCCCGGCTTCAAGCTCTTCTACACCAGCTGCGAGCACTTCATGACGCGCTTCATCGAGTGCGTCCAGGTCGGCAAGATGGAGCAGTTCCGCCACCAGTTCCGCGAGGTCGACGCCCTCGTCATCGACGACATCCACTTCCTCGCCAAGCGCGACCGAACCCAGGAAGAGTTCTTCCACACCTTCAACGCCCTCTACCAGGCCGACAAGCAGATCATCATGACCTCCGACGCCCCGCCCGAGGAGATCCCCGACCTCGAAGACCGGCTCGTCAGCCGCTTCAAGTGGGGCCTGGTCACCCAGGTCGCCCCGCCCACCTTCGAGACCCGGCTCGAGATCATCAAAGAAAAAGGCCGGCTCCGCGGCATCGAGATCCCCGATCCCGTCGCCCAGCTCGTCGCCCAGCGCGAACAGGCCAACATCCGCGAGCTCGAGGGCGACCTCACCAAGCTCCAGCTCCACGCCTCCATGCACGGCGTCGACGCCCTCACCGTCGAGATCGCCCGCGAGGCCCTGGGCGACCCCCTGCCACGCGAAGACATCCCCATCACCGTCGACCAGATCATCACCCACATCACCGACTACTTCGGCGTCCGCACCGCCGACCTGCAGAGCCGAAAGCGCAGCCGGTCCATCGCCCTGCCCCGGCAGGTCGGCATGTACCTCGCCCGAAAGCACACCCGGCACTCGCTGGAAGAGATCGGCGGCTACTTCGGCGGCCGAGACCACACCACCGTGCTCCACGCCATCCGAACCATCGAGGGCAAGAGCCAGCAGGACCAGCAGCTCTGCTCGTCCGTCACCGCCCTCGAGCACCGGCTCCGCGTCGCCGGCCGAGACCGCTAGGCCAAGCACACGCCCAAACCCGACACCCTGCACCCGCGCGGAGCCCCGCTTCAGCGCCGGTCAGCCGGCCTCGGCACGAACCAGTTTCATACCGTGCAAAGGCCGTCCATGCGCGCAAGCCGGGTCCGTGAAGGAATCTTCACGCTACCGACAGCCCATTGTGGAAAACCTGTGCGGATGCGCTCGGCCGGCGTCGGCCGAGCGGGCGCTGCCGACACCGACGCAACCCCACCCCGACGCGCAGCCGACCGATCCACCCGCGCAGCCGAGCGCCGCCGACACACAGCCGAGCGCCAGCCCACCGAGCCAAACACGCCCAAGCCACTCTCCGGCAACCGCTTGCAAACGACCGCCCCGAGTTCTCCCCAAGCCGACAGGGCTTGCTACGGACACTACTGGATCTCTCTCTATTTTAAGAAAGACCAGCACCACCCGGCCCGACACGCCCACCCGCCCCGCCGACCCCGGGGGCATGCATCACTTGTGGATAACTCGTGATTTGCGGCGATCGGGGGGTTGACATCGCGGGCACCACACGGTCGTGCGCTGCGCGAGCGTCATCGAGGCCAGCGCCCCGCCGCAACAGTTGCAGGGCTGCCCCGCCCGCCCGTAGACCCGGTGCAGCCGTCCCGCCTCGCCCGGCTCGCCCGCCGGGTCGCGGTAGTCCCGCAGCGTCGAGCCCCGCAATTCGACCGCCAGCGCCAGAAAGCCCCGCAGCTCGTCGGCGAGGCGCTCCCACTCGGGCCGCTTCAGGGCCGACGCCGGCGTCGCCGGGTGCAGCCCCGCGCGGAACAGCGCCTCGTCGGCGTAGATGTTGCCCACGCCCGCCACGGTCCGCTGGTCGAGCAGGGCGGCCTTGATCGCCCGGGCGCTCCGGCCGGCCCGGCTGGCGAGCTCGCTCCCCGTGACCCGCAGCGCGTCGGGTCCGAGCTCGCGCCAGCGGTCTTCGAGCGTGGCCCGCGTGGGCAGGGTCCAGACGCCCCCGAACCGCCGGGGGTCTCGGAAGACCATCCGCCCCGCCGACGCTCCCTGCGGGGCCGTGAGCGTCCACAGGACATGCAGGTGATCCGCGGCCCGCAGCCGGTCGCCGGGCCCGGGCGCCATCACCTCGCCGGTCATCCCCAGATGGATCAGCACGCACCGGCCCGAGGCCCCCACCAGGGCGAGCTGCTTGCCGTGGCGCACGACCGCGTCGATCGTGTCGCCGACCAGCAGATCCGCCTTGCCCACGCGCCGGGGCGGGCGGGCCTTGGCGCGTGCCAGCGGGCGCTGGCGACCGAAGCCGCCCGGCGGGTCGTCGGGCGTGGCGACGACATCCCGCCGACGCACGACCACCCCCGAGACCCGGCACCCCGCGGCCCGCGCCTCGAGCCCACGCCGAACGGTCTCGACCTCGGGCAGCTCAGGCACGACGCGATCCCGGACGCAACCCATGCCTCGCTTGCTCTTCGGCCTCGTCAAGACAGCGAGCATCCGACGAGGCCGAGGCGCAAGCGAGGCACCGCAGACCAGACGCCATCACGACCCCCGCCTCGCTCTGAAGAACGCACGCAGCAGCTCCGCCGACGCCTCGGCCTGAACGCCCGCGATCAGCTCCACCCGGTGATTCAGCCGGGCGTCGGTGGTCAGCTCGAACAGCGTTCGGCACGCCCCGGCCTTGGGGTCGTCGGCGCCGTAGACCACCCGCCCCACCCGCGCGTTGACGATCAGCCCCGCGCACATCGGGCAGGGCTCGAGCGTGACCGCCAGCGAGCAGTGATTAAGCCGCCAGTCGCCGATCGCCACGCACGCCCGCTGGATCGCCAGGAACTCGGCGTGGGCGCTGGGGTCGTTGTCGATCTCCCGGCGGTTGAAGCCCTCGCCCAGCACCCGGCCCGTGTCGGTCTCCCAGACCACCGCGCCGACGGGGACCTCGTCCATCGCCGCCGCCCGCCGGGCGAGATCGAGCGCGCGGGCCATCATCGCCTCATCGTGCGCGCCCGGGCCGGTCACGCGTCCACCCCGGCGTCCAGCGGCCGGGCGGGCATCAGCCGGAGCAGCACCAGCCCGAGCTCGTACAGCACATAGAGCGGCACGGCGAGGATCAGCATGCTCAAGGGGTCCGCCGGCGTCAGCAGCGCGCTGATCACCATGCAC
The DNA here is from genome assembly GCA_036751825.1 of Phycisphaerales bacterium. Taxonomy (GTDB): domain Bacteria; phylum Planctomycetota; class Phycisphaerae; order Phycisphaerales; family UBA1924; genus JANQQZ01. Next base: position 19,121 of record DAIOTV010000053.1, read on the forward strand.
CCCATCAGCATGTACTTGCGGATGCCCGTCAGGTCCCTGGGCTCGACCACGCCCGCCCAGCCCAGCAGCAGCACCACCACCGGCATCTGGAACCCCACCGCGAAGCCCAGGCTCAGCACGAGCACCAGCCCGACATACTCGCGCAGGCGGTAGGCCTGCTCGATGCCAGCCGCGGCGCTCTGCAGCGGGCTGGTCAGGATCACAGGCCGCCCGTCGGGCCCGAGCGCCGTCACGATGCGCCACTGCTTCAGGTCGCTGTTGATCCACGACTCGCCCACCGCCGGGCTCGGCGGGTCGCCCGCAAAGACGGGCACCGTCGGCAGCACCACGCCCGGGGGCACCTCGACCACCGACGCCGGCGTCGCGCTCAGCGACGAGCCGAACCCGATGAAGAACGACAGCACCACCGGCAGCATGACGGTGTACATGAAGGTCACGCCCAGCGCCGTCATGGTCACGCTCAGCGGGATCAGGATGTACACGAACCGCCGCTCGGTGCGGTAGAGCCCGGGCCGAACGAACAGCCACAGCTGCGTGAGCACCCACCACGACCCGCCCAGGATCGTCAGGATCAGCGCGATCTTGACATAGCTGCCGAACGCCTCGTAGGGCCCGGTGTTCTGGATGTTCGCCGGCAGCCCCCGGTCGCGCAGCGCGTCCTGCAGCGGGCGGATCAGGAACTCGAGCACCGGCTGGCCGACAATCAGCGCCACGATCAGGAAGGGCACGAGCCCCGCCAGCACCAGGATCAGCCGCTTGCGGAGCTCTTCGAGGTGATCGCCCAGGGGCATCACGCCCCCGTCCATCACATCGAGCTGGTCCAGGGTCGGGCGTTGGTGGGGCTTGGGCATCGTGTGGGCGAACCTGGCGGGCGGTCGGGCGTTACAACCCGACAAGGTTACGCGCACACACGGTTCCGCGCGAAAAGTCGGGCATCACCGACGGGCGGCCCGGGGCGGCGCATCCGGTTGGGCGGTCGGCAGTGAGAGGGGAACGCGTGAGCGAGACGGACCTGATCCGCCGGGCCTCAGCGGGCGACGCCGAGGCCGCCGGCCTGCTCTGGCAGGAGCACCGCCCGTGGGTGGCGGCCGTCGTGCTCGCGCACAAGCCCCGCGAGGCTGATCTCGAGGATCTGCTGCAGGAGGTGGCACTGGCCGTGGTCGAGAAGCTCAGCCAACTCAGCGAACCCGAGGCCTTCCGCGGCTGGCTGCGTGCCGTGGCGGTGAACACCGCGCGGGCCACCGGGCGGAAGCAGACCCGTCGGCGTGGCCTGTTCCGGCTCGCCCGGCACGAGGTCGCGCCGCGGGCGCACGGCGACGCCGAACCGCTGCGCGCCGAAGAGGCCGAGCGGAACCGGCGCCTGCTCGAGCTCGTCGCCGAGCTGCCCGAGGCCTACCGCGAGTGCGTGCTGCTGCGGTGCGTGCGGGGGATGAGCCACGCCCAGATCGCCGCCGTCACGGGCCTGCCCGA
>DAIOTV010000054.1:0-19735 GCA_036751825.1 Phycisphaerales bacterium
CCGCTCGAGCACGGCCCGCAGCAGCGCGATGTCCGGCTCGTACACGATCACCAGCGCCGACGACCGCGCCCGCGCCAGCACCGCGCGCACATGGTGGCCCATCGCGAACCCGTTGACCACGATCACCGCCGCCCGCTCGATCTTCACCCGCGCCGCCAGACGCTCGGCCTCTTCGGTCGGGCGACGCTTGCTCGCCAGCTGGCAGCCCCGGCCCCACTCGTCGGTGATCGAGCCCGACAGCCGGCCCTCGTCGGTCACGACGAAGCTCACGCCCGTCCGGCTCGGCGTCTCGGCGATGCGGCGTGCCAGGCCCGGCGCGCCCAGCCCGAGCGCCGCCAGGTTCCGGTCAAGCCGGGCACCCGACGCCTCGACCGACGATTCGCCCGGTTCACCGATCGATCGAGAGGCCATGGCCGTACAGTCCTCCGACACGGGGGGCGGGGTGGCGCGCGGCCGCCGGCGGCCCGACCCGCTCCACAGTGCCATCGGCGGAATCGCGGAAAGGCCTCCACCATGCAGGCGCCACGGCTCACCCTGAGTCAGATCCTCGGCCCCGACACCGCCGCCGTGCCCGACCTGCCGCCCGCACCGCCGCTCGACGCCTGGCTCTTCGAGAACCCCTTCTGGCTCGTCACCGCCCTCGCCGCCTTCGCCGCACTCGCCCTCATCGTCGGCCTGCGACGCGGGCGGCCCCGGCAGGGAGCGCTGATCGGCGCCGCCCTGGCCCTGCTCGCCGCCGGCGCGTTCGCGGCGGGGCACCTCGTCGAAACCCCACGCGAGACCATCACCGCCCGCAGCGGCCAGCTCGTGCAGGCCACCGCCGCCGCCGACAACACCGCCATGCGCGACCTGCTCCACCCCGATGTCGCCCTCAGGCCCGGGGGGATCAAGTTCATCCCCGAGATCACCGGCCGCGAGCGGCTGCTGGCGCTGGTGGGCGACCGCATCCCCCGCGCCGTCGAACGCGTCGTCGTCCTCGAAACCCGCGCCGGGCTCGACGGGCCACGCGTCGGACGCACGCAGGTCCGACTCCGCGCCTTCGGCCCCGGCGGGCAGCTCTACGGCCACTCGTGGTGGCGACTCGACTGGCAAGAGCACCAAGGCCAATGGACCGCCGTCGGCATCGAACCCCTCTGGGTCCAGGGCGGCTGAGTCTCAAAAGGGCCGAGCGGGCCTAGTCGGGGATGCCCACGAGCTGGCTGGGCTGCAGCCGCCAGTCCTCGCCCACCTCGGTGCGGATCTTCTCGCGGATGCCCGCCCCGTTGAGCAGGTTGTGCGGGAACCGCTCGCGCAGGGCCCGCAGGATGCCGGGGTTGGACTCGAGATCGTCGTAGCGCAGCGCGCCGACCGTGACCATGCTCATCGACGGGCCGTGGTAGTAGTACGCCTGCTCGCCCTGGGCCCGCAGCTCGGCGGCGGCCTGCTCGGCGAGCCCGCGGAACTCGGCGATCTCCTTCTCCGTGGGCGCCCTGCGGTCGATCCGCCCGTACGCGCCGACCTGAAGCGTCGCGTCGGCGTTGTGGTCCAACCTCGCCGAGCGCAGGTCGAGATCGCTCGCCGCCGCGCTGCGGGGGGGGACGAAAAACGCGGTCGCGAAGGGCTGCTCTCCGTCGATCCGGATCGAGCGGACGCGTTCGAGCCGCTCGATCGCCTCCCGGCTCGAGGGGCTGGCGTACTCGCCCAGCAGCACCACCGACCGGTCGCCGCGGGCGACGACGAAGGCCTCGGCGAGGGCCCGGTCGGCGGCACGGAAGCGCTCGGCGGCGGCGGTGGCGGCGTCGACGCGGGTCGGCCCCGAGAAGGTCGCCAGCCCGATCGACCAGCCCGCGAGATCTTGTGGGTCCCCCGCGCTCGACCCGCCGAAGAGCGACCGGCCCTCGCGGCCGGATTCGCCCACGCCATCGGGACTCGAGCCGCACCCGGCGACCAGAAGCGCAACAATCGCACCGAACAAACAATGGCCCGTCTTGTGGTATGCGTTCAAAGCCCTGACAGATCGTTGCACAGCCTTCTCCGTCTTTTTTTTGAGTTTTTCTGATGCGTCCGAACGAGTGTTATCGATGCAAGTATGTGTTGTTCAATGCGTTACAATACGAGACCGCGAAGCTCCGAAGTTTGTAGGGTCATCCGTGCGCTCTCCGATAGGTTGGGTGGACGGGAAGAGCATCACCAAGATGTAGTCCCGTTCGGACGACGGCCGGTACCAACGGCCGGTGGGAGCGTCGACGATGGACCGGACTTTGCGCCAGGTGGCACCGCAATCCGAGGATGAACAGGGCCACGAACACGCTCGACTGTATAAGGGAGCGGACGGCATGGCAGATATCAGCAGAATCTCCGGCTCGGGCGAGAGCCCGTTCCGCATCGGCAACACCGACCGGGGCAGCACGCCCGCCAACGCGGGACGCACCGAAGCCCCACGCCGCGAACGCCAGGCCGACTCGGTCAGCCTCTCGAACGCCGCTCGATCCGCCGCCAAGACCGACGCCACCGGCGAGGTCCGCGGCGAGCTGGTCGCCCGCGTCCGAGCCCAGCTCGACGACGGCACCTATGTCACCCAGGAGAAGCTCGACGACGCCGTCCGGTCGCTCGTCGACGACATCCTCCGAGGCTGACCCACCCCGGCCCCTCGCGGCCGGACGACACACGACCGAGAAGAGAGAGATCCGGGCCATGCGTTTGGGCCCAGAGCGGCACCCGCGACGGACTGTTCCACAGGACAGCCCTCCGCGGGTGTTCCGTTTCCGGACCGGCGCGGCGTCCCTCAGGCGCCGAGCTGCTGGCGGACGAGCATCGCCGCCCCCATCAGCCCGGCATCGGGCCCGAGCTTCGTCGCCGTCACTTCGATCGCTCGAAGCTCCTCGGGGAAGATGTTCTCGCGCACCGACCGCTCGATCGGGCCCACGAAGGCCCCGCCCATGGTCTCGACCAGCCCCCCGCCGACGACGACCTTGCCGAGGCTGAGCACCGTGGCGACATTGGCGATCGCGACGCCGATGCGCTGCGCCGCGCGATCGACGACCTCGCGGACGGCGGGGTCGCCCTCGGCGTAGGCCCGGGCAATCTCGGCCGAGTTCGGGGGCTCGGCGAGGCCCGACCGCTCCATGATCGCGGCGCTGATGGCGGTGCGCGAGGCCAGGTGCTCGAGCTTGCGTTGGCCCTCGGGCGCGTCGAGCTCGAGGATCACATGGCCGATCTCGCCCGCGGTGAACAGCGGGCCGTGGAAGACCCGCCCGCCGAAGATCAGCCCGCCGCCGATGCCCGTGCCGATCCAGACGGCGAGCAGGTTGTCGTGGCCTCGGCCCGCGCCGAGCGTGGCCTCGGCGAGGGCGGCCGCGTTCACATCGTTGTCGAGGTACACGGGCCGGCCGATCGCCCGCTGCAACGCCGCCGACGCCGGCGCGTCGTCCCAGCCCATGTTGGGCGCCCGCAGCACCAGCCCCCGGCCCGGGTCGACCGCGCCCGGCGCCGCCAGGCCCACGCCCGCGATGTCCCCGATCGGCACCGACGCGTCCTCGCACGCCGCCCGGCACCGCTCGGCGATCGTCGCGATCACCGCGTCAAAGCCCCGGTGCGCCTCGGTGAGCCCCCGGCTTCGGCCCAGCAGCACGCCCGTCGCCGCCACCACGCCCACCTGCATGTGCGTGCCCCCGAGATCGATCCCGATGACCGGTGCCTGGCTCATGGTGCGGGGTCCTCCGTGGTCGTGGCGACGAACGCGGCGCCCGAGACATGGACCGCGAGCGACCCGGCGAGCGCCGCCGCATGATTGCCGTCGTCGGCGACGATGAACATCGTGGACCCCGAGCCCGAGAGAAACACCTCGCGCTTCGAGGTCCGACTGATCTGCTGCCACAGGCCCACGAGCGCGGGCTCGACCCGCCGGGCCGGCTCGAACAGGTCGTTGAACAGCCCGGGCGAGCGGGCGTCGCCCGCGAGCGCCAGCCGCGCGACGCCCGCCTCGTCGAGCGTCACCGGGGCCTGGTCGAACGCCCGATACACCTCGCCCGTGTCGCAGCCGAAGCCGGGCATGCACAGCACCACCGGCACCGGCGGCGTGGCGAGGCGTTCGATGCGGTCGCCCAGCCCGGTGACCAGCGCCGGCGCCGGCGGGCCGCCCGCCTCGGCGGGCTCGTCGAGGAAGAAGGGCACATCCGAGCCCAGGCCCGCGGCCAGGTCGGCCAGGTCGGCGAGCGACAGCCCCAGCCCGTGGGCGCGGTTGGCGGCGATGAGCGTCGAGGCCGCGTCCGACGACCCGCCCCCCAGCCCGCCGCCGACGGGGATGCGCTTGCGGAGCTCGACCGTCCCGCCCAGCTCGCGCCCGACGCGCGCCCCGAGCCGGTCGACCGCGCGGACGCACAGGTCGGTCGAAGGCAGCCACGCCAGCGCCGACTTGCGGGACGCGTCGTCCGCCCAGCTTCGCCGGAGCTGCACCCCCGCGCCGTCGTCGCCCGGCGTGTAGATCACCTCGTCGGCGAGCGCCAGCGGGACCACCCACGACGCGATCGGGTGCATCCCCGCGCCGGGCTGGCCCTCGGGGATCGGCGTGCCGACCGACAGCGCGAGATTCAGCTTCGCGCGGGCGGCGATGCGGACCGAGTTGTGCCCGGGGTCGGCCATGGCCCGCGACTCTAGCCGCTCAGGGATCGCCCGCGCCCGCGGCTACCATCGCGCGGAGGTCCGCCATGGGCAGAACCGCAGCCGATCTGGTCGCCGCGATCGAACGACTCGCGCCCCCCGCGCTCGCCGAGAGCTGGGACAATGTGGGCCTGCTCGCCGGCGACCGCGAGGCCCCGGTCGCCGGCCCCGTGCTGCTGACCATCGACCTCACGGCGAAGGTCATGGACGAGGCCGAGGCCATCGGCGCCGGCGCCATCATCGCCTACCACCCCGTCATCTTCTCGCCCATCAAGCGGCTGACCGCCGACGACGCCAAGCAGCGGCTGGTGCTCCGCGCCGTCCGCGCCGGCATGGCGATCTACTCCCCCCACACCGCGCTCGACGCCGCCCCGGGCGGGCTCAACGACTGGCTCGCCTCGGGCGTGGGCGAGGGCGACACGCGGGCGCTGACCTCCACCACCGACCGCGTGGCGCGCGTGAAAATCGTCACCTTCGTGCCCAGGAAAGACCTCGAACAGGTCCGCAACGCCCTCGCCTCCGCGGGCGCGGGACGCATCGGACGATACGAGCTCTGCTCCTTCGCCTCGCCCGGAACCGGCACCTTCCTGGGCGGCCCGGGCGCCAGCCCCGTCGTCGGCGAGGCCGGCCGGCTCGAGCTCGTCGACGAGCTGCGCCTCGAGATGATCTGCGACCGCTCCGCCACCGCGCTCGCGATCGAGACGCTCCGCAGCCTGCACCCCTACGAAGAGCCGGCGATCGATGTCTACGAGCTCGCCCCGCTGCCGCTGCGCAAGGCCGGCTCGGGTCGGCGGGTCATGCTCGATCGGCCCGTGATGTTCTCGTCGCTGCTCGGGCGCATCAAGGCGCACCTGGGCGTCGAGCGCGTGAAGTACGCCGTGCCCTGGGAGGAGCCCGATCACCCCGTGCGCAGCGTGGGCGTGTGCGCCGGCGCGGGCCAGAGCCTGCTGGGCACAGCCGCCGACCAGGGGTGCGAGGTCTTCCTCACGGGCGAGATGCGGCACCACGAGATCCTCGTCGCGCTCGAGCGCAACATCGCGGTCGTGCTCGCGGGTCACACCAACACCGAGCGGGGCTACCTGCCCGCGTTCGCCCGGCGTCTCGCCGAGGCCGCGCCCGAGCTTGCGTTCCGTGTGTCGGAGGTCGACCGCACGCCCGTGCGGTGGGCCTGAGGCTCTACTCGCCGAAGTCGACCGTGCCGCGCTGGCTGAAGGCGACCTTGGGCCGGCGCACGCCCGCGTCGAACAGCAGCTGCGCGATCTCGCCCGGCGTCACATAGGTCATCCTGCCGCGGATGCGGTAGGGGTACTCGCCCCGCAGGGGCACATCCGGGTTCAGGCGGATCGCCACGGGCAGCACGATCTGCCGCGCGCCCTCGCGCCGCAGCGTCGCCTCGGCCGAGCGCGTGCCCTCGAACACCACACGCCCGTCCACCAGCACCGTGTACTCGACGGTTTCCAGCGGCAGCTCGACGGCGTTGCTGTTCGCCGCGTCGAGCGTCACATCGAGCACCACCGCCTCGTCCGACCGGTCCGCCAGCACCACCGACGAGACCGTCAGCGTCGGCGCGTCGTACGACGAGCAGCCGACCGACAGGCCGGCGAGGCAGCCGGCGAGCAGCGCGACCGATGCGGAGTTGAAGAGCCGTGGCATGCCGCGAGGATATCCGGCCCCGGGCCCGCGATCACCGCAAGGACACCCAGGTGCCCGCGGCGTACGACGGGTCCAGCGACACCGTCGTCAGAATGTCGGGCATCGCCTCGGCGTAGGCGATGTAGTTCAGCCAGTGCGCCGTCAGCGCGCCGAGCACAACCACCGAGAGCCACGCCACCGCCTCGGCCTGCCAGCGCCGACGGTGCGCCAGCACGATCCACGAGGTCACCAGCATCGTGCACAGCTTGAAGGCCACCACCAGCGTCGGCGAGCCAAGCCCGATCACGAACCGCGCCACCGGGTTGCCCTCCCACATGCCCACCGACATCAGATAGGTCATCGTGATCGACAGGTCCGCCAGACCCATCAGCCACGCCGCCACGACGAGGTAGAACACACGGGCCGGCCTGGTGAGCAGCAGCGAAGGCCGGCCCAGCGCCAGCGACGGGTCGGAGACCACATCGGGCCCCCGGGGGGCGATCGAGCGGGTCTCCACAGTGAGCCGCCGGTCGGCCGATGCAAGGGCGGGCGACGCGGCGCCGTCGAGTGCGGCGTCCATGATCGCCCGACATCGGCGCGGGTCCCCCCCGGGTTGAGGCAACCACGCCCGCGGCGGGCCAATAGACTCCCCAAGCGAGGCGGCAGCGGGCCGCACGCTCGATTTCCGGACGCCGAGGCCCCCCGATTCGGGCCGGGCACCGGAACGACGCCGCACCACGGAGCCCGCGGGCATGCGATCCCTGACGATCATCCTGGCGGCGCTGCTCGCCGTCGCCGCCGCGCGGGCCCAGAACGCCAGCCCGGTCTATGTCGACGACTCGCCCCGCGCCGCCGATGTGCTCGGGCAGCTCGGCGGGCTGGTCGAGCGCGGCAACGACGCCGAGGCCGTCCGCGCGCTCCAGACCCTGCTGGAGACCGAGGGCCACCGCCTCGTCGCCGACCGAACCGACCCGGCCGTGTACCGCAATGTGCGCTCGCTCGCCCACGACGCGATGCTCGCCTCGCCCGGGCTGCTCGAGCGCTACCGCCAGACCGCCGGCCCGCTCGCGGCTCGGCTGCTGCGCGAGGGCGAGACCGAGCGCGTCGAGCGCGAGCTGCTGCTCACCGAGGCCGGCTTCGACGCGGCGCTGCACATCGCGGGCGAGCGCTTCGCCCGCGCGGACTTCGACGCCGCACGGCTTGCGCTGCTCCAGCTCGATCGCCACCCCGACCGCCGGGGCGCGCGCGCCGACCGCGCCGCCGCCCTGCTCGCCGAGATCGCCCGCTTCCGCGCCAGCGAGAGCGACCTGAAGCTCGCGCGGGCCTGGTCGGGCGAGGTGCCCGAGTCGCTCGACGCCGTCACGCCCCCGGCCAGCGCGCTCGAGCGCAGCTACGCCTCGTTCGAGCCCATGCCCCCCCTCGCCGACGACAAGCCGCTCGAGAGCCCGCTGCGCTCCGCACCCTTCGGCGCCGCCGAGGTCGCCTCGGTCCGGCTCGGCGACGCCGACCGGCCATGGATTTTGCCCACCGTCGCCGGCCCGTGGCTGCTGATCAACGACGGCATGCGGATCGAGTGCTTCGACACCGCCACGCTCGAGCGCGCCTGGGTCTTCGAGACCGACGCCGACCGCGACCAGCCGACGCAGATCCAGCGCGTCCGCGGGCGCAGCCAGCCGATCGAGGACACGCTGACCGTGACCGCCGGCGGGGGCGTGGCGGTCGCGGCGCTCGGCGAGACCTTCAACAACCGGCGCTACGGCGACGCCCGGCTGCACGCGATCGAGCTCGCCACCGGCCGACGCCTCTGGTCCGCCGGGCCCGCCGCGATCGACACCGACCTCGCCGGCGCCATGGTCCACGGACCGGTCGTCATCTCGGGCGACACCGTCGTCGCCGGGCTGTTCACCTTCGCGCCGCTCCGCCGGGTGCACCTCTCGCACATGGTCGGGCTCGATCTCTACACCGGCGCGACCAGGTGGGTGCGCCTGGTCGGCACCGCCGGCGTCATGCCCAGCCAGCGGGGCCACGAGCAGTCGCCCGCGATGCTGGTCGACGCGGGAATCGCTTACCGCGTCTCGCCCCTGGGCGTCATCACCGCGATCGAGGCCGCCACGGGCCGCATCCGCTGGTCGCGCCTGGTGCCCAGCGTCGCCGAGGCGCAGACCACCGACCACCGCGTCTGGATGCAGCACACGCCGATCATGCACAACGGCACGCTGCTCGCCTTCGAGCCGAGCCACACCAGCCTGCTCGCGATCGACGCCGACACCGGGCGGCTCGTCGGCGAGCGGCCCGTCATGGCCTTCGGCTGGCCCGACTCCATGGTCCGCGTCGGCGAGCGCCTCGTCTTCATCGGCGCGCACGCCTACCGCGTCACCTCGCTCGACGGCGTGCTGACCGAGGAGCCCGCCACCATCGACCGCGAGGGCCCCGAGCGCGCCGGGCGCGCCGTCGTCGCCGGCGGCGTGCTGCTCGAGCCGACGCAGCGGGGCATCGAGATCGTCGACCCCGCCGCCGGCACCGCCACCCACGCCCGGCTCGAGTTCCCGGGCACCCCGACCGTCGCCTCCGGGCAGCTGCTCGTGCTCGGGCCCACGCAGGTGCACGGCTATCTCGACTGGGACAGCGCCCAGGCCGTGCTCCGCGACCGCATCGCCAAGGACCCCGCCGATCCTGCGCCGGCGATCGCGCTCGCCGAGCTGGCCTTCCGCGCGAGCGACACCGCGGCGATCGCGCCCGCGGCGTCGAGCGCGCTCGACGCCATCGCCGCCTCGGAGGACGACGACGCCCGCGACCGGTTGTACGACGCGCTGCTGGATATGCTCGGGTCGGGCGTGATCCGGGCCGCGCCCGAGCGCGGCGCGATCGTCGCGGCGCTCGACCGCGCCGCGGTAAGGCCGACGCAGCGCGTGGGCGTGGCGATGCAGCGGGGGCTGTGGCAACGCGACGCCGGCCGGCCCGCCGAGGCCGCCGCGTCGTTCCAGTCGATCCTCGACGATCCGGCGCTGGCGGCGTCGCAGTACCAGACCAAGTGGCGTCTGGAGCGTGGCGACCGGGCGGCGACGGCGGCGCTCGCCGCCCTCGTCGCCGACGCGGGCCCGGGCGTGTACCGCTCGTTCGCCAACGCGGCCCGCGCCGAGCTGGCGCGCCTCGAGGCCGATGCCGACGCCGAAGGCCGCGCGATCGAGGCCGTCGCCCGGCGGTACCCGATCGCCCCGGCGGCGCCCGAGCTGTGGCTGCGCGCCGCCGAGGCCTACGCCCGCGCGGGCGAGGCGCGGCTGGCGCAGTCGTCGCTGCGCAACGGGTTCGACGCGGCGGGGCGTGTCAACGCGCTCGGGTCGGCCGCCGCACGCGAGCTCGCGGGACGGCTCGTTGATGCCCTCGCCGCCGGCGACCAGCTCTACCCGGCGCTGCAGGTCATCCGCCGGGCCGACGGGCTCACCCGCGAGGGCGCGCCCGTGGACGCCGCGGCGCTCGAGCGCGACCTGCTCGACCGGCTCAGCCGCCGCACCCGCCCGCCCCGGCCGGGCGAGACGCCCGCGATGATGGCCCAGCTGCTGGGCGGGTGGGAGCCCGTCGAGCCGCTGAGCGATCGAGGCCCGCACGCCACCTCGCACCTGCTCATGCGCTCGGAACGCCAGGGCGTGCTCGCGCTGTGGAGCGTGGGCGACGAGCCCGGCCCGGGCGTCGACATCGACTGGGAAAGCGCCGTGCTCGCCTCGCCCGACGCCCCCGCCGGCCTCGTCCCCGCCTGGACGCGCCCGCTCGGCGCCGACGCCGCGAGCGAGCCCATCGTCGTCAGCCTCTCGCCCACCACGGCGCTGCTCTACCACGGCGTGCACCAGGCCGCCCGCTTCGAGGCCATCGACACCGTCACGGGCCAGACGCGCTGGGCCAGCCCGGCGTTCCGGCAGCTCTTCGACCAGCGGCCCGAGCGCTACGAGACCGGCGTGCTCGAGACCCCGCTCGACGGGCAGGTCTGGCTGCGCGATCACCTGATCGTCGTCAGCGGCGAGCATGTGGGCATCGTCGAACGCTTCGGCCGAGCCGCCGTCTTCGACCGCGGCACCGGCGCGCTCGTGATGGCCCAGCAGCTCGATGTGCCCATGGTCTACGAGGCGGCGATGCAGGGCGGCGTGCTCGCCGTCGTGGGCGAGCGGCCCGGCGACCCCACGCAGAACGAGGGCGACGGCGTCGTGCCCATGGCCGCCGCCTACGACATCGCGCAGGGCCGGGCCATCTACGGGCCAGGCGAGTTCCGCGACCGCCGGAGCTTCGGCCGGTGGGTCCGGCTCGCCGACGACCGCACCATGCTGCTCGGGCTCGACAAGGGCGTCGTGGGCGTTGACCTGGCGCGCGGCGAGGCGGTGTGGACCGTCGACGACCCGGCCGTGCGGCTCAGCGGCGACTGCATCGTGGGCCGCGAACGCGCCTATGTCGTCGGCGTCGACCGACAGCTCTGGCAGATCGACCTGTCCACCGGGCGCCTGCGCGACGAGCCGCTCGAGGACCTGGGCCGCGTCTCGCAGGCCACCGAGTTCACCGCACGCATCCGGCCCGAGGGCGGGCTGATCTTCGCCTCCGATGTCGGGCTGGCGGTCTTCGACGAGGCGGGCCGGCTCGTCGGGGGCGACGCGTACGACGGGACCGTTCCGTTCGTCCGCCCGGTGATCACCGACGGCCTGGTGCTCGCCGTCGCCGACCGGCCCGAGCCCGCGTCGATCAACGCCGGGCCCGACGCCGCGTTCCGCTACGCGGCGATGCAGCTGCCCGACGGCGCGATCCGCGCCGAGCGTTCGCTTCGGCTGCACGGCACGCCGCGCTCGCTCGTCGCGCTCGACGGGTTCATCGTCGTCGGTCTCGACGACGCCGCCGCGGTCTACCACGCCCCGGTCGCAAGCGACGCGCCGGCTACGCCGGATCCTCGTGGGGCGACCGGCCCTTCTCGATCGAGGTGATGCGGTCCACCCGCCGCGCGTGCCGCCCGCCCTCGTGCTCGGTCTTGAGGAAGGTGTCGACGATCTGCTCGATCAGCCGCAGGCCCAGGAGGTCGGCGGACATGCAGACGATGTTCGCGTCGTTGTGGCTGCGGGCGAGCTGCGCGGTCAGCTCGTTGTTGACCACCGCGGCGCGGACGCCGTCGACCTTGTTGGCGGCGATCGACATGCCGATGCCCGTGCCGCAGATCAGCACGCCCCGGTCGGCCCGGCCGGCGGAGACCTCCTGCCCGACCTCGTACGCCGCGATCGGGTAGTCGCAGGTCTCCCCGTTCGTCGAGCCGTGCAGCGTCACGCTGTGCCCGCCGGCCTTGAGCCGATCGGCGAGACGGTTGATGGCGTCCGAGCCGCGATGGTCGGCACCCAGGGCGATGTTCATGGCGTGTCTCCTGCGGCCGCCGAACCAGGGTCGATCAAGCCCGGCCCGATCAAGCCCCGCTCGATCAAGCCCGGCTCGATCATGCCCAGCCCGTGCAGCCGACGCGTGACCAGCTCTCGAATGCGCCGGCACGCCGAATCGTACTCGCTCTGCGGGCCCCCGAACGGATCGACCACATCGCCGCCCTCGGAATCGAGCAGCTCCACCCGGCCCCCGCCCCCGCCGCCGCCCCCGCCCCCGGTCATGGCCGCGAGGTGGTCGGCCGTCATCGCGAACACATGGTCCGCCCGGCTCAGCGCCCCGTCGGTCAGCGCGCGCGACCGGTGCGCCCCCGGGTCGACGCCGATTGACCGCAGCGCCGTCGCCGCCTCGGGCGACATCGGCGCGCCCGACCCGCCCGTCAGCCCCGCCGACACCACCTCGGTGAACGGGTCGTCGACCAGCAGGCTCCGCGCGATCGCCGCCGCCATCGGGCTTCGGCAGGTGTTGCCCGTGCAGACAAACAGCAGCCGCCGCCGCACCAGCTTGTCGAAGTACCGCGCCTCGATCGCGCCGGCGCGGACGATCGTGTACCCCCCGTCGGTCAGTCGCACGACCGTCGACGCCGAGCCCAGCCGCGTGGGGCCCTCGTCGACCGCGACCGCCACGCCCGCCTCAACCAGCCGCGACCGCTCGTCGTCGGTCATCCCCTCGAGCGAGCGAGGCCGGGCCACGGGCAGCGCCACGCCCAGCACGCGCTCGGCGCCCGCGTCGGCGGCGGCCTCGAGCATCGCCCGGCAGCCCGCGTGGTCGGGCACGCGCACCGCCCGATCGCCCGCGACCACCGTCACCGGGCCCGGCAGCACCCGGCCCAGCAGCCGGCGCTGCCAGGGGCGCAGATCGCCCAGCGCCGTCGCCGCGGCGTCAACCTCCGCCGTGTGCACCGCCGCCCCGGCCGCGGTGTCGGCGCCGACGAGGCGCTCCAGCGCCGATCGCTCGCGCGCGAAGACGCCGTAGACCGTCTCGGTGGGGCACACCGCGAGCCGGCCCGAGGCGATCGCCGCCGCCGCCGCCCGCATCGCCCCCGGTTCGGCCCGCAGGCACTCGAATGACTCGCGCGTCGGCACGCACCCTCCTTCGGTCCACCGCCACCCCGCCGAGGGGCCGGCCCCGCTTTCCGATCCTCGGCCCGGTCGCCGGTCGGCTTATGCTATGGCTCCGATATACTTTTCCCGACCAGGCGCCGGGGATCTCTGTGTCGCGACCGGATGCGGCACCGCCAGAGCCCGGCTTTCGGGCAACACGCACGCCGGGCCGTGCGAACAGTGACACACGGCCCGCCGGCGACGCGGGCTCCGATGCGCCCCCTCCGGGCGCGCCAGAAGGATGAACCCATGACCCCGACCGCCGCTCCTTTCGCCTCGCAGGCCCGCCGAGCCTTCAGCCTGATCGAGCTGCTCGTGGTCATCACGATCATCGCGATCGTCATCGCCATCACCGTGCCCGCCATCAGCGCCGCACGCGACCTCGCCCGGGGCACGGCGACCCAGTCGCAGCTCGCCGCCATCTCCTCGGCCATCTCGTCGTTCCAGACCGACACCAACCGCGTGCCGGGCTACTTCACCGCCGCCGACATGAGCAACAACGAGGACGGCTTCACCTCCATGCAGAATGTCATCCTCGACCTCGCGGGCGGCGCGGTGGGCGAGGACGACGCGGGGGCCCTGCCCGAGGTCGGGCCCAACGGCCAAGCCAAGGTCGCCGTGAACCCCGCGCTGGTCGGCATCGACGGCGCGAACAGCAAGAGCTACCTCCGAGCCGACGCCGTCGAGTTCAAGACCGTCGAGGGCAAGTTCGACGGCCCCAACTCGCCGATGGACAGCGACAACGAGAACCTGATCCTGCCCGAGATCGTCGACTCCTGGGGCATGCCGGTGCTCGCGTGGGCGGAGAACGAGTTCGCCCCGCAGATGGCGGACCTCGACGAGCCCGAAATCGAGAACTTCGCGACCGAGAACGAGGACGCGGGCGTCGCGCGGTTCTACTGGGACCAGAACCTGCCCGTGCTGGCGTCGACCGCGCTCGGCGAGCGCGAGGCCGATCAGGGCGTGAGCGCCCTCAACGCCAAGCTCGACGGGGGGCTCACGGCGCTGACGGCCCAGGAGAAGGGCGAGGCGCTCACCGCGCTGCTCGGCTCGCCGGCCTCGCCCCTGACCACCGCGGGCCGCCGGGGCATCACCTCGGCCAATGTCAGCACCTTCCTGCCGTCGTCGTCCAGAGGCAGCGTGGTGCTGCAGTCCGCCGGGCGCGACCGGGTGTTCCTCTCGACCGAGGACAACGGCTACCGCACGCTCGCGGGCCAGTTCATCTATCCCAAGTACTTCTCGCCCACCGGCACTGGCCGCCTGGGCGACAACCCCTGGTCCAACGCCGACAACGAGTCGGGCACCCGGGACATCGTCGGGCTGTTCAACGACATCGTGACCGCGACGCCCCGCTGAGCCCGAAGCCCAGCTGCGCCCGACGCGACTGGCCTGATACGACTGGCCTGACACGACTCGCCTGACGCGATCGGGCTTGACACGATCGGGCCCGGTCGCGATCGTGGCCGCGTGGTGCCGCCGCTCCAACTCCCTCCCGATCGCCGCCGGATGGCGGCCCGGCTGCGCGCGCTGGCGGCGTTTGTCGGGTTCTCGGGGGGGCTGCTCGTCGCCCGGGAGATGCCCGGCGTTGCGACCGCCGCGTGGGCGAGCCTGGGGGCGATCGGGGCGGCGATCGCGGTGCTGGTGTCGCGCCGGGCTTCGACCGCGGCGCTGATCGCGGCGATGCTGGGCGCGGGCGGCGCGGTCTGGTCGGCTCGGGTGCACGACCGCGCGCCCGACTCGGTCGCCGCCGCCGTCGAACGCCGGGCCGCCGAGGAGGCCGGCGATCGGGCCGAGCCGATCTATCTCGACCTCGAGGGCATCGCGCTGGGAGACCCCGAGCGGATCAGGCCCAAGCGCGGCGCGCTGGCCGAGCACGTGCCGCCGTTCATGCGCGCCGACGAGCGTGCGCGGCTGCGCGTGGGCATCGATCTGGTTCACACCGCCGGCGGGCCGCGTGCGGGCTCGGGTGTGGCTGTCGTCGTCGCGTCGCCGCCGGTGTCGGCCCGCGCGGGCGACCGGGTGCGCGTGCTGGGCCGGGCGCAGCCGCCGGGGTTCGCGTCCAACCCGGGCGAGCGGTCGTACGAGGCGGCGAGCCGGGCGCAGGGCGACGCGTTCTGGCTCTTCGCGGGCGAGGACGCGCTGCTGCGCGTGATCGACCACCCCACCGCCTCGTCGGCGCTGCGCGGCGGGCTGAGCCGCCTGCTCGCCCTGCCCCGACGATCCGCCGGCGCCATCATCGACCGAGCCACCGACCCCGAGCACGGCGGCGACGCCGGCGCACTCATCCGCGGGCTGCTGCTCGGCGAGCGCGACATCGACGGGCCCGGCCTCGCCGGCGCGTTCCAGCGCATCGGCCTCGCCCACCTGCTCTCGGTCAGCGGGTTCCATGTCGCGGTCATGGCCTTCATCGCGCTCTTCGTCGTGCGCGCCAGCGGCGACCGGGGCCCGATCGAGCCCCTGCTCGTCGCGATCGCGATCGCGCTCTACATGCTCATCGTGCCCGCCCGCGCGCCCATCGTCCGCGCGGGCGTCATGGTCGTCGCCCTGCTCGTCTGCGACGCCCTGGGCCGGCGGCACGACCGGCTCGCCCTGCTCGCCTGGGTCGGCGTGGCCGTGCTCGTCTGGCGGCCCACCGAGCTCTGGTCCGTCGGCTTCCAGCTCAGCTTCGGGCTCGTCGCCTGGCTCATGGTCATCGCCGAGCCAAGGCCCGACGCCGTCCGCACCAGCGACGTCGCCGACCCCGCGACGCAGCCGATGTGGCGCGGCGTGCTGAGCTGGTTCGGCGACACCGCCCGCGCCACCGCGGCCTGCTGGAGCGTGTCGATCCCCCTCGTGCTCTTCCACACCGGCGCGCTCGCGCCCCTCGCCGTCGTCGCGACCCTCGTCACCGTGCCGCTCGTGGTCGTCACGATGTGGTTCGGCTTCGCGACGCTGCTGATCGGCTCGGTCGCGCCCGCGCTGATCGACCCGCTCGCCGCCGCCCTGCGCGCCTCGGCGGGATGGTGCGCCGTCATCGTCCGCTGGTTCGACGCCGCGCCCCTCGCCACGGTCTATCTCCCGAGCGTCAGCCTCGCCTGGACGGCGTTCGCGACGGGCGTGGCGGTCTGGCTCTGGCGACGGGGCCGGCTGCGCAGCGCTGCGTCGTGGCTGCTGCCCGCGCTCGCCCTCGCCTGGCTCGCCGTCGAATCGCATGTCGGCCAGCGGCTGCCCGCCGCCGTCGCCGCCCGCGCCACCATGCTCAATGTCGGCAACGGCACGGCGATCGTCGTCGAGAGCGGCGCCGACGCGTTGCTCTGGGATTGCGGCTCGTTCCGCGAGCACATCGGCATCCGCACCATCCCCGACGCCTGCCGGGCCATCGGCGCCCCGCGCGTCGGCACCGTCGTCGTCACCCACGCCAACATCGACCACTTCATGGGCCTGATCGACCTCGCGCCACCCCTCGGCGTGCGCGAGGTCGTCACGGGCGAGAGCTTCGTGCGCGCCGCCGAGACCGACGGGCCCGCGCGCGCCGTGCTCGATGCCCTCCGCACCCGCGGCATCGCCCACCGCGTCGTCGCCGCCGGCGACACGATCACGCTGGGCGAGGCGACGCTCACCGTCCTGCACCCCCCGCCCGGCTTCGTGCCCCGGCAGGAGAACGACGCCTCGCTCGTCGCAAGGCTGACCGCCGGCGAGGGCGTGCCCACGCTGCTGCTCACGGGCGACATCCAGGACGAGGCGATGGCGATGCTCATGACCTCGGGCGTCGACCTCGCCGCCGACGCGATCGAGCTGCCGCACCACGGCAGCGCTCGCGACGCGGCCTACGCCTTCGTCGAACGCGTCAACCCGCGTGTCGTGCTGCAATCCACCGGCATCGAGCGCATGGGCGACCCGCGCTGGGACTTCGCACGCCGGGGGCGCATCTGGCTCGACACGCCGAGGCTCGGCGCCGTCGGCGTCGACCTCGGCCGCGACGGCACGCTCACCGCCGGCCCCGCGCGTTAGCGCCGTTCTTCGCGCAGCCGCTGCATGTCCCGCGGGTTCTCGACGCGCCGCTCGGCCTCGACCAGCACCGCGTTCGCGCCCATCGTGTCGCCCGCCTGCCGCATCGCCCGCGCCAGCCGCACCGCGTCGCGCACCACCGTGCCCTCGCGCAGGTTCGCCCGCAGCGCCGAGGCCAATTCGCCCCCGACGCCCCCCTGCAGGAGCGGCTCGGCGTGCAGCCAGAGCGCGTCGGCGGCGCCCGTGACCTCGGCCCGCGCCGGGCCCATCGCCGCGACGGCCTGCGCCAAGAGGTCGGTGTCCGCGACGCGGAAGGCCGCGATCGCGACCGCCTCGGCGAGGTCGGCGTCGAACGCCTCGGGCCGATCGACCGCCACCGCGGAAGCAAACTCCGCCGCGTCCTCGTCCTTGCCCGTCAGCACCATGCCCCGCACCGCCGCGGCGAAGTCGCCGTCGTTCACCGCCTCCACGATCGCTTCGCCCGCGTCGACGCCTTCCAGCGGCAACTCGGCCTCGCTCCGCGGGCGGGGCTTGGCGAACACCAGGAGCGGATCGCCCAGCACCGTGATCTTCCACGCCGCGCCGGCATCGTCGGCCCGCACCGCCGCCGCCAGCGCCACGCCCGACAGCAGCCGACCCGCGACCGCCGGCGTCGGCACGAACGCCTGAAGAAACGGCTCGTGCACGCTGCCCACATACGCGAACGCGCCCCGCTCGCGCCACCGGCCCGCCACCGTCGTGCGGTCGTCGGGCTTCGTCGCCGACCACGAGTGCACGAAGTGCACCACCGCCGGCACGCCCAGCACCGGCGCGTCGCGGTACGACCCCTGCCCCCGCACCAGCCCGAAGTCCTGCGGCCGACCCTTGCTGTTGACCAGCACCAGGTCCGCCTCGAGGGCCCGCGCCGACGACAGCAGCCAGTCGTCGTGCGTGCCCCGCGGCGTGTCGATCAGCACCGTCTCGAACCCCGCGCGCTCAAGCAGCTCCGCCGCCCGCGACGCGTCGTACACATTCCAGGGCTGCTCGTCGGGGTACCCGTCGAACAGCCACGCCGACGACGGCTCGTAGAACAGGCTGCACATCGCCTGATAGATGCAGCTCGACGCGTCGCCCGTGATCTGCCCCGCCCACGCCCAGCGCTCGCTCGGGCGCAGCCGCCCCGCCTCGAGCGCGCCGTGCCGGCCGACCAGGTCCGTCAGCGCAAACCGCTCGCGCGCGTCCTCGCCGAAGTCCGCGCGGAACTTCACCGGCGTGTTCAGGCAGAGCGTCACCGCCTCGATCGCGTCGCCCGCCTCGCGCCACGGCAGGCCCGTGCGCTCGCAGCCGGTCTCGATCTGCTCGACCAGCCGCGCCGTCGCCTCGTGATGCATCGCGCCGTCCACCCGGCCCGCGACCGTGCGCTTCACCCACACGATCGGCTGCCCCCGGCCCGCCGCCAGCGCCAGCGCCGCCGCCCACGCCTCGTCCTCGTCGTCCGCCACCACCACGCCCGGCGGCGCGTGGCCCAGGTCGCGCCACCGCGACACCAGCGCGATCGTCGGCGTCGGTTCCACGCCCGCGCCGAACACACGCGACAGCGCCCCCTCGATCCACGCCCGCCGCGCCGCCGGCTCGTCGGGCACCGAGCCCTCGAACGCGAACCGCACGACCCGCTCGGGCCCGAACGACCGCACGAACCGCGCGATGTCCTCCTGCGACCGCTGCGACCCGTCGTCGAGCAGCACCGGGAACTGCTGCCGGGGCGTCCAATGCGACACCGCCTCGACGAAAGAGGGCAGGTCCTGCACGATCACCACCGCCGGCACGACCTCCGCGCGGTGCGCAAAGGCGATCACACGCCGCCCCAGCATGACCGAAGGCGGCATCTCCTGCGCCACGATCGGCGCGGACACAACGAGCACGAGCACGGCAAGCAGCTTCCATCGCATGCCAACAGCCTACGGGTGCCGACCTGCCCGTGTGCGGCCGGGCGTACGATCGGCGGTGCCCAACCTGACCAAAGCACAGTTCGAATCGCTGGTCGCCCGGCGCGCCGAGCCCGGCCTCACCCTCGCCGTGCCCGTCTGCGAACGCCTGCTCGCCGACCAGCTCACACCCGTGCTCGCCTACCGACGACTCGTCGCCGCCGATGTCCGCACCGAGCCCTCGTTCCTGCTCGAATCCGTCGAGGGCGGCGAGCGAGCGGGGCGCTACTCCATCCTCGGCGCCAGGCCCTCGCGCCAGATCGTCGCCTTCGGCAACCGCGTGACCATCACCGAGGCCGACGGCTCGACCGCCGAACGCATCCTGCCCAACCCGCTGCACGCCCCGCGCGACCTCGCCGCCCACATCCGCCTCGTCGAGCCCGGGCCCGACCGGCGAAGCGCGCACCTGCCCGACTGCTTCCTCGGCGGCTGGGTCGGCTACGCGGGCTACGACACCGTGCGCTACGGCGAGCCCACCAAGCTCGCCGCCCCGCCCCCCGACGACCGAAACCTCCCCGACCTGCACTTCGCCTTCCACGACGGCGTGGTCGTCTTCGACAATGTCGACAAGCTCATCTCGGTGGTCCAGCTCGCGCTGGTCGCGCCCGGCGCCGACCCCGCGGCGGCGTACGCCAAGGCCGTCGCACGCATCGAGCAGACCTGCACGCAGATCCAGCAGCACAGCAAGCCGCTCGCCCTGGGACGCGTCGGCGCCGAACGCGACACGCCCAGGCTCGCGAGCAACACCACGCGCGGCCAGTTCGAGGCCGCCGTCGAGGCCGCCGTCGAGTACATCCGCGCCGGAGACATCTTCCAAGTGGTTCTGGGCCAGCGCTTCGAGCGCGAGTCCAAGGCCGACCCGTTCGATGTCTACCGAGCCCTGCGCGCGGTCAACCCCAGCCCCTACATGGTCTACATGCAGTCGCCCGGCTGCATCCTGGTCGCCGCCAGCCCCGAGATCCTCTGCCGCGTGCGCACGGACGAATCCGGCAACCGCATCGTCACCAACCGCCC
>DAIOTV010000055.1:0-18381 GCA_036751825.1 Phycisphaerales bacterium
GCCCCTGATCGAGCGCGGCGTCGCCGTGCTCGCGGTGCGCATGCGCGGCTACCCGGGGTCGCGCGCGGGCGTAGGCGACCTGACCGCCGATCCCGCTGGCTGGATCTGCCAGGGCCTCGGCGCCGTGCCCGATACGCCCAACAAGCCGATCGACTGGGTGCTGTCCGACGCCGTCGGCGACACCCTCTACGCCGTCGCGTGTCTCCGGCGACAGCTGCCCGCGGGCGCGCCGGTGTACCTGCTGGGTCAGTCGTTCGGCGGGGGCATCGCGGCGATCGC
The DNA here is from genome assembly GCA_036751825.1 of Phycisphaerales bacterium. Taxonomy (GTDB): domain Bacteria; phylum Planctomycetota; class Phycisphaerae; order Phycisphaerales; family UBA1924; genus JANQQZ01. The sequence goes on from DAIOTV010000055.1 coordinate 280, forward strand.
AGCCGGGCAGGCGTGCGCGCAGGGCTTCGCCCACCCCGAGATCAGGATCGACCGGCTCGTCCTGGGCGTGCCGACCTTCGGCGACTGGACCTGGCGGCTCGACCACACCCACGAGCGTTCGCCGGGCGCGGGCGGCGAAGTCAAGCGATTCCTGATCGCCAACCGCGGCGACGACGAGGGCATCCGGCGAGCACTTCGCCTGTTCGACGCCACCATCCACGCCAGGCAGATCCGCTGCCCGACCATCTGCAAGCTCGCGATGCGCGACGATGTCGTGCCCGCGCCCGCCCAGCACGCCGTCTACAACGCGCTGGGCTCCGCGCCGGGCGAAAAAGCACGGTTCCTGACGCCGTTCGGCCACTTCGACGGCGGCATCGCCGACGCCCGGCGGCACGCCATGTTCGACCGCTTCGCGACCGACTTCCTCGACCCCACCAACGATCCGGTGCGCGTCATCGAGGCCTGGGACAGCGTGTGCGTCTCGGGCGTTCGGCCGCCGGCGCCGGTCACGGGGACTCTGCGATGAGCGGCACGCTGTTTGGCGGCGAGCCCGACCGCGCCGAGCGCGATCAGGCGATCGTCGACGCCTACGCCCGGGCGAGCCGCACGCTCGACGATCTGCCCTACACCGACGAGTTCGAAACGGTCATGGTGCTCGTCCGCGAGACCGACCCGGACGCAACACACCGCGACATCTTCCATCGGCTGCACAACCTGCGAAAGGCCGGCAAGCTCGTTCGGCTCGGGCGCGGCGCGTCGAGCCCGCCGCGGCTCGACGAAACGCACGAGCGACTGCTGATCGACCTCGTCGCCGGCGAGGTCGGCTCGCTGGGCCAGCGCGATCGGCTGCCCTACACCGACGGCTTCGACCGCGTGGCCGCCGCGTTTGCAAACCGGACGGGCCTGCAACTGTCGCATCACGACCTCTGGCGGGTGATCGCCAAACTCGCAAAGTAAGCGGCTCGGCCTATCGTGGGGGGAAAGGAGCCGCGACATGCCCACGCCCGCTTCGTTCGACGCGCTCACCCACGACCTGATCGACTACGCAGGCCTCTTCCCCCCCGCCAAGCTCGACATGTCGCCCGCCTGCTCCGCGTACGCCCGGCACCTGCAGTCCGCCGACGCCAAACGCCTCGGCCACTTCATCTGCCCCGCCCAGCGCCTCGACGAATTCAGCACCCACGGCGCCATGGTCATGCCCGGCACCTACGCCACCAGCGGCTACCGCGAGATGGCCGACGCCAGCGACCCGTGGGCCGTCGGCGCCATCCTCCACCCCGAACACGCCGCGGAGGGCTTCAGCCTCATCGGCGCCTTCAACGAGCGGCACGCCTCCGAGGATCGCGGCCTCGCGCGCGTCGACACCGTCGAAGTCAAGGCGCCCACCGCGCAGTTCATCGACGAAGCGATCGAAGCCGCCGACGGAGACCTGTTCCCCTTCTTTGAGATCGACCCGCGCGAGGATCCGCGCGGCCTGATCGCCGCGCTCAGCGGACAGCGCGCCGCCGCCAAGATCCGCTGCGGCACCGTCGAAGCCAGCGGCATGCCATCGAGCGATGAGGTCAGCCGATTCATCCACGCGTGCGCGCTCGGCGATGTCGCCTTCAAGGCCACCGCGGGCCTGCACCACCCAATCCGGGGCGAGTATCGCCTGACCTACGACGACAACCCGCCCATGGGCACGATGCACGGGTTCGTCAACGTTTTCCTCGCGGCCGCGTTCGTGCACGCCAAGAAGCTCAGCCACGAACTCACCGTCGCCCTGCTCGACCTGACCGACGCGGGCAAGCTGGCGTTCGACGACGACGGCGCATCATGGCAGTCGCCCGACGGCATTCTCCGCATCACGACCGATGAGATCGCCAAAGGCAGACAGCGCTTCGCCCTGAGCTACGGCTCGTGCAGCTTCGACGAACCGATCAGCGAGAGCCGGGCGTTGGGGTGGTTGTGAGCAACCATCAGCGAGCCGTGCCCGCAAAATCCTCCCCCGTCGCCGACGGGGGAGGTGGCCGCGAAGCGGTCGGAGGGGGCGAGCACCGTCCGTACCGCAAGTCGATTCGAGCCACCGAACCCGCCACACGCAACGCCAAGTCTCTCCGCTCCAGCATGTCGCCGCCCGAGGTCATCCTGTGGCAGCACCTCCGCCGCCAGCAGCTCCATGGCCTCCGCTTCCGAAGACAGATCCCGATCGGCCCGTACATCGCCGATTTCTGCTGCGTCGAACTCGGCCTCGTCGTTGAGGTTGATGGCTCGTCGCATCACGGCGCCCGGAAGCTCGCGGATCTCGACCGCGACGCATGGATGCAACAGCGGCGCTTGACCGTCGTCCGCATCCCATCCCCCGAAATCAGTTCGAATCTCACCGGTGTGCTGCGAACCATCGAACGCGCAGCGGAACAGATCCGCAAGACCCGAAAGGCACCCCCTCCGCCGGCTTCGCCGGCACCTCCCCCGTCGGCGACGGGGGAGGATTTCTGAACCGGAGACTCCCGCATGCCCTACGAAATCGACGAAACCCACGACCCGAACCTCACGAGCTGGGTCGAGTCGGCCAACCACCCGGAGACGGGCTTTCCGATTCAGAACCTGCCGTTCGTGCGGGCCGCGCTTGCCGACGAGGACGGCAACGCCTTCATCACCACCGGCGTCGTCATCGGCGACCGCGTGCTCATCCTGGATCTGCTTGCGCAGGCCGGTTTGCTCGACGGGTTCTTCGACGAGGACGACGCCGAGTCGATGCTGATCGACGAGCTCGTCGGGGAGTTCTCCCCCGCCGAGCGGGCCAGGTTTCGGCAGCGTCTCGTGTCGCTGCTCTCCAAGGACAGCCGCGAGCTGCGCACGCACGAGGTCGCCGACGACGCGCTCGTGCCGATCGACGAGATCGATCTGCTGCCGGCGTTTGATGCGAGCGACTACACCGACTTCTACGCCTCCGTCTTCCACGCCACCAACGTCGGCTCCATGTTCCGACCCGACAACCCGCTCTTGCCCAACTACAAGTGGATCCCCGTGGGCTACCACGGCCGGGCGTCATCGGTCGTGCCCAGCGGCACACCCATCCGCAGGCCCAGCGGGCAGCTCTCGCCCGCCGAGGAAGGCGGCGCACCGAGCTTTGGGCCGTGCAAGATGCTCGACTACGAACTCGAGCTGGGCATCGTCATGGGCCGGGGCAACGAGCTCGGCTCGACGATCCCGATCTCCGATGCCGAGGACCACATCCTCGGCGTGTGCCTGCTCAACGACTGGTCGGCCCGCGACATGCAGAAGTGGGAGTACCAGCCGCTGGGGCCCTTCCTCGCCAAGAGCTTCGCGACGAGCGTGTCGCCGTACTTGGTCACCATGGAAGCGCTCGCGCCGTTCCGAGTGCCCGCGATGCGGCGGCCCGAGGGCGACCCCAAGCCGCTCCCCCACCTCTTCGATGAGCATGACCAGCAACACGGCGGGATCGACATCACCCTCGAGGTGCTGCTCGCGTCGAAGCAGATGCGCGACAAAGGCATGGACCCGATCCGACTGAGCAAGGGCTCGTTCAAGGACATGTACTGGACGATCGCCCAGATGGTCGCGCACCACGCGAGCAACGGGTGCAACATGCAGCCGGGGGATCTGCTCGGCTCGGGCACGATCTCGGGGCCCACGCGCGACAGCCGGGGCTGCCTGCTCGAGCTGACCTGGGACGGCGAACCGTTCGCCACCCCCCCGAAGCTCGTGCCGGGCACCGAGCGCACGCCCATCAGCCTGCCCACGGGCGAGGAGCGAAAGTTTCTGGCCGACGGTGACGAGGTCATCCTCCGCGGCTACTGCGAGCGCGAAGGCTACCGCAGGATCGGTCTCGGCGAGTGTCGGGGCGTGATCGAGCCGACGCTTTGAACGCGGGCGGTTCGGCGCGCTGAGCCGCCGCGGCAACGGAGAAGAGCCTTGAACAAGGTCGTCGCCAAGAGAGTCGGTTTGGTCGTCCTTTCGGTCGCGGCCGTCGGCGTAGCCGTCTACCGGCTCTCGCAGCCCTGGGGCGGGCTTGGCACGATCGATCCGAACATGAACGTGCACTTCGTGCTGCTCGGAACCGAAACGTCAGACACCCCGCTGGGTGTCACCATGACCCTTTCGAAGTATCACGCGCACAAGCGGAATCGACAGCCGATCATCATCGACGGCTCCGACAGCGTCTCGAGGGCGGGCCTCTGCCCCGCGGGGCACTACTACCCGCTCGGCGGGCACCTCGATCAGCCCGCGGTGTGCACCGTTGCAAGCTGCGACATCCCGGTCCGGGATTACGATCTCGACGGTAATCCAAAGAAACGACCCGCGCAGGACCCGGGCCCGTAAATCAGCGATCGATCGGTCGCTCCGGCGACACCATCGCGACGGCTCGGCGCTGCCGGGAGCACCCCGGCGGGCCCGCCCAAACTCATGCTGCCCCCCTGGGGGATGGAATGAATTGCCGGTTCCTGTGGTTGAGATCGTCGTCAGGGGCTCTCGCGAACTGAAAAAGAGGTCTCGGCCGATCGCGCTCGCCGAGGGCCGGGGCGTCACCAAGCCCAGCAAAGCCTGACAAGGACGGCCCGGACCCGGCTTGACCGCCGATTTCGCAATCGCGGGAGACGGGCCTACGATTCTCTCTGTCATTTCAAGCCGCCCCGCCGGGCGGATCAGTCAGCAGCGGAGAAAAACACATGGCCAGTGGCGGTGCAAAGAATATCGTGCTCATCGTGATCGCGGTCGGGGCTATCGCCGGCGCGGCGTACCTGCTCTCCCAGTCCATGGGCGGCGGCGGCACCATCGATCAGAACGAGCGGGTCTACTTCGTCAAGGTCGGCACCGAGACCTCGGCCAGCCCGGTCGGCGTCACCATGACCATGTCCGAGTACCAGTCGCGCATCAAGAACCGCAGCCCCATCCTCATCGACGGCTCCGACGATGTGCTCCGCGCGGGCAAGTGCCCCGACGGCCACTTCTACCCGCTCGGCGGGCACGCCGATCAGCCCGAGTTCTGCACCGCCGAGGGCTGCGGCATCCGCGTGCAGGACTACGACCTGCACGGCAACCCCCAGGGCAACTAACCGCCCGACCGCTCGCGGAAGAACGCCAACACGGCGCTCTGCGTGTGCAGGAACACCCCGTCCCCAACGGGACCGATCTCGCCCGCGGCCTCAAAGCCGGCGATCGGGATCGCCGCGTCCCGGTCGCTTCCGAACGCTCGACCTCCCTTGGCCGCGTCCGAGCCGTGCGTGGGCGTTGCGAACACCCGCGCAAGCGGCCCCGCGTCGTGCCCGGGAAGCCCCGCCGGCCCAGCGTCGCGGCCCTGCGCCGTGATCATCAACGCCGCCGCCGGCGTTGAGCCCAGCCGCTCACGGTCGAGCACCATCCCGAGGTCGGCCTCGGCGGTGCTCGGATCGCGGTAGTGCAGCCGAATCGTCTGACCAACGCGGAAGAAATCGTCGGTCAGCACCGCCCCGGCTTCCTCGTCAAAGCCGCGGATGCCCCGGATCAGGAAGTCGTCCCGGCCGAAGCGTTCCTTGTACTCGTTGATCACTCGGCCCACGAACAGCCCCCGGCCGACCCTCGCGCGCTGCTCGGCGCCGAGCTCGAGCACGGCCTCGCGCACCGCCTCGATCGCACGCCGCCCGCCGAGCTCCAGCAGCACATTGCCCCGGCACTTGGTGACAACCATCGTCGGCCCGAAGCCCAGGCAACCCTGGCTGACGCCGCAATCGACCGCGACATCGCCCGAAATCGTCACCCCCACGCCCCCGACGTTCATCATCCCGCCGTTGAGCGACAGCACGTTCTGCCCCGGGGCCTTCCCCGCCGAGGCGACGCCCCCGAGGATCGGAACCGAAGCCGACCCGCGGGCCGCCGCCAGCGAGGGCAGCAGCCGAACCAGCGGCACGCTGTACGCGTCGGTCACCAGCAGCACCGCCCGCGCGTCCGACCGATCGAGCCCGACGACCGGCGCCACGTGCTCGCGGGCCCACATCGCGTCGGCATCGTCCGGCGGCTTGGGCAGGTCCTGCACGATGAACGGGTGAAGACTCGCCCCCGGCAGCCGGCCCGTGAGCACCGAGATCCCGGGCGCCTCCCGCACCTGCATCGCGCCGCCCACCACGCCCGACGCGCTCACGCTCAGCAGGGTCCCGATCCCCAGCCGGTCGTGCACGATCCGCTCGATCGACTCAGCGTGCCGGGTGTGCTCCCGCGTGAAGTGCACGATGCCCAGATCGGCGCCCTCTCCCGCGTCCCCCGAACGCTCCCGGTCCGCCAGGATCCGGTCGCAGACCTCGTCGGCGGCGGCCTCGGCGTCGCGACGCGTCGATAGCGCGGCTGAAAACCGGAGCCGGCTGTGGTCAGAACGCTGCGTCACGGTGCCATCGTATGGTCGGGCCCGCCCGCGACGCGGCCCAACCTACCCTTCACCCGAAGCCGCCGCCCGCGGACGCGAGGCGAAACCGAAAGGGAGCCACGATGGCCGACTCCAAGCGAAGCGTCAACCGTGCCGCAACGATCATGTTCCTCTACGCCCTGCTGCTGATCGGGCTGAGCCTGCTCGCGTACCTGATGGCACCCCCGGGCGCCAACGCGACGACCGCCGTCGTTGTCGGCGGCGTGACCGCCGCGATCATGTGCGCGATGGCCGTCTTCGCGCTCGTCATCCACAAGAACCGCGTGCTCGGGATGATCGGCATCCACATCGGCATGATCCTGCCGCTCGTGTTCTGCGTCGGGTTCCTGATGCGCATCCCCGTCGCCTACGGCGAGTCGGGCGTCTACCACTACTTCGACAACGCCTTCCGGCAGAAGGTCGCCGACGGCGCGCGGCAGGACACACCCGAGGATCGCCGGGCCTTCCTCGTCGACGCCGCCGACAACCTCGCCGGCGCCGACATCCCCGACACCGACAAGGCCTACCTCGGCCGGACGCTGACCCTGCTCTTCGGAGCCAGCACCGCCGCGTTCGTCCTGCTCCTGCTCTCCCGCCCGAGCGTGCCGAAGAAAGACGCCGACCCGTTCGACGCCGAGACGACGGGCGAGAAGAACGCGGCCGCCGGCTTCTAGCGCCGCAAGCCGGTGCCCATCACCGGCGATCGGTGCCGACGTCGACCAGCTCGACCCGGATCGGCTCGATCACCTGCAGGTTCATCCGCGCGTCGTTGCGGATCGCGCCGACCACGCCAACCGTCTGGTTGAGCTTGGTCTCGTACGAGAACGCCGGATCGGGACGCAGGTAGCCGAGCGTGCGCGGCGCCTCGGTGGTGTCGAGGGCCTGGATGCGGTACATCCGCGGCAGCCGCTCGCCGTCGTACACCGCGCTGGGCAGCAGCCGGCCCACGGCCGTGAAGCCCAGGTCCTGCTTGATCCGCGCGACCTCGCGCTCGGTCTGCATCGCCGCGTCGCTGGCCGCGTTCGCCGCCGCCTGGTTCTCGCGGTAGACCTGCTGGATCCGCTGGCGGAGCTGGAGCACCGTCTGCCGCGACTCCAGCGCACCGATCAGCCCGTCGTTCTCCGGGCTCTGGGGCGTCGCCTCGATCATGCGCCCGACCTCCGACAGCAGCTGATCGAACTCCGCCTCGCCGATGTCCTGCGCCTGCACAGCGTCGAACGCCTCGTTGAGGTCGGTGAGCGACTGGATCACACGCGGCGCCGGGGCCTCGGCTTCTTCCACATCGCCGACGGCCGGCTCGACGGGCGCCTCGGCCGGCGCCTCCGTCCGCACCGGCTCGGCCGCGCGCTCGTCCTGATCGGGGTCATCGCTGCCCGCCTGATCGTTGTCGATCTCGGCGGGGCGATCGGCGGGCGTCTCGGCCGCCGGCGCATCGTCGGCCGCGGCCTGGGCGGGCGCGGTGTCGATGGTCTCGGCGCGCCGGCCGGTCTCGCTGCCACCGGTGATGCCCGCGGCGGCCTCGAGATCGGTGTTCGTCGCCCGGCGGAGGGCGTCGGCGCGGATGTAGCCCCGCGCCTCGGCCGGCGGCTCGACCTCGTAACCGGCGAGCTCGCCCGTCAGCTCGTTGACCGCCTCGGCGACGATCCGCAGACGCGTGCCGGCGGGCAGCGGCTCGGCGAGCAGCTTGCTCCAGCTGCCGCGAGCGCCGGTTGATGCGTTGAACGCCGCCAGCGACGACTCGCGGTTGAGCACCGCGGTCTGCGAATCGCTCTGCACATCGACATGGTCTGCCCGCACGAGCGCCGTCGAGGTCTCGGGGTAGCTGACCCGCAGCCAGCCGCTGCTTGTCTGACCGTCAACGGTCAGGATCACGCCCTGCTTCAGCTCGCCCGAGATCGGGTAGTACGCCGCCCCGGGCCCGCACCGGACGATGGCCCGGTCGCCGGCGACGACGGCCTTGTACGACTCGAGCTTCTCGACCTGCGTCGACAGCTGGGCGAGCGCGCCGCCGACCGGGGCGATGAACGATGCAACGGCAAGGACGAAGACGGTCCAGATCCTCTGGCTGGTCATCGTGCGGGTCTCCCTTACGTTCCGGGTCGAGCCGGGTCTGCGAGATGTCGGCCGCGACAGACGGCATGCAGCCCGCGCACTCCAAAGGCGGGCCCGCCAGCGGCACAAGGTATAGTCTACGGCCTCCGCCGACCCGGCTCGACCCAGCGCCCCCCGCAATCGCGGCGGAACAGAATCCGAGGAAGCCTCGCCCATGCACGGATCGCTTCATCGTTCACGCCGCGGCCTCGGCTTCGGTGCCGCCGCCACCGCCGCCCTGATCGCCGGGTGCACCTCGCCCTTCGGAGAAAGCAGCCGCGACATCGCCGAGCGGTCCGTGCTCGACGCCGTCCGGCGAGAGATGATCCAGGCCCGCCAGAGCCCCGACTATCGGCCGACCGAACGCGAATCCACCGTCGACAGCCTCGAGATCCCCGAGCGACGCCTCGAAGAGCTCGGACGGCTCAGCGGCCCCTCGTCCTACACCGGGCAAACGGGCGAGGTTTCCGAGGATCTGCTCGGCGACCCGCAGGTCGCCGTCCGCGTCGGGCTCGAACGGGCCATCCGCTCGGCGGCGGAGCGAAACCTGTCCCTCCAGTTCCAGCGGCTCGCCCCGGCCATCAGCGAGGCCCAGCTCGTCCAGGCCCTCGCCGCCTTCGACTGGACCTTCTTCATCAACGGCCAGTACCAGTACATCGACCAGCCCAGGACCAGCACCACCTTCTTCGGCGCCTCGTTCAACACCTTCCAGCAGAACGACATCAGCACGGGCCTGCGGAAATCCACCACCACCGGCGGCACGTTCCAGGTCGACACCACCTGGAGCTGGTCGCAGAACGAGAACCCGGGCATCAACGTCGTGCCGGACCCGGCCAACACCGTCACCGTCGGCGCCCAGCTCACCCAGCCCCTGCTGCGCGGGGCCGGCTCGGATGTCGCCCGCGCGACGGTCCGCCTCGCCACCAACAACGAGCGGAACAGCGTGCAGGGCCTGAAGTCCTCGCTGATCGGCACGCTGCTCCAGACCGAGCAGGCCTACTGGAACCTCCAGCTCGCCAACGAGTCGCTCCGCATCCAGCAGCGGCTGCTCCGGCGGGGCGAGGGCGTGCGCGACATCATCGTCAACCGGGGCGAGCTCGACGCCACGCAGGCCGAGATCGCCGACGCCCGCGCCGAGGTCGAGAGCCGCCGCGCCGCCGTCATCCGGGCCGAGCGCTCGCTCCGCTCCGCCAGCGACCGGCTGAAGGTGCTCATCAACGACCCCGAGCTGACCATCGGCTCCGAGCTGCTGCTGCTCCCCGCCGACGGCGCCGTCGACGAGCCCATCCGCTACAGCCTCGCCGACGCGCTCACCACCGCCTACGCCGAACGCCCCGAAGTCGCCCAGGCCATCATCTCGCTCGAGAACACCGGCATCCGCCGCCAGGTCGCCCGCAACGGCATCCTGCCCCGGCTCGACCTGAACCTCGAGGCCCGCTACGCCGCCCTCGCCGGTCGGCCCAACGACGCCTACGACGATGTCTTCGACGGCAACTTCGTCGACTACCTCGTCGGCGTCGTCTTCGAGCAGCCCCTCGGCAACCGCCGGGCCAACGCCAACCTGCGCGAGGCGCAGCTCGAGCAGATGCAGGCGATCACCAGCTACCAGAACACCATCCAGCAGGTCACGCTCGAGGTCAAGAACGCCCTTCGCGATGTGGTGACCGGCTACCAGCTCATCGAGCAGACGCGCACCGCCCGCGTCGCCGCCGCCGAGAACCTGCGGGCGCTGACGGTCCAGATCGAGACCACCGGCGGCTACACCGCCTTCAACCTCGACCAGTGGCTCAACCGCCAGACCCTCCTCGCCGCCGCGGAGCTCGAGGAGATCGACTCGCTCATCAGCTACAACATCGCCGTCGCCCGCCTCCACAGCGTGCTCGGCACCACGCTCACCCGCAACAACATCGAGTTCGACGTCGAAGACGCGGCCGGCTGATGGCGGGCGTCGACGCACAAGCCATCGGGCACGCCGCCGACCTGCTCAAGCGAGGCGAACTCGTCGCCTTCCCGACCGAAACGGTCTACGGCCTCGGCGCCGACGCCACCGACGCCCGGGCCGTCGCCAAGGTCTTCGAGCTCAAGGGACGCCCGAGCAACAACCCGCTCATCGTGCATGTCTCCGGCATCGACCGGGCGATGGCCCTGGTGGCCCAGTGGCCCGCGACCGCCGAGAAGCTCGCGCGCCGGTTCTGGCCGGGCCCGCTCACGCTCGTCCTGCCCCGCAACGAGACCATCCCCGACATCGTCTGCGCCCGCGGGCCCACCGTTGCCGTGCGATGCCCCGATCACCCCGTCGCCGCCGCCCTGCTCGACGCGTTCGGCGGCCCGCTGGTGGGCCCGAGCGCGAACCGCTCCGGAAGTGTGAGCTCGACCACCGCCGCGCACGTGCGACAGTCGTTCGGCGACCGCGTGCATGTGCTCGACGGCGGGCGGTGCGAGCGCGGCATCGAGTCGACCGTCGTCCGCGTCGAGGGCGCCACCGCGACCATCCTCAGGCCGGGCGTGGTCACGCAGCAGCAGATCGCCGAGGTCGCCGAGGTCCAGGCCTACGAGCCCGTCTACGCCCCCGACGACGGCCGCCCCATGCCCTCGCCCGGCACGCTCCGCCGGCACTACGCCCCCGCCACGCCCACGCGGCTGTTCGAGTCCTCGCAGCGGCGCGCCGTCCTCGATCGGCTCAACACGGGCGAACGCCTCGTCGTGATCAGCCACGGCATCGGCGTCGACCACCCGTCGATCATCCGCATGCCCGCCGGCCCCGAGGCCTACGCACGCGAGCTCTACGCCGCCATGCACCGGGCCGACGACGCCGGAGCCGACGCGATCCTCATCGAACTCCCCAACGCCGAGGGCCAGATCTGGTCGGCGATCCGCGACCGACTCTACCGCGCCGCGGCGGGCTAAGGTTTCGACGAAACCACCGCACGCACCCTCCCGCACTCCCTGAGAGGAACTCACCGTGGCCGACCATCCAACCAAGATCCGAATCGCGCTCGCGCCCGGCGACGGCATCGGCCCCGAGATCATGCAGGCGTGCCTGGCCATCTTCGAAGCCACCGACGTCATGAACCATGTCGAGTTCGTTCCCGTCGAGATGGGCAAGGGTGTCTTCACCAAGGGCGACAGCCGCGGCATGACCGACGACGCGATCAACACGCTCGAGACCTGCGGCCTGATCTACAAGGGCCCCATGGAAACCCCCACCGGCGGCGGCGGCAAATCCATCAACGTCACCCTCCGCAAAACCTTCGGCGCCTTCGCCAACCTGCGCCACTTCCAGAGCCTGCCCGGCGTCGAAACCGTCTACAGCCGAGCCGGCGTGCCCGTCGACTTCTATGTCGTCCGCGAGAACATCGAGGACACCTACGGCGGCATCGAGCACCGCCTCACCGCCGATGTCGTCGAGTGCAAGCGGCTCATCTCCGCCCCCGGCTGCGACCAGGTGCACAAGTTCGCCTTCAAGACCGCCGAGACGCTCGAGATCAAAACCGTCCACTGCGGCCACAAGGCCAACATCATGAAGATGTCCGACGGGCTCTTCCTCGAACGCTTCTACCACACCGGACGCGACTACCCGGGCATCGACGCCAAGGACGTCATCATCGACGCCCTCTGCATGAACCTCGTGCTCCGGCCCGACCACTACCGCATGGTCGTCCTGCCCAACCTCCAGGGCGACATCGTCTCCGACCTCGCCGCGGGCCTCGTCGGCGGCCTTGGCTTTGCGCCCAGCGCGAACATCGGCGAGAACGTCAGCATCTTCGAGGCCGTCCACGGCACCGCGCCCGACATCGCCGGGCAGAACAAGGCCAACCCCACCAGCCTGCTGCTGTCGGGCCTGATCATGCTCCGCCACATCGGCCTGAAGCGGTGCGCGGCGCGAATCGAGAACTCCCTGCTCTACACGCTCGAATCCGGCGTGCACACGGGCGATGTCAAGGGCGAGAAGGACCCGGTCGGCACGCGCGAGTTCGCCGAGGCGATCGCGGGAAACCTCGGCAAAACGCCCAGCGGCCGCGAGGCCAGGCCCCTCCCCGAATCGCAGGCGCCGACCTTCGCCCCGCCGAGCCGCCCTCGCCAGAACCGGCTCATGCGGACCTTCGAGACCTCCACCAGCCTCATCGCCGGCTGCGACATCTACATCGATACCCTGCTCAACCCCGCCGAGGTCGCCAACAAGCTCACCGGCATCTGCGAGGGCACACCCTTCAAGCTGACCATGATGTCCAACCGTGGAACCCAGGTCTGGCCCAGCGGCTCGGTCTACACCGAGGTCGTCGACTACTACCGAGTCCGCTTCGAGCTCCGCGACCCGGCCCAGGCCGGCCACATCGGCCAGCTGCCCACGGTGTGGCTGCTCGAGCGCGTCGCCGAGAAATTCACCATCACCGACTTCCAGCCGCTGAAGAACTACGACGGCAAGCCGGGGTACTCGCTCGCGCAGGGACAGTGAGCGAACCGTCTCTGACGGGCCCCTTGCACGAGCAGGGGGACTCGCCGTTCGCGTCAGAATGAACCGAACGTCCCTTGTCTGAGGCCGGAGCCCGATGATCGACCGCGCGTGCACGCGGGCTCTCGGACGATCATCCCTGCCGCGTCAAACGCTCGATGTTGCCGGAGCGATCGACCAGAACCTCGTCGGCCTCGCCCAGGAAGAGCCCGTGGTCGATGACGCCCGGGATGTCGTTGAGGTGCGCGGCGAGCTCTTCGAGCTTGTGGTCGGGCGTGAGCGGCACATCGAGGATCAGGTTGCCGTTGTCCGTCACGAACAGGTCGCCGTTCATCGTGCGCCGGCAGACGCCGTTGAGCCCCGCCGCCCGCAGGCTCGCCCGCGTGCTCGCCAGGCCGAAGGCCATGACGGCGACCGAGAGCGTGGCGTTCGTGCCGAGGTTGTCGACCACCTTGTGCCCGTCGACCATGTAGACGCGTCGCTTGCTGGCCCAGGCGATGATGCGCTCGCGTGTCATCGCGCCGCCCGAGCCCTTGAGCATGCGCAGCTGCGGGTCGACCTCGTCGCACCCGTCGAACAGGTAGTCGATCTCTTCGACCAAAGCGAAGTCGACCACGTGCAGCTCGAGCTCGCGCGCGAGCCGCTCGGTGCCCTCGCTCGTGGCGACGCAATCGACCTTGATGTTCTCGGCGCGCAGCCGCTCGGCGAGCGCCTTGACGCCACGCCGGGCCGTCCGGCCCGTGCCCAGCCCGACGATCATGCCTGGCTGGATGTCGGCGATGGCGGCCTCGGCCAGCACGTCCGCTGTTTGCTGCTCACTCAAAGCGAATCCCCTGGGCCAATCGTAGCTCGCTGCCGAAGTTGATCGTGCAGGTCTGACGCCGCATGTACGCCTTCCAGCTGTCGCTGCCGGCCTCGCGCCCGCCCCCGGTGTCCTTCTCGCCGCCGAACGCCCCGCCGATCTCCGCGCCGCTCGTGCCCAGATTCACATACGCGAGCCCGCAGTCGCTGCCGGAGCCGTCGACATTCAGGAACCGCTCGGTCGTGCGCACGCTCCCCGAGAAGATCGCGCTCGAGAGGCCCTGATCGACCGAGTTCTGCATCGCGATCGCCTCGTCGAGATCGCGGTAGGCGAACACGTAGCAGATCGGCGCAAAGGTCTCTTCCATCGCGATCGGCAGACGGTTGTTCGCGGGCGCCCGCACGATCGCGGGCTGCACGAACGTGCCGCCGAGCCCCTCGGGCGTCGCGACCCCGCCGCCCGCGACCACCGTGCCGCCCTGGTCCTTCGCCTGCGCGATGGCGTCGAGATAGGCGTCGACCGTGCGCTGGCCGATGACCGGGCCGACAAGCGTGCCCTCGGCGAGCGGGTCGCCGATCGTGATCGTGCTGTACGCCTTGGCCATCCGTCCGACGAGCTCGTCGGCGATCGATTCGTGCACGATCACACGCCGCGTGGTCGTGCACCGCTGCCCCGCGGTGCCGACCGCGCCGAACACGATCGACTTGAGTGCCAGATCGAGGTCCGCATCGGGCTCGACGATCACCGCGTTGTTGCCGCCGAGCTCGAGCAGGCACCTGCCGAGCCGCCCCGCGACAACCTGCCCAACATGCCGGCCCATCGCGCACGAGCCCGTCGCCGAGATCAAGGGCAGCCGCTTGTCGGCGATCATCCGCTCGCCGACCTCCTCGTCGGTGCCGATGATCAGACGGAACACGCCCTCGTGGCCCATGTCGCTCGCGACGCGGTCGGCAATCGCGTTCGTGGCCATGGCGGTGAGCGGCGCAAGCAGCGAGGGCTTCCAGAGGACCACATCGCCGCAGACGGCCGCCAGCATCGCGTTCCAGCCCCAGACGGCGTTGGGAAAGTTGAACGCCGTGATCACACCGATCGGGCCCAAGGGCAGCCACTGCTCCATCATCCGGTGCATGGGCCGCTCGCTCGGGATCGTCCGCCCCCCGAGCATCCGGCTCAGGCCCACGGCATAGTCGGCGATGTCAATCGTCTCCTGCACCTCGCCCACGCCCTCGGCACGGATCTTGCCGACCTCAAGCGCCACCAGCTCGCCCAGCGCATCGAGATGCACGCGGAGCTCCTCCCCGATCGCCCGAACCACCAGCCCCCGCTCGGGTGCCGGCACCGAACGCCACCGCTCGAACGACTCGCCCATCTCCTCGATGGTCCGCTCGTACATGTCGGCGGAGTCCAGCTTCACCCCCGCGATCGGCTCGCCCGTGGCGGGGTTGACCGAAACGCACACACCCGAGCCGAGCCGCTCGCTGCCCGTCACATCCGCCACGTATCTGGGGTCGGAATCCAGCTTCAGGCTCGGATGCGGTCGGCGCGTGGTGTCGGTCGCAGGCATGCGGCGATGGTAGGCCCCGGCGCTCCGGCCCCACGGGCGGTCGCGTCGCGTTTCACCCTAGAGTCACGCCGATGACGCACCTCTTCACACGACCAATCGTGCTGGCGACCGCGAACCCCAAAAAGGTCGGCGAGCTGCGCGCCATCTTCGCCGAAGTCGGCCTCGAGATCGAGTGCCTCGCAGACCTCGATACCCCCACCACCGAGCCCGCCGAGGTCGGCACCACCTTCGAACAGAACGCCACGATCAAGGCCCTCGACTACGCACGCCAAACCGGACGGCTGTGCCTCGCCGACGACTCCGGGCTCGAAGTCGACGCGCTCGACGCAGCGCCGGGCGTCATCAGCAGCCATTACTGCACCGACGGCAACGAAACCGGCATGACCCGCGACGAGCGTGACGCGGCGAACAACCAACGCCTTCTGCGCGAGCTCGACGGCACCCCCGCGGCCGATCGCTCGGCGCGGTTCGTGTGCGTGATGGTGCTCGCAGCGCCCCCCGATTCCGTTGAGATGAGTCATGGGGTGATTGCCATGACCCGCGGCACATTCGAGGGCGCCATCGGCCTGCCCGGCGAAGTCCCCCGCGGCACCAACGGCTTCGGGTACGACCCGCTCTTTCTCGTCAGGCCCGATCTGACGCACACCTCGGCCGAGCTCGACGCCCAGACCAAAAACCGGCTCAGCCACCGGGGCGAGGCAGCGCGGGCGATGGCGCGGGCGATCGCCGACCTCCGCGGCACCTAAAGAAACGCCCGCCGCGATAGGCGACGGGCGCTCGTGGTTTCACAGATTGATCCGGCTTACTTGTTGTCGTCGTCCTTGACGGTGAAGTCGGCGTCGATCACATCGTCGTCGCCGCCCGAGCTCTCGCCGGCGGTGGCGCCCGCGGCGCCGGCGCTCTTTGCCTGCTCGTACATCACCTTGCCGAGCTCCTGCGAGGCGGTCTCGAGCTCCTTGAGCGCCGCCTCGATGGCCGCCTTGTCGTCGCCCTTGATCTTGTCGTCGAGGTTGGAAAGCGCGCTCTCGATCGACCCGCGGACCGACGCGTCGACCTTGTCGCCGTGCTCCTCGAGGCTCTTGCGGATGCTGCCCGCGAAGCCCTCGGCACGGTTGCGCAGGTCCACGACCTCGCGGCGCTTCCTGTCTTCCTCGGCGTGAGCCGCGGCGTCGGCCTTCATCTTCTCGATCTCCGCCTCGGACAGGCCGCCCGAGTTGGTGATCTCGATGTTGCTCGACTTGCTCGTCGCCTTGTCGGTCGCGGTGACCTTCAGAATGCCGTTGGCGTCCAGCGCGAACTCGACCTCGATCTGCGGCATGCCCCGCGGCGCCGGCGGGATGTCCGTCAGCTCGAACTGGCCCAGCGTCCGGTTGTCCCGCGCGAACTCGCGCTCGCCCTGCAGCACGTGGATCTGCACGCTGGTCTGGTTGTCCGCCGCCGTCGAGAAGGTCTCCTTCTTCGAGGTCGGGATCGTCGTGTTCTTCTCGATGAGCTTGGTCATCACGCCGCCCATCGTCTCAACGCCCAGGCTCAGCGGCGTCACATCGAGCAGCAGCACGTCCTTCACGTCGCCCTGCAGCACGCCGCCCTGGATGGCGGCACCGATCGCCACGACCTCGTCGGGGTTCACGCTCTTGTTCGGATCCTTGCCGAAGATCTCCTTGCAGACCTGCTGGACCTTGGGGATGCGGGTCGAGCCGCCAACAAGCACGACCTCGTCGATCTTGCTGGCGTCGAGCTTGGCGTCCTTGAGCGCCTCGCGGCAGGGGCCGGCGAGCCGCTCGAACAGGTCCGAGCACAGCGACTCAAACTTGCTGCGGTTCAGCGTCAGCTGCAGATGCTTGGGCCCGTTCTGGTCGGCGGTGATGAACGGCAGGTTGATCGTCGTCTCCTGCATGGTGGAGAGCTCGACCTTGGCCTTCTCGGCGGCCTCCTTGAGCCGCTGCATCGCCATCGCGTCGCCGCGGAGGTCGATGCCCTCCTGCTTCTTGAACTCGCCGGCGAGGTGGTCGATCAGCCGCTGGTCCCAGTCGTCGCCGCCCAGGTGCGTGTCGCCGTTGGTCGAGAGCACCTCGAAGACGCCGTCGCCCACATCGAGGATCGACACATCGAAGGTGCCGCCGCCGAGGTCGAACACGGCGATCTTCTCGTTGGTCTTCTTGTCGAGCCCGTAGGCCAGCGCGGCGGCGGTCGGCTCGTTGATGATCCGCTCGACCTTCAGGCCCGCGATCTCGCCCGCGTCCTTGGTCGCCTGCCGCTGGCTGTCGTTGAAGTACGCCGGCACGGTGATGACCGCCCGGTCGACGGTCTCGCCCAGGTAGTCCTCGGCGACCTTCTTGAGCTCCTGCAACACGAACGCGGAGATCTGCTGGGGGGTGTATTCCTTGTCCTTGACCTTCACGGTCACGAACGCGCCGTCGGCGCCGTGGATCACCTCGTAGGGCACGCCCTTCTCTTCCTGCGCCACCTCGCTGGCACGCCGGCCCATGAACCGCTTGATCGAATAGACCGTGTTCCTGGGGTTGGTCACCTGCTGGTGCTTGGCGGGCTGGCCGATGAGCCGCTCGCCCTTGTCGGTGAAGGCCACGACCGAGGGCGTCGTGCGGTTGCCCGAGGAGTTGATCAGAACCTTGGGCGAGCCGCCCTCCATGACGGCCACCACCGAGTTGGTCGTGCCGAGATCGATGCCGATGATTTTGGACATAGATAGCCTCCAAACAGGACGCGGGCTGTGCCGCTGGCGATGCTCTTGCAACGCCGGTGCCAGCCGCCCGATCGGACGTTCGGGGGCGCTGAGCCGCGTCGGACCCGCC
>DAIOTV010000056.1:0-2211 GCA_036751825.1 Phycisphaerales bacterium
AATCGCTCGAGAAGCGTGTGCTGATGTCGGCGAGTTGGGTCGACGCCGGCGACGCGGGTGACGCGCCCAACGCCGTGGAGGGCACGAGCGGGAGCGACCGGCTCGTGGGAACGAACGGAGACGATCTGCTCCGCGGCAACGGGGGGAACGACTCGGTCTTCGCACAGGAAGGCAACAACACGATCCTCACCGAGTCCGGGGACGACACAATCCACGCGGGCTCAGGGAACGATGTCATCGATGCGGGTGATGGCAACAACACAATCTCCGCCGGCGAGGGCGACAACCGGATCCAAGCCGGGCGGGGCCACGACAGGATCTACGCAGGCTCGGGCGATGACATCATCGATGCGGGTGATGGGAACAACGAGATTCACGCGGGCGAGGGACGAAACGTTGTCACGACTGGCACCGGCAACGACACCGTATGGGCCGGCGCGGGCGATGACGTCATCACCGCCGAGTCCGGGAACAACACGATCCACGCCGGTGAAGGCCACAACCGCATAACGCTCGGCGACGGCGACGACGTGGTCTCAACGGGCGCCGGCAACGACGTCATCGATGCGGGCCACGGCAACAACACCATCTCCGCCGGCGAGGGCGACAACTACATCGTCACCGGTGATGGCGACGACGTGGTGACCGTGGGCAGCGGCGACGACACCATCCTCGTCGGAGGCGGGAACGATCGGATCACGGCCGGGCAGGGCCACGACACCATCGACTTCTCCAACGCCGGGCAGAGCGTGCGCTTCGACCTGTCGAGAGAGGGCCAGCAGGACACCGGCGGTCTGGGCATAAAGACCACATGGGGTCTCGAAGGCTTCGTGGGGTCTCAGCACGACGACACGATCTCGTTCGGGACCATCCGGCACGGCACGGCGTTCACCGTCGACGGCGGGGGCGGCAGCAACACGATCGATCTGACCAGCTTCGAGCAGAACGAGGCCACCATCGAGGGCAACACCATCACGGTGACGCGGTCATGGCAGTCCTTCACGATCGAGTTCGAGAACGTGCACGCCGTCGAGTTCGCTGACGGGCGCGCTGATGTGGCCGAGCCCGCAGACGCCGGCGAAACAGACGACAACGTGCCCGACGCGAGGTTGGCGCCGGTGGACACCCCCGCGGACACGGTTGATCTCGACGCCGGCCTGGTGCTGCACCTCGACTTTGACGATGTCAACGCCAGGCTCCAGGACCGGTCATCGTTCGGCAACGACGGGGCGTCGATCGGCTCGCTCGCGTTCACCCGGGGCGCGGAGGGTGATGCCGGGGAGTTCGACGGCGACGATCGGGTCAACATCAGGAGCGACGCCTCGATCAACAACGGAGTCGTGACGGAGCGCACCGTCTCGCTCTGGTTCAAGGCCACAGAGAGCGAAGGACGCCAGGTGCTCTTCGAACAAGGGGGCAGCACACGAGGCGTCAACATTTATCTGGAAGACGGCGAGATCGTCTTCGGCGGCTGGAACAAGCCCGACAAAGAGAGCGGCTGGGATGGCACATACCTCAAGGGCGGTGAGGTCGATGACGGCCAGTGGCACCATGTCGTGCTGACGCTGAACGGCGGCGACGACGTCACAGACGGAGCCATGCGCGCGTATGTGGACGGCGAACTCATCGGCAGCGGCGCCGGTTCCAAACTCTGGGCGCACGGCGATCCGATCGGCGTGGGCGGCGTGAATAACACGACGCGGTTCGAGGATCAATCGACCAGAGCTGACAACTTCGTCGGCGAGATGGACGATGTCCGGGTGTACAACCGGGTCGTCAACGCGGCTGAGATCGACGCCCTCGGTGAGGTCGGCGAGCCCAACGCGGCGCCGACGGGCATCACGCTTGAGACAAGCGTGATCAACGAGAACGACGCGGCGGCGGGCGTGACGATTGCCGTGACCGACCCGGACGGCGAGACCGAGTTTGAGTTTGGCGTCTCCGATGATCGCTTCGAGGTCCTCACCGCGCAGGGCGAGGCTGTTCTGCGTCTGAAGGATGGGGTGTCACTCGACCACGAGGCCGAGCCCGTCGTCGAGATCACCGTATCGGCGACCGATTCCGGTGGACTGACGGTCGAAGAAGTTCTATTCATCACGGTCGGCGACGTGAACGAGGCGCCGGGTGCTCTGGGCTTCGTGGGCGGGACGGTGCTGGAGAACGCCCCGGCGGGCACGCTGGTGGCGACGGCTTCGTCGCTGGATCCCGACG
>DAIOTV010000056.1:2311-18074 GCA_036751825.1 Phycisphaerales bacterium
CGATCACGGTCGGCGACGTGAACGAGGCACCGTTCGATCTGACGATCGAGGGCGGCTCGGTCGCCGAGAACGCTCCAGTCGGCACGGTGGTGGTCACGGCGTCCGCTTCGGATCCCGACGCGGGCGACACGCTGACATACAGCCTGGCGGACGACGCCGGGGGTCGCTTTGCGATCGACCCGGTAACGGGCGAGATCACGACGACGGTCGAGCTGGACCACGAGTCGGCCGGCTCGCACACGGTGCGTGTGGTGGCGACGGATTCCGGCGGGCTGACGAGCGAGGCGGACCTTGCGATCACGGTCGGCGACGTGAACGAGGCACCGGCCTTCGCCGAGACGGGCGATGTATCGCTGTCGGCCGAGCAGGGCGAGCAGGTACAGGTGGATGTCGGCGCATCGGATCCGGAGGGTCGTCCTCTGACGTACGCGTGGCGTCAGATCGAGGGGCCGCCCGTTCAGCTCGCTGACCCGCAGGCCTCCGCGGTGCAGTTCGTGGCACCGAACCTTGAGGCAGATACCGAGTTGGTGTTCGTGGTTGAGGTCAGCGACGGTGAGCACACGAGCGACCGCGTCGTACGCGTTTTCATCGCCGCGGGCGACGCGGGCTACGACCTTGAGTCCGGTGAACCGACCGAAGAAGGTGCCGCTGATGCCGAGCAGACCCAAGCGGAACGGCGCGCCGGCGCCCCCGGATTGGCCGAGGAGAGCCGGAGCGGTGCGAACGCTCCGGCCGGCGGTGACTCGGTGGAGCAGGCGGATTCAGCGATGTTCTTCCAGGCACCCGAGGCCGTGGAGGTGGAGCGTGCCGAGGTGTCCGCGGCGGATCCGATCGAGTGGCTCGTGTCGGAGATCCGGGAGATCTCTGAGATCGCCAGGTCGGTGGAGCCCGAGGATCTGGAGTTCGACTCCGACCATCGCCGCGCCGATGCGGAGATGACCTTCGAACAGGTCTTCGAGGACGCGGCATTCACTGGTGTGAACGCCGATCCGGAGACACAGGCGGTCGAGGAGGGTGCGGCCACGGCATCCAACAGCTTCTTGCTCAAAATGCTGACCCTGCTGCGCGCCGGTTTCGGCGTGCAGAGTCGGGATGACGAGACAGATCCGAACACAACCGACCGATTCAAGCGGTAGGTCGGGCACAACGACCGGGAGGCATGGGGATGAAGCGGAACAGCAAGTCGGGCGAAGACGGATTCGATGCCTGGGCGCAGACGCTGCTGCGGGAGCTCGAGCAGCAGACGCCCGAGGCGATCCGTCGGCAGCGATCGTCGGAGCGGCAAGAGGTGAGCGTCGGCGTCACCATCCGGCCGGGCAACGCCAGCGACCGCATCGTGCTTGCGGATGTCGAGGGTGTCACGGGCGACATCTCGACCGGCGGCTGTCGCGTGATGACATCGCGGCCGACGCGCGTGGGCGATGTGTATCAGCTCCACTTCGCCAAGGGCGAGCTGGATCTGCCGATCGTGTACGCCCGCTGCCTGCGCTGCCGCCTCGTCCGCGAGGACGCGTTCGAGGCGGGCTTCGTGTTCTTCGAGAAGATCGTGCTGGCATCGACCAGCGAAGGCGGCGAATCCGGAGGTCTTCTGTAACCAATGCCAGTCGCACAAGCACCAATCGATGCCCCCGATCGCACGGGGAGCGCGGGCCGCCGACTGTCCTCGGAGATCGCGCGCCTCGCCGCCTCGGCGGAGTCCGGCCCGACCTTCATCAAGCAGGGCTGCGCCGCGATCATCGCCGCCTTTCAGAGCCCCTACGGCGTCGTCAGCGTTCGCCTGGGCTCAACAATCGTTGAGGATTACTGGCACACCGGCAGCACCGATCCGGGATTCTGGAAAAAGCCGGTCGAAGAGGTGCTCAACGAGTCGCTTCAGCACGCTCAGCCCATCGCGCGCCAGTTCAGCTCGAAGGATGCCCGGTTCCGCATCGGACTCGTGTCCGTTCTGCTCCGCGATGTCACCGGCTCGATGATCGGGGTGCTGTCGCTGGTGACGCGCATCGACGAAGAGCACCAGGGGCCAACGCAGAGGGAGCTGCTCGAGGCCATCGCAACGCAGCTTGCGCTCGGCCTTGCCGTCATCGAGAGCCGATCCAGAACCGCGCCTGCCGACGCCCCGTCAAAGGAGCTGTCGAAGGTCGCGGGCTACCGATCGGGCGTTGAACTTGCCTTCGCGCTCGCTTCGAGCCTGCGCAACAAGTACGGCTGCGATCAGGTGGCGATCGGCTTTGCACGCGGGGCGCGGGCGAGAGTGATCTCGGTATCGGGCCTTGATGAGGTGAGTGAGCGTGCGGAGGCGGTGCGCCTCATTGCCGACGCGATGGGCGAAGCCCTCGATCGCGGAGCCGCCACCGTGTGTCAACGCGGTGACCACGGCGGCTACCGCGTGCACAAAAACTGGCACGAGCAGTCCGGCGGTGTCCCGGTGGCGACGGTCCCGCTGGACGCGGGCGACGGCAGCAGGCTGATCGCGGCCCTCCGCCGCGCAGGCGACATGCCCTTCCGGCCCAGCGAGATCAAGCAGATCGAGACGACGCTCGCCCCGTACGCACCCGCGTTCGAGATGCTCGAGCGCGCGAACCGTTCGGTGGTCGCGCACGCGAGGGTCGCCGCGCGGAAGCAGGCGGTTGAACTCGTCCGACCGCGCGGCTGGGGCAAAAAGGCCGCTGCCGTGGCCGCGCTCGCCCTTGCGGGGTGGGTCGTCTTCGGCACGCTGGAGCACCGGGTGATCTCGAACGCCGTGGTCATGCCGGCGGAGCAGCGGCACATCGCCGCACCGTTTGCGGGCCAGCTCGCCGCGGTATTGGTTGCGCCCGGCGACGACGTCGCCGAGGGACAGCTGCTGGCCGAGCTTGACCGCTCGGCGCTCGAGGTCGAGCGTGAGCAGCTTGCGGCGGAGATCGATATCGCTCGGCTCAACGAGGACAGGGCGATCGCGGACGGCAGACCGGCCGATGCCGCGTTGGCCAGGGCGGAACGGGCCCGGGCGACGGCCCGCCTCGGCGAGGTTGATCGGCGAATCGAGCTGTCCTCGGTGCGGGCGCCCTTCACCGGCCGCATCGTCAGCGGCGATCTGCGGCGCCGTGTCGGCGAGACGATCCCACTTGGCGAGCCGCTGTTCGACATCGCCGACACCAGCGCATGGACCCTGGAGATCGAGGTGCCCCAGCGCGTCGCCGGCGAGGTGAGGGCCGGTCTGACGGGCGAGTTCGCCACCGATGCGCGGCCGGAGACTCCCTCGAGCTTCAGCCTGCAGAGGATGTCCGCCATGCCCGAGACGCGGGGCGGCGCTTCGGTCTACATCGCGAAGGCCGATGTCGCCGATCCGGAACGGTGGTACAAGCCGGGCATGGAGGGCGTGGCGCGGGTCGCGATTGGCGAGCGTCGCGTCTGGTGGATCGCCTCGCATCGCGTCATCGATTACTTTCGGATGAACTTCTGGCTATGAGCTCCAATCCTTCCAGTCAGGCGAGCGAGCCGGAGGCGCTGGCGCCGAAGCTCGGTGCGGCGCATGTCGGGCTGCGCACCGATATCGAGGTGCATCGTCACGTGTTTCGTGGCGAGCCCTCGTACGTGATCCGCGACCCCGTCACGCTCGCGGTCCACCGGGTGACCCCGGAGGATTACCAGATCGTCGCCGCGCTCACGAACGACCGCCCGCTGTCCGAGATCTTCGCCAATCTTGTGGCGAACAGTCGTCTGGAGCGGGACCACGAGGAGGCGTTCTACCGCTTCATCCTGTCGCTGCACTCGCTCGGGTTTCTGAGCTTGCCGGTGCCGGATGACCGCTCGCTGTACGAGCGGCGGCTGAAGAAGCAGCGAGCGAAGCTCAACGCGAAGCTCATGGGCTTCCTGTTCTTGCAGATCCCGGTGTGGAATCCGGACACCTTCCTGAAACGGACATCGCATCTGGTGACATGGGCCTTCAGCAGGCCGGCCGTTCTCGTGTGGCTCGTTCTGGTGGCGGCCGCCGGTGTTCTGCTATGGCAGAGCCGCGGCGAGTTCTTCCAGCCACTGACATCGATCTTCACGCCCTCGCGGCTGATCGGACTGTGGTTCACGCTGGTCGGGATGAAGGTGCTGCACGAGTTCGGGCACGCCTACGCCTGTCGACTCCGAGGCGGCGAGGTGCCCGAGATGGGCGTCTACCTGATCGCGGGCACGCCCTGCGCGTACGTGGACGCGACATCCTCGTGGGGCTTCACTCGGCGGCGCGACCGACTGGCGGTCATCCTCGCCGGTGTGTATGTGGAGCTGTTCGTCGCGGCGCTGGCCGTCTTCGTGTGGGCAATCTCTCCCTCGGCCGCCGTGAAGGTGGTCATGTTCGATGTGGTCCTGGTGGCCGGCATCGCCACGATCATCGCGAACCTGAACCCGCTGATGCGGTTCGACGGCTACTACCTGTGCTCCGACCTGCTTGAGATCCCGAATCTGCGGTCGAACGCGCAGCGCTACTGCGCGTCGCTGGTCCGGTGGATCGCCGTCGGCACCAGGCCGATCGACCTTCCGTACGGCCCGGGCACCAAGGTCTTTCTCGCCGTCTTCGGCGTCGCCAGCGCGGTGTACAAGTTCACCATAGTCATGGGCATCTCCGCGTTGCTGGCAACGAAAGCCCTCTGGCTGGGCATCGGTCTGGCGGTCTTCTACGCGGGGGGTGAGGTGATCAAGGTGCTCCGGGCGACCGCGAAGTACCTGATCCATTCGGACGATGCCGCCGAACGCCGACTGCGGGCGAGCGCGCTGGCCCTCATGGTCTTCGCGATCGTCCCGGCGGCGCTGGTGCTGCTGCCCGTGCCCAGGCAGGTCAAGGCCACCGGGTCGGTTGGTCGCGAGGTCGAGGCCGCCCAGTACCCGCTGCTCGGCGGCTTTCTCGAGTCCATCGATGTATCGCCCGGAGACCGTGTCGAAGCGGGGCAGATCGTGGCCACGGTTCGCAACGAGGACGCGGCGGGCATGCTCGCCGACGCGGTGTCCGCCGTCGATCGCGCACGCATCCGCGCGGTCGCCGCTTTGAGCGGCGATGCCGCCGAGGGGCTGAGATTCGAATTCGAGGCCCGCGCGGGCGAGGCGAGGGTGCGGCACTTGGGTCATCAGATGGCGGCCGCGCGCATCCAGACACCCGTGGGCGGAACCGTCATCGACGCCCGGGGTTCGGATGATGTGGGCCGATTCCTGAAGCCCCACACGCCGGTGGCGACGATCGCCGATGGCCGGTGGGTGGTCCGCACCATGATGCGGGCCGAGGGGTTCGCCTCGCTTGGCTTGCGCGTCGGCGACGAGATCGCCTTCCGGTCGGAGGACGACCCGTTGACCACCTATGCGGCGAGTGTCATCCGCATCACGCCCGCGGGCTCGAAGGATCTGGCCGACACCTCCTTCGCCGTGGACGCCGGCGGCGATGTCGCGATCTCGCCCGTGACGGGCCAGGCGGACCAGGCCTACTTCCTGGTCGAGGCGGCGATCGCGGATCCGCGGGGGTTGGTGCACGGCATGAGCGGCCGGGTCCGCCTGGGCTACGCCGCCGAGCCGCTCGCGACCACGGCTTGGCGGGCCGCGCTCCGGCTCCTGCAGCGTCTCGAGATGGGCTGACCCGCCGATCGCCGCCGGCTCAACTGACAGCCTCGCGCGGTCGGGTATGATGCCGGCATGGCTGAAACGACGGTCCCCGCGCTCGCCGCGCCGCGCCGCGAACGCGACAACCCGCTGACGCGCAGCAAGGTCGGCCTCGCCGGGCTGATCTTTCTCGTCGCGATGACCGCGGCCTGCTTCGGATCGCTGCCCTTCGTGACCGCGCCCGTTGGCGACACCGCGACGCCCCGGTACAACGCGGGCGAGCCGAGGGAAGGCCGGCTGCCGCCGGCGTGGGCTCCGGTCGACGACGAACAGGCCCTCGCGTTGAACCGGCTGGTCTCGGCCGAGCAGGCGGCGAGCATCGCGGCGCAATTCCGGATCGAGGTCGACGACGCGCGGAAGGCCACCTCGGGCGAGGTCGCCGCCGCGATGCGACGGCACTGGGACCGGTCGCTGCTTGGAACCGATGAACTCGGACGCAGCCTGTTTGTCCGCGTGCTGCTCGGGGGAGCGATCAGCCTGGGCATCGGCATCGCCGCCGCCGGGATCAGCGTGAGCATCGGCACGATCTACGGCGTGATCGCGGGCTCGCTCGGCGGGCGGGCCGACGCGATCATGATGCGCATCGTCGACGTCATCTACGGGCTCCCCTACATCCTGCTGGTGGTGCTGCTCGCGGTGGCGGTGGACGGCTTTGTGTCCAACAACGCCGCCGATTGGCAGCTCACCCAGACGGAACGGCTGTGGATCGATCTCGCGACCCTGTTCGTCGCGATCGGCGGTGTGAGCTGGCTCACCATGGCACGCGTGATCCGCGGGCAGGTGCTGAGCCTGAAGAATCAGCCGTTCATGGAAGCCGCACGGGCCATCGGCGTGCCGTGGCACCGCCAGTTCCTCCGGCATCTGTTGCCAAACCTTCTCGGTCCGATCATCGTGTACACAACGCTGACGGTGCCCCAGGCGATCCTTCAAGAAAGCTTCCTGAGCTTCCTCGGCATCGGCGTGAAGCCGCCGCTGCCGTCCTGGGGCAACCTCGCGGCCGACGGTCTCGATCAGGTGAACCGGCACCGATCCGACTGGTGGCTGCTGCTGTTCCCGAGTCTGCTGCTCGGGCTCACGCTGCTCGCGCTCAACTTCGTCGGCGAGGGGCTGCGTGAGGCGTTCGATCCGAGACGGGAGCGGCAGGAATGAGCGTCGACACCCCGATGCTGCATGTGTCGGACTTTGCGATGTCCTTCTCGAACGGTTCGGGCCCGCGCATCCAGGCCGTCGACGGCGCCAGCCTGACGATCTTCCCCGATCAGACCGTGGCGATCGTGGGGGAGTCGGGCTGCGGCAAGAGCGTGACGGCGATGAGCATGCTCGGCCTTGTCCCGATGCCGCCGGCGCGAGTCGACCGCGGATCGATGCTCTTTGAGTCGTCGGCCGGTCGCGTTGATCTGCTGAAGCTCCCGCCGCGCGAGCTGCGCCGGGTTCGCGGCGGCGAGATCGCGATGATCTTCCAAGAGCCGATGACCAGCCTGAACCCCGTGCTGACGATTGGCGACCAGATCCTCGAGGCCGTCCGTCTGCACCGCGGGCTGCGCGGAACGGCGGCGGAAGCCGTCGCCGTCGAGGCGCTCGCCGAGGTGGGGATCCGCGACCCCGAGCGGGGGCTGCGGTCGTACCCGCACGAGTACTCGGGCGGCATGCGTCAGCGCGCGATGATCGCGATGGCCCTGGCGTGCCGGCCCCGGCTGCTGATCGCGGACGAGCCGACCACCGCGCTCGATGTCACGATCCAGAAGCAGATCCTCGATCTGATGACCGACCTGCGGAGCCGGTACTCGATGGCGGTGCTGCTCATCACGCACGACCTGGGTGTGGTCGCCGAGCAGGCGGATGTTGTCTGCGTCATGTACGCGGGGCGGGTCGTCGAATACGCCGAGACCGCCACGCTGTACACGCGGCCGCTGCATCCCTACACGCGCGCGCTGCTGGCGTGCATCCCGTCGCTCGATCGCGCCCAGTCCACGGACGCCGAGCTGACGACGGTGGCGGCGGTCACGGGCACCGAAGCGGAGTGGAGCAGGCTCGCCCCGGAATGCGGGCTGACCATGCCGGATCTTCGAGCCTGGTGGGTCTGGCACGACCCTCCCGAGGGGACGGAGGCGCAGCGGGACTCCCGGCTTGTCGAGATCGAACCGGGCCATTGGGTTCGGCTCTGGGCCACCCCCGGTGTGCTGGAAGCGGGCGATCGGCTTCCGTCGTCGCACCCGTCGCTCGCGGCGCGCCGGAGGGTCAACGCCTCTGTTGGAGATGGCCATGCGGTGCCTGCTGCTCGCTGACAGCGACATCGCGCTGCGTGAGGCCGCGCTGCTGCACCGCCTGGTGATCGGGCTGCTCGACGCGGGCGTGCATGTCGCGCACGCCGCTCCCGATTCGGTGCTGTCGCGCATCGAGCCGTCGCTCGGTGTCGAAATTCTGCCGTATCGGTCGCAGGGCTTCTCGTGGACGAGGCCGCTGCGTGCGGCGGACCTGCTGTCGAGGTTCGAGGCGGTGACTCAGGTCAGCGCGGGCGATCCGGGGCTCGTGCATGTGTTCGGCTCCGGATGCCTGGCTCTTGGCGCCGATGTCGCGCGGGCCGGCGATCTCGCGCTGGTCGTCGACGTGCACACGCGGTCGATGGTCGCTTCGGTAAGGCGGCTGCTGGGAGAGCAGTTCGAGGGCGTGCTGCTCGCCGGCAGCCGGCCGATCGGCGACGCGCTGCTGGCCGAGGGTGTCGCGGCATCGGGTGTGCGCACGGTCAGCTGGGGTGTGACGCCGTCGGACGCCAGGCCGCGGCGGACGGGAGAGACGATCTCCATCGCGATCGGAGGCAGGGGCGCGTCGCCCGACGACTGGGCGCGTTGCCTCCGCGGCGTCGCCGAGGCCGCCGCGGACGCCGACGACGTCGCGATCTTTGTCGACGCCGACGCCGGCGAGCGGGCGCGCATCGGCCCCTTGGTCGGCGCGCTCGGCCTGTCGCCGCTGCTGTCGCGGGTTCCCGACTTCGAGGCCCGGCGCGACCTGGTCGTCCAGGCCGATCTGCTGCTCTGGCCCGAGGTTCTCGGCGAAGTGCGGTCGGTCGTGCTCGACGCGATGTCGCACCAGACGCCCGTCGTCGCGGTGGGGGATCCCGATGTGCCCACGTTTCGCACACCCGGCGCGGTGGCGCTGGTCTCGGGGGACCAGGCCGAGTGGGCCGCGACCGTGCACTCGCTCATCATCAGCGAAGAGCGAAGAACGGCGCTGGGTCGCGCCGGCGCCGAGCATGTCCGCCTGCACCACAGCGCGGCGGCGCATGTCGGCGCCGTGGTTGATGCCTACGAATGGGCGACCTCCAGCCTGCGGCGGGGCGAGCGGCCCTGATGGGTCGGCTGCCGTTTAACGCCCGACGCGATCGCGACGATGCGGGCGCCACACCGCCCCCGGCCCCCTCGCGGCCGCTGCCGGTGCGTGCCCTCGCCGCGATGATCGACGACGCCCTGCGCACCGGCCTGCCGGCGAAGGTGATTGTCGAGGGCGAAGTCAGCGGCTTCCGCGAGCGGACCCACTGGTACTTCGACCTGAAGGACGCCGACGCGGTCGTGGCGTGCGTCGTGTTCGCCTCGTCCGCCGCGAAGCTCAAGCCCATCGGCGACGGCGACCGTGTCGTCATGCACGGGCGGGTTGAGTTCTACGCCAGGGCCGGCAAGGTGTCGCTGATCGCCACCCGCGTCGAGCACACGGGCGCCGGCGAGCAGGACGCGGCGCTGCGGGCGCTCGTCGAAGAGATCCGCGCGCTGGGCTGGCTCGATCCCGAACGCAAACGCAGGCTGCCGGCCTTTCCGTCTCGCGTCGCGGTGGTCACCAGCCGGAGCGGGGCCGCCCTTCAGGACGTGCTCGCCACGCTCCGCCGGCGGAGCCCGATGCTCCGGGTCCTGCTCGCCGACACGCCGGTGCAGGGCGCCGCCGCGCCCCGGGCGATCGCGGCGAGAATCGACGAGCTCTCGTCCCTCGCAGGCGAAGCCGGTATCGACGCGGTGATCGTTACCCGCGGCGGCGGCTCGGCCGAGGACCTGGCGGCCTTCAACGACAAGGGCGTCGCCCGCGCGATCGTCGAGTGCGCCGTCCCCGTGGTGGCGGCGATCGGTCACGAGACGGACACCACGATCGCCGAGCTGGTCGCCGACGTCCGGGCGGCGACGCCGACGCAGGCCGCCGTGCTGGTCGCGCCCGATGCCGACGCGGTGACCGAGATGATCGAGATGCATCGCTCTCGGCTGTCCTTCGCCGTCTCCCGCGCGGTCGCGTCGAGCGCGGGCGAGCTGGCATCGGTCGCCGATCGGCTCCGGCGGGGCGGGGCGGCGGGCAGGGTCCGCGAGCAAGTCCGCCGGCTGGATGCCGCCACCGGCGGGGCCGTGCGCAGCGGTGCCCACGCCCTTGCCGTTCGTCAGCACCGGCTCAACCGGCTGGAGATCCGGCTGGCTTCGGCTCGGCCCGATCGTCTGCTCGCCCGGCGACAGGCCACGCAGGCCGCCCGCCTCGCTGACGCCACCGCGAGGCTGCGGGCCGCGATGCGGGCCAGGCTCACCGGGGCGAGCCGTCGAGCGGCGGCCTCGGCTCGCGAGCTGCACGCCGTCGGCCCCGTCGAGGTGCTGCGGCGGGGCTACTCGGTCACGCTCGACGACCGCGGACGCGCCCTCCGCAGCGTCGCCGATGCCCGGCCCGGTGCAAAGATCGAGACCCGATTGGCCGATGGTTCCGTCGCGTCGGTCGTTGGCGGCACGCCGGACCGCACACGGGGGGCCAGCAAGCCGAGCACGAAACCCGGCACGAAACCCGACCCGAAACCGAGCCGCGACCAGTTGGACCTGTTCGGTCGGCCGGAGTAGCGTGCGGCCACGGAGACCGCCTGTGGCGAAGAAGCCTGCACCGACCGACGCTCCTGAACGATTCGAAGACCGCATCGCGCGTCTCGAAGCCCTCATCGACCAGATCGAGTCGGGAGACATCGGTCTGGAGGAATCGATCGACGCCTACGAGAAGGGCGTGGCCATCATCCAGTCCTGCCGACAGATGCTGGCGTCCGCCGAGCAGCGGGTCGAGGAGCTGACCGGCCGGCTGGCCCGCGACACCGGCGGCGACGAGGCGTCCGCGTCGTGACCGGGACCGGCTATCCCTGGCACCTGTCGCTGATGGTGAACTGGGTGCCGGTGCTTTTCGTCTTCGCGTTCGGCGCGTGCGTCGGGTCGCTCATCAATGTGCTCGTGTACCGCCTGCCGAGGGGCCTGCCCGTCGTGCTCCCCAGCAGCCGATGCCCGTGCTGCGCCACGAAGCTGACCTGGCGGGAGAACATCCCAATCCTCGGCTGGCTGCTGCTCGGCGGGCGATGCCGATTCTGCAAGGCACGGATCTCGCCCGAGTATCCGATCGTCGAGTCGATCGTGGCCCTGCTGTTCGCCGCGACATACGTCATCTGGTATCTGCCGCACTCCGCGACCGCGGGCATCAACCTCAGCGTGCTCGCGCCCGTGCAGCCCGAATGGGCGAAGAACGGCTTCTTGCTCACTTGGCCGGCCTTCGTAACGCTGCTCGTGCTGATCGGCTCGCTCGTCGCGATGACGCTCGTGGACTTCCGGACCTACACGATCCCGCTCGTGCTGACCTGGGTGCCCGCTCTCGCGGCCCTGGTGCTCCATCCGATCAACGCGCTGCTGGTCGACCCCGGGCTGCGGTACACATCGGGCAGCCTCGGCCACTGGGTGATCGCCAGCCCCGGGCCGGATGGCTGGTGGTGGCTGGGCGCGAGCTTTGGCGGGGCGGCCGGCGTCGCGATCGCGTTGGGCCTGGTCAGTCTCGGCTGGATCGGTCGCAGCTTTGCCGACTACAACGAGTGGGAGCGCGAGGCGATCGCCCGGCACCGCCAGGAGCACCCCGAGTCGCTCGTTCCTCGAGCGGACACGCCCGAGCTTTGGGTCCAGTACCCGCACGCGCGCCGCGAGATGCTGCGTGAGCTGGCGTTCTTGGCCGCGCCGGTGGGGCTGGCGTGGCTCGGCGGCGAGCTCGCCCAGCGTCTTGCGGGCGGGCACGACATGCCGCTGGTGCTCCAGTCGCTCGCCGCGGTCGGGATGGGCTATCTCATCGGTGCAGCGGTGGTCTGGGGGGTCCGGATCTTCGGCTCGCTGGCGTTCGGCAAGGAGGCCATGGGGCTCGGTGATGTGCATGTGCTGGCCGCCATCGGCGCGTGCATGGGCTGGCCGGACACGGTGCTGTCCTTCTTCGCGGCGGTCGTCGTCGGACTGGTGAGCGCGGTCGGGGGCGTTCTCCGCGGCGGGGGGGCGGCTCGGATGCTCGCGTTCGGACCGTGTCTGGCAATCGGTGCCCTGCTTGTTCTGTACGGCAAGCCGCTGTTCGAGATCGGGATTACTGCACTCATCCGGTCGCCTGACCCGATAAATTTGCCCTGAACAGGGGCGTTTTCGCCAGATTTGAACCCCGGAGGCCTCGGTGGTGCGCGTGCGGCATCGGGAGTCGGGGTACGCTAGGCCGAGCCGGGCGGAGACCGGCGTACATCGAGAGAAGGAGCTCTTCTATGCGGACGTTGCGAGCAGGATTTGGGCGTGCGGGTTTCGGACTGGTTTCTGGACTGGTCGGCGTGCTGGTGCTCAGCGGCTGCAGCTCGGTCCCCAAGCAGGACTATGAGGCGGCACTCGCTGAGGCCGCGGAGATCCGCGATCAGCTCGCCATCGCCGAGGAGCAACTCGCCTCGTGCAACGCCCGGTCGGCTGACATGGAGCAGGAACTGCTGCTCGCGCGGGGCGAGATCGATCGCCTGAACGCCTCGCCCGTCGCCGCGTCGACCGGCTTCGAGAACATCAGCGGGACCAGCGTCTCGGGCCGGGGCGGGGACATTGTCGTCAACGTGGCGGGCGATGTGCTGTTCGATTCGGGCCGCGTCACGCTCAAGAGCAACAGCAAGTCGACGCTCGACCGGATCGCCAGCGTGATCCAGTCGCAGTACCCGGGCAACACGATTCGGGTCGAGGGATACACCGACGGCGACCCGATCGTTAAGAGCGAATGGAAGACGAACGAGCGTCTCAGCGCCGAGCGAGCGATGGCCGTCGAGCAATACCTCGTGGGCCGGGGCATCAGCGCGGACAGGATCTACGCCGCCGCGTTCGGGGCGGCCAACCCCCGCTCGAGCAAGGCCCAGAGCCGTCGGGTCGAGATCGTGATTCTCGGGAGCTGAGCCGGGCCGCAAACCGGATTCTGCCGTCGTGAACTTACAGTAGTTTCCTTCAGCGGTCATAATCGCTGACGAATCCACCCTTTCGAGAGGATGCGAAGCCAGTGGTGTCAGCGGGCTCGCGGGACGCGACCCGCCCCATGGGAATGACATCACCTGGATTGATGCAGACTCTCGAAAGGGATGGAAATGAAAGCTGTTTCGGCGCTCACTGGTCTCGTTCTTCTTGCCGGTTCCGCCGCGTCGCAGTGCGGCACGACCGCTGCTGCCAAGTCGGATTGCTCGTACGCCAAAGAGGCCTGCGAGACGACCGCGATGACGGTCGCCTACGCCGAGCCGACGAAGAACATTGTCGAGACCGCCGCGGAGGCGGGCTCGTTCGAGACGCTGCTCGCCGCGGCGAAGGCCGCCGGTCTGGCCGAGGCGCTCTCCGGCCCGGGCCCGTTCACCGTGTTTGCTCCGACCGATGATGCGTTCGCCGCGCTGCCCGAGGGCACCGTGGAGTCGCTGCTCAAGCCGGAGAACATCGGCACGCTGAAGGCGATCTTGCTGTACCACGTGGTCGAGGGCGATGTCCGCGCCGCTCAGGTGGTGGACCTCGACGCCGCCGGCACGCTCAACGGTCAGCGCGTTGACATTGCTGTCAGCGGCAGCACCGTGAACGTCGACAACGCCCGTGTCGTCTCGGCTGATGTGCTCGCGACGAACGGCGTGATCCACGTCATCGACAAGGTGCTGATGCCCAGCACCGACGACATCATCGATACCGCGGTTGCCGCCGGATCGTTCGGCACGCTCGCGACGGCGATCAAGACCGCCGGCCTGGTCGAGGCGCTGAAGGGCGAGGGCCCGTTCACGGTCTTCGCGCCGACCGACGAGGCGTTCGCCGCCCTGCCCGCCGGAACCGTCGAGTCGCTGCTGAAGCCGGAGAACCGCGAGCAGCTCAAGAGCATCCTCACCTACCATGTGGTCAAGGGTCGCGTCTACGCCGATCAGGCGATCGAGGCCGGCAAGGCCAAGACGCTCCAGGGCGACAAGATCACGATCACTTCGGGTGACGGCGGCGTGATGATCAATGACGCCAGCGTGATCTCCTCCGATCTCGATGCGTCGAACGGCGTGATCCACGTCATCGATTCGGTCCTGTTGCCGAACTGACCCTGAGAACGTTTCCGTTGCTCTCACCGGTCGGAAACGGCCGGTGGAGCGTTGTTGATCCAAGCTGCTTGCGTGCGTGTGGAACGGAATCCGTGGAACTTCTTCTGAGATCATACCGCTTTGATACAGGGCATGGAGGCTCCCTAGACTGGTCCGGATGCTTGTATCCGAGGTCGGATCAGCCTCCGGCCTCCCGACGCAACAACTACCGAAGGCGTTTGATGAGCACCGCGGATCAGAATCTCTTGCCCTTGATCGCCGCGGGTGACCAGTCCGCGGTCGAGGCGTGCCTTGACCGGTACGGCGGCCTGGTCTGGTCTCTCGCACGACGCATGTGCCCGACGCGTGACGAGGCCGAAGACGCCGTTCAGGAAATCTTTATCGAGGTCTGGAAGAACGCTGGGCGATTCGACGCGTCGATCGCGTCGGAGGTCACGTTCATCGCGGTGATCGCTCGGCGTCGGCTCATCGATCGCCGTCGCCGCGCCGGCCGAAGACCTGATGAGTCGAGCATCATCGAAGAAACCGCGCGCGACGTCAGCAACGGCGATGTCGCCTCCGCCCAGGTGGTAGGCGAAGAGGCCGAGATCGCCCGTGACGCGATGCGCGAGCTGAGCGAAGAGCAGCAGCGCGTGCTCCAGCTCTCGATCTTCTACGGGCAGAGCCACGAGAAAATCGCTCGTTCCACCGGCTTGCCGCTCGGCACCGTGAAGACCCATGCACGACGCGGCCTCATCCGTGTCCGCGACCTGCTGAAGGAGCGTCGTGCCCAGCGGCTCGGCGGCTCCGTGGGCGGAACGGGGGTGTCGTCGTGAGCGATTCCCACCTGCACTTGAACGATTCGTTGCTCGATCGGCTCATCGAGGCCGTCGCCTCGGGACACGCGACCGCCGGCACCTCGCCAGAGAGAGACGTGCTCGAGCACTTCACCGCCGCCGAGATCGAAGAATTCGAAGCGGCCGCCGCCGCCGTGGCGTGCGCCTGCGTCGCTCACGACGCCGAGGAGCTGCCCGCGGATGTTCGGCTGCGGTGCTCCGGCGCGGGCCGAGCCGTGGCGGCACAGGCCGCCATTGTTCACGGTCCGTCTCACCAGCGGCCGCCGCTCCGGTTTACGACACCCTCTCAGAGCGGTCGTCGGAGGCAGACGGCAC
Organism: Phycisphaerales bacterium; assembly: GCA_036751825.1. Taxonomy (GTDB): domain Bacteria; phylum Planctomycetota; class Phycisphaerae; order Phycisphaerales; family UBA1924; genus JANQQZ01. The sequence continues at coordinate 17,444 of DAIOTV010000056.1, forward strand.
CCCTGGGGTGGATCGCAGCGGCGGCCTGCCTCGCCATCGCGTTGGTCGCGTCCTGGCCCCGACCCGCCGCCGCCCCGCCAACGCCCGAGCAGCGGATGACCGCACTCGTCCAGGCCGCGCCCGACCTGACCCGTTGGGACTGGGAGCCGTGGAACGATTCTTACGCCGGAGTAACCGGGGAAGTCGTCTGGAGCGAGGCCGCGCAGGAGGGTTACCTGCGGCTCGCCGGGATGCCCGTGAATGACCCGTTGGCCGAGCAGTACCAGCTGTGGGTCGTCGAGTCGTCTCGCGGAACACCCTTGCAAGTTCCTCCGGTCGATGGCGGCGTGTTCAACGTGTCGTTGGCCGGCGAGATCGTGATCCCGATCCGCTGCGCGATCCCCGCCGAGGGCGTGGTGGCGTTCGCGATCACGGTCGAGCAGCCGGGTGGCGTGGTGGTCTCCGATCAGTCGCGGAAGACCGTCATTGCCCAGGCCCCCTCGCAAGGCTGACGATCCTCCCCGACCCGTGGCGGATTGGTGCAGACCCGGCTATAGTGACTGCCGCTCTCTGGAGCGGAATCCGGGCGATTGGCGCAGTTGGCTAGCGCGCCTCGTTGACATCGAGGAGGTCACAGGTTCAAGTCCTGTAT
>DAIOTV010000057.1:0-15258 GCA_036751825.1 Phycisphaerales bacterium
ACCGACCCTGAACTCACCGGCGAGAGCGTGAGCCGAACCGGCGCAGCGCTGCTGTCCGACGCCCCGCCCTCAACCAGCGCCGCGGCACCGGCCGAGGCGCCCCGGTTCGACCCCGCCAGGCCCCACCGCCCGGAGCCCGCCGCGGGCGAGGGCCGCCTGCTGCCCGACGGCAGCTTCCTCGTCGAGCAGCCGGGCGAGATCAGGGCCTCCCCCGCCGGGGCCTGGATCTTCACGCCGGACAGAAACGACGACGGCGAGCAGGTCCGACCGATGATCGTGCTGCCCAGCCAGATCCTCAGCCGACTCCAACGCCTGATCGGGCCCGACAACGCCGCCGCGCCGATTCGGCTCACCGGGCGTGTCACGCTGTTCTACGACCAGAACTACGTGCTCATCACCTCGATCGGCGATCCGGCCACACCGGCCGCGGACTCGCCCCCCGACGCGGACGGGGCGCAGCCCGACGACCCAGCGGACGGGCTGAGCGACGCCGTCCAATCGCTCATCGAGGATCTCGAAGCCGAGCGCACGGGCGTGCGTGCGGTGATTTCGGGCATCGGCGCGGGCGACGATGCCGCGCTCGCCCCGGTCGCCGAGGGCCGGATGATCTCCCGCCGCCGAGGCCGGTTCGTTCGGCTCGACGCGGGCGAGCTCGCCATCGCCTTCGACAACGATCAGACCGACATCCCCCTAGACACCCCGCTGGTGATCGCGCCGTGCGCACTGCTCGAGAGCGTCGAGCAGACGCTCGAGACCCACGGCGACTCGATGACCGCAACCGTCAGCGGGCAGACGCTCGCGTTCGCCGGGCGAAGTTTCATCCTGCCCATCAGCATCGTCATCGACCGCCCGAGCGAGCTGAGCACCCGGCAGTAACTAACGGATCGAGGCGCTCGCCTCACCCGCCGGCTCAGGCGGGCGCCGTGCCCTCGTGGGGGCGGTCTTCCCGCGCCATGCCCGCCGGGGCGGCGTGCGACACCCGCTCGCCCTCCATCGGGTTGAACCGCGAGCCGTAGAGCTTCAGCTTCTGGTTGAGAGGCTGCTTGGGAAGCAGCGGCTGGACGAGCAGCAGGCCCGCCACAAGCGCGGCGTTCGCGCCCAGAAGCTGCCACCACGCCGTCAGCTCGTAGAACACCATCACCGCCGTCATCACCACCACCGTCAGCGACAGCGGGATCATGCTCTGCCAGCCGAGGAACATCACCTGGTCGTACCGCATCCGCGGCAGGGTCCAGCGGATGACCATCATGAAAATCACCAGCAGCAGCGCCTTGCCGAAGAACACGGCGAACTTCACCAGCACCGCCAGCAGGCCCGTGTCCTCGACGCCCGTGAAGGGCAGACCGAACAGCCCGAACCCGCCCAGGAACAGCAGCGCGAAGAACGCGCAGCTCGTGACCATGTGCATGTACTCGGCCAGGAAGAACAGCGCGTACCGCATCGCGGAGTACTCGGTGTTGTACCCGCCCACCAGCTCCTGCTCGGCCTCGGCGTTGTCGAACGGGGCGCGGTTCGCCTCCGCAAGGATCGCCACGAAGAACAGCACCGCCGCGATCGGCTGGCTGAACAGCAGCCACCCGTTCTCCTGCTGATACGCGATGATGCCCATGGGCATGATGGTGCCCGTAATCAGCAGCACCGCCATGAGCGAGAGCCCGAGCGGGATCTCGTAGCTGACCATCTGCGCCGTCGCCCGCAGCCCGCCCAGGAACGAATACTTGTTGTTCGACGCCCAGCCGCCCAGCACCACGCCGTAGACACCGAGCGACGCGATCGCCAGCAGGTAGATGACGCCCACATTCGCGTTCAGGCCGGCCACCACCACCATCTCCCCGCCGATCGGGCCGAAGAGCCACTCGCCGATCGGGCCGATGACGGGGATCTCCCCGATCGGCGGCATGTAGAAGTAGCCCCCCCAGGGCAGGATCACGAACCCCAGCAGCGCCGGGATCACCACCACCGCCGGCGCGAGCGTGAACAGAATCTTGTCCGCCCGCGGAGGGGTGTAGTCTTCCTTCAGCAGGAACTTGATGCCGTCGGCCAGCGGCTGGCCCAGGCCGAGCGCCCCCTTGAAGAACCGCAGGAACGGCAGCCCGAAGTCGAACCCGACGCGGTTCGGACCCACGCGATCCTGGATGTACGCCGACACCTTCCGCTCTCCGTAGGTGCAATACGCGACCGCGCCGAGCATGATGTGCACCATGATCAGCAGCACATGCACCGACACGAACAACTGCGTGGTCATGAACCCGTGGATGAATTCGCGGATCGGATCAATCAGAGCGAGCGTCATAGGGGCCACTGTAGTGCGTCGAACGAACGCTCGCCGACCACGAGCAGGAAGGAAAATCGAAACCGACCGCCCGGATCAGACCCGCCGGTCTGGCTTCTCCCAGGGCATCGTCATCGCCAGCCCGAGCCGCTGGCCCAGCCGGCGCCACCGGCTCGCCCGCAGCTGGTCCAGCCTGTGCCGAAGCAGCCGGATCTCGGCCTGCTGCTCCCGGCAGATCCGCGACAGGGTCTCGAGATCGCGCTCGAGCCGCCCGGCCGGCTCCTGCTCGTCGCCCCCCGGCGGGCCGGGCGGGCCGGGCCGTTCAAGGCGGCTGGGTCGGTCGGGTCCGTCGGGTCGGTCGAGGTCGGTCACGGCTTCGCCTCCCTCAGGCCCCGACCGGATCGCCCGCGGCGAGCACGCCCTCGACGAAGTCGCGGTGGTTCGCGCACCGCGGGCACTTGTGCTGCCCGCCGAGCTTGCCCCGGCTCTGCATCCACCGGTGGAACGTCCCACCCGGCAAGGTTGAGATCGTGGGCGGGGCCATGCCCAGCGAGTCCTTCCGCTTCGTCGTGTAGTCGATGTTCTGCCGCTTCAGCGACGCGTCGAACACCTCGCGGAACCGTTCGCGGGCCTCGCCCGGCAGGTCGGCCTCGATCACCAGCTCCAGACCCGCCCGGCTGGCTTCGCTCGGATACACCGGCCCCGCCGTGAACTCCCCGATCCGCACCCCCACCGCCTCGGCGGCCTCCGCCACGGCGTTCTCGATGTGCTCCACGATCAGGTTCTCGCCGAACGCATTGATGAACAGGCGATGACGGCCCACGATCCGCAGCCGGCACGGCCCGTCGCCGCCCCGCCCCGACAGATCACCGGGGACCGTGTCGAACTCGACCACATCACCCAGAATGTACCGGCACAGCCCCGCGCAGGTCGTCAGCACGACAACGTACCGCTGCCCCTTCTCGACCTCCCACGCCGCGTGCGCCGTCGGCGATGCGCCGGCGATCTCCTCGACCGGCACGAACTCGAAGAAGTTGCCCAGATCGGCGCACAGGCGAAGCCCGGGGTCGCCCCGCTCGTCCTGCAACGCCACGAACGCCTCGCTCGCCGGGTAGAGCTCGAGCCGCAGCGGGAAGTCGCCCGCGGGGTCGCCCTCGACCAGCTCGGCCAGCCTGGACTTGAACGGCGCATACTTCACCCCGCCGTGCACGAAAAGCGAGACGTTGGGCCAGACCTCCCTGATGCTCAGGACTTTCTGGCCGCGCTCGCGGGCGAGCTCGACGACCCGCTGGAACAGCACGCCCGCCCAGCTCGGCATGCCGCTGATCATCCGGATGTCCTGGTCGACCGTCAGCCGGGCCATCGCCTCGATCTTGGCCGTCCAGTCGTCCATCAGCGCGATCTCGGGCCCGGGCGAGTAGACCTTTGTCAGCGGCCAGCGGATCAGCGGGGTGACGAGGCCCGACAGGTCGCCCGTGCACACGCCGTGCTCGTTCTCGCGCACCGCCGACGACCCGCCCAGGAAGAGGCTCTTGCCCGACATGAGCCTCGGGATGCTCACGCCCCATCGCATCAGGTTCGCGAAGATGTCGAGGCTCGCGAGGAAGTTGCTGCGGAACATCTGCCGGCTCAGGGGCATGAACTTGTCGCCCGCCGTCGTCCCGCTCGTCTGCGCGTAGTGCCGGACCAGGCCGGGCCAGAACACGTCCCGCGCCCCGTGCTCGCGGGCCTCGACGATCATCTGGCGGTAGCCCTCGTAATCGCGCACGGGCACCGCCTCGCGGTACGCCCTGAGCATGTCCGCGCCGCGGTGCCTGACCACGCCGGCGAAGCCGAACGCTCGCCCGAGCCGGGTGTCCTGCATTGTCTTGAGCGTCCGGCGCAGCTGCTTGAGCTGGATCGACGCGGTGTGCTGCCGCCAGTAGTCCGTGTTGTCGAGGCGGGGCGCCCGCAGCGCGAGCCTCGCCTCGAGCGCCAACCCGACGCCGGCCGTCCACGTCAACGGGGCTCGATCGAGCCGTTCGATCACGGGTCCTGGCTCGCGGTGGGGTCGATGGTGTCGAGGAACCGCCGCATCTCCGCCGAGAACTCGTCCGACTTCTCCATCATGGGCACGTGCCCGCAATCGTCGAACCAGACCAGCCGCGAGTCGGGCAGCGCCGCGTGGAACTGCTCGGCCGCCTCCGGGGGCGTGACCACGTCCTGCCGACCCCAGACCAGGAGCGCCGGGCACCGCACCATGCCAAGCCGCGCCCCCACATGATCCTTCCGCGCCGACCGGCTCAGCTTGATCATCGCCCGTGCCCCCGACCGCCTCGACAGCTCCTCGTGCGCGCGATCGAGGTCGGTGTCGCGAACAAACGAATCGTCGTAGAACAGCTCGTTCAGCCGCTCTCCGAGCCACTCGCGGCTCGGCCGGAGCTGAACCTCACGCACCAGCGTCCTTTCGATCACGCCGCTCGACCCGGCCAGCACAAGCCCGCAGACCGACTCCGGCGCCTCAATCGCAAGCCGAACGGCCACATGGCCACCGAACGAATTGCCCACGAGCACCGCGGGCCCGTCGAGATGCTCGCGGAGATACGAGGCCGTCAGCTCCACGACGCCGTCGATCGAGCAGTCGGCGCCCTTGAGCTGGAGCAGGGGCAGCTGAAAGAGGGTGCACTCGGCCCGATCGGCGATCGACCGGGCCGCGACCTCCCAGTGCTCGTTCAGGCCCACCAGCCCGTGCAAAAAGCAGACGCGCGTGCCATGACCGAAGCGGTTGACCTTCGCGATCACCGGCTTGCCCGAACGACCCACCAGTTGAACGGCGGATGCGGCGGATTCGATAGATGAGGCTGGCATGGTCACGTCGACTCGGCGCTCCAAACGCCACGATAGGGCTTTGACACGGGACCCAGCAGGGCTTCGAACGAAATCCTACCGCGCACCAGCGGACGCTGCGATCCCCTGAACGACGCCGTCGGCGATCGTCACCACACGATCGGCTCGGTCCGCCACACGGGTGTCGTGTGTGACCACAATCATAGTGCGGGGAGAGCCGCTGGAGGTCGCCAGTCGGAGCTCAGCAAGCGCGTCCAGCACACCGCCGCCCGTCTGCTGATCAAGGTTGCCCGTCGGCTCGTCGGCGAGGATCACCGGCGGGTCGTTCATCAGCGCCCGCGCGATCGCCACCCGCTGCCGCTCGCCCCCCGACAGCTCCGCCGGCCGGTGCTTCCGCCGGTGCGACAACCCAACCGCCTCGATGATCGACTCCGCCCGCTTCGTCAGTTCGGCCCGCTCGCGGAGATACCCGAACCGGCCCCGCCCGACCATCGAGCCCAGCAGCACATTCTCCAGCACCGTCAGCTCGGGCAGCAGATGGAAGAACTGGAACACGAACCCGACCTGCGTTCGCCGGAACCGGTCCAGGCCGGCCGCACCCAGCGACCCCAGCACCACGCCCCCGAACCGGATCTCGCCAGAGCCCCGGTCCGGGCGATCGAGCCCGCCCAGCAGGTGCAGCAGCGTGCTCTTGCCCGAGCCCGAAGCCCCAAGAACCGCGACCCACTCGCCCTCGGCAACCGACAGGGTCGCCCCGCGCAGCACCGGCACGCTCACGCGTCCCAGCCTGTAGGTCTTCGAGATGTTGCTCGCAGAGATCATGGCCTTGCTCACTCGAATCGCAGCGCCCGAACCGGGTCCATCCGGGCGGCCCTCGCGGCGGGCACCAGGGCGCCGATCACACAGCTCAGCACCCCCGCCGAGGCCACGATCGCCATCTTCGTCGCGTCGAAGTCCTCGGGGATCGTGGTGAAGTAGTACACCGCCGGGTCCCAGATCGAGATGCCCAGCGTTGAACCCAGCCAGTCGTGGATCGCGTTGATGTTGGTGATGACCACATACGCCAGCCCGATGCCCATCGCCGTGCCGACTGCGCCGATCGCAAGCCCGTAACGGATCCAGAGCCACGCCACGCCCAGCCGGCTGGCGCCGATCGCCCGCAGGATGCCCACATCCTTTGTCCGCTCGCTCACCATGCTCCAGAAGATCGCCAGCACCAGGAACACGCTCGTCAGGCTGATGATCCCGAAGATGAAGAGCACCAGCCCCGTCTCCTTCTTGATCGCGCCGATGAGCGTCGCGTTGCGGTCTTCCCAGGTCAGCACGTTGATGAACCGCGGATCGGGCGCCTCGCTGCCGTGCTTGGCGGCGAACTCGCCGTAGATCGCGTTGACCCGCTCGCGCAGCACGAGCAGGTCCGCGTCGTCGACGCCCCGCACCAGCACCGAGGTCACGCGAGCGGGGTCGACGCCGACCACATCCTGCGACTCGAAGCCGATCGCGTTGCCCGCCTCGTCGTACACCACGGCCACCGGCCCTGGCTCCACCCGCTCGGCCGCGTCCATCCGCAGCATGTCCTGGAGCTCGTCGAGGTGCACATACAGCGTCCGCGAATCGATCTCGTACACACCGCTGGCGAACTCGTTGGCGACCACGAACCGCCGAGCCGTCGGCTCCAGCCAGCCCCCGCTGCGGTCGGTCGGCAGCACGTTCACCGTCAGCTCGCGCTGCGTCGTCCAGTCCTCGGCCACGAACCCCGCCGGCGTCCGGAGGCCCCGCTTGCTGAAGACCTCAAGGCCCAGCACCGTCAGCGGCTTCGAGGTCAGGCCCTCCTGCGCCGGCGCTTCCAGCGTTCGGCCGAACGTCTCGAGCGCGGCAAAGAGCTCCCGCTGCTCCGGGTCCAGCCTCGGATCCTCGCGCGCTTCGTCCTTCGGCAACGGCTCGTCGAGCGGTTTCCAGTACAGGCTCTCCCGGTAGCCCGTCACCGCGTCGAACGAGTCGGGCTCGATGCCCTTGATGTTGCAGAAGCTCGTCCGCCCCCCGCCGAGCGAGATCAGCCCGTAGGCGTCGATCGTTGGCGCCGCCGCCACGATCAGCTCGTCCGCCTCGAGCATCGACACAAGCTCGTCGTAGTGCGCAAAGCCCGTGTTGGGTCGGCTGATCTCGACATCGCCGATCAGCGAACGCCCCGAGGCGATCAGCTGGTTCAGGAACCCCCCCATCACCGACCAGGTGATCAGCTCCATCGCCACGCACAGCATCACCGCCGCCGAGGCGAGCAGGGGCATGACCTTGCTGGTCAGGTAACGGCGTGTGAGAAGGGCCTGGTACATGTGCCGGCGACTCTATCCGATTCGAGGGCCCGGCCTTGCACCTTCTCTACAATCGCTCCGTGATCGGCGTCCCGCTCCAGATCGGACCGGTTGCTCTCGAGAGCAACCTCATGCTCGCGCCCATGGCGGGCTACTGCGACCTCGCCTGGCGCATCACCTGCCGCGAGCTCGGCGGCGTCGGCCTCGCCTGCACCGACCTGCTCAGCCCCCACGGCCTGCTCCGGGGCACACAGGAGTCCCTCGACCTCGCCCGGACCAACGACGCCGACAAACCCGTCGGCATGCAGCTCTACGGCTCCGACCCCGCGCTCATGGCCGAGGGCGCCATCTGGGCTGCCGACCACGGCGCCACCGTCGTCGACATCAACATGGGCTGCCCGGTGGACAAGGTCGTCAAGAAAGACGGCGGCAGCAAGCTCATGTGCGATGTGCCCGGCGCGGTCCGCATCGCCGAGGCCATCCGCAGAGCCCTGCCCGACCACATCCCGCTGACCGCCAAGATGCGGCTCGGCTGGGACGAGGCCGCCGTCGACAACCGCTGCGCCGAAACGCTGGCCTGCCGCCTCGTCGATGTCGGCTGCGCCGCGATCACCGTTCACGGCCGAACGACCGAGATGCGCTTCAAGGGCGACTGCCGACGCGACGGCATCCGACGCGTCGTTGACGCGGTCGGTGCGCACACGAACGGCACCATCCCCGTTCTGGGCAACGGCGATGTCAAAGCCGCCGAGGACGCTGTCGCCATGATCAGTGAAACGGGCTGCGCTGGCGTGATGATCGGCCGGGGCGCGCTCGCCCGGCCGTGGATCTTCCGCGATGCCTGGGCGCTGCAGACCACGAGCACAACGCCCGAGCAGCCGACGCTCGACGCCATCGTCGGCATCATCCGCGTCTACTTCGACCGCATGCGCCAGTTCCGCGACGATCACTACGCCCTGCACAAGATCCGCACGCGCATCTCGTGGCTCGTCAAGCCCCTGAACAGCCCGCACTCGTCGGCCAAGCCGCTCCAGGAAGCCGTCCGCACCGCGCGCGGCTCGGCCGAGGTGCACGCCGTCCTCGATCGTGCGGCGGACCTGATGCGGTCGCCGGAAGCCGCGCCCCTGCCCGGCTGATCTTTGTCTCGCGTGACGGCCCCTGAACGCTCGCGCATCCGGTGCACCAACACCGAGGGTTGCTGCCATGCCGACATCACCGATCCGCCGGGGCTTCGCGTTGAATCGTCTCAAGCTGCTGGCCGCGGGCGTGCTCGCCGCGGGCGGGGTGCTGCTCGCCGTCCGAGGGCTGCTGCCGACGCGGAGCGAGCGGACCGATCAGGCCAAGCCGCGGATTGTCACCGCCGACGGCACCGCGCAAGTCCCCCAGCACCGAGACCGGCCCGCGCCCGACCCGGTCGACCTCGGCTGGACCGAGGGCGACTCGGCGTACACCTTCCAACGCGTGGCCAACGCGTCGGACGCTCGAAACCTCGCTGATGCCCTCGGCCGAGCGGTCGACGCCTCGGGCGAGGCCGGCGACGGGCTGGGCGGCGACCTCGTGGGCCTTCTCGCCCCCGCGATCGCCGGCGAGGGCAGCGCCCGGGACGCCATCCTCGCCCTCGGCGACACCGACCACGATTCCAGCTCCGTGCTCGACGCCATCATGCAGGCCGTGCTCAAGCACGCCTCGGCCGACCCGGCGGGCATCAAGGTGTCGACGCCGGACGAGCCGCCCGCTGCCCTCGGCAACATGAGCGTGAACCGCAGCCGCACGACCGATGTCGACGCCGAAGGCAACGAGATCGAACGCGATGTTATCTCGCTCATGACCTCGTTCGAGCGCACCTTCCCGGATGCCCTGGCGGACAACGCGGCAGGCCGGCTGCGAACCGTTGAGATCCCCATGCGATCGAAGGACGCCGAGGGCAACCGGCCCGACCTCCGGCTCGTGCTCACCCTCCGCTACAGCAAGACCGCCCAGGCCTGGCAGCCGGCGGGGATGACGATCGACTCGACCGATCCCGACCTGATGCGCCGCGTTCTGGACGCCGTCCGCAAGGTCCAGAACGCCACGCCGAGCGCCGAACAAGAAGGGGGCAACTGATGCAGCGCACACGCCACGGCTTCACGCTGATCGAACTGCTGGTCGTCATCGCCATCATCGGGCTGCTGATCGGGATCATCCTCCCCGCGCTGGGCGGCGCCCGCACGAGGGCCCGGCAGACGCTGAGCCTCGCCAACACGCGCTCGATCGCTCAGACGTTCGAGCTCTACACCGGGGCGCACCGGGTCTACCCGTTCCCGGGAAAGGTCGGCGAGGACGCCGGACTGCCGGACGATGTCTACAGCATGAAGTGGTACGCGCCCGAGGGCATCGCGATCATCGCGATCAGCGACATCTGGCCGATGGCGACGCTCTGGCCCGCCCTCGTCGCCGACATCACGCCGTGGGAGGAGGGCTTCCCGACCTGGGTCTCGCCGGGCCGCGACAAGTCGCTCGAGTCGATCGAGGACATCCTGGGCGACCGGGAGCCGACTGAGGTTGTCAGCTACGAGTTCGCGCACGGGTTCTTCGCCCGGCCTCGCAACTGGTCGGGCACGCGCACCAGCCCGGCCGAGGCCGACGACACGCTGATCGCGCCGACGAGACCGAGCGACGTCCGCAGCCCGTCGAGCAAGGCGATGCTCTACGACTCCGATCTGACCTATCTCCGCGAGCAGCCGGACATTGTCGAGGGTCACTACGACGCCCTCACCCCCATGGCCTTCGCTGACGGGCACGCCGACACGCTGAACCCCCTCGAAGCCGCCGAAGGGGCGCCCAACCCGCTGAACCTCGGCGACATCCGGCGGCTGCACAACACGCCGGACGGCGTGCAGGGATCCGATTACTGAAACCCTGCACGGAAAGCAAACCCCCGGTCGGTCTACGCTCCGGCCGCGGCCGCACTCGCAGCCGACAGGGAGCGCGATCATGTCCGGATCGAACGTCTTTGCCAAAGCCATCGAACGCCTCGACACGTCGGCCGAGTATTCCGACGCTCACCCCGAAACCATCAACCGGCTCCGCGCACCGAAACTGCTCACGGAGGTGTCGTTCCCCGTCCGCATGGACGACGGGACCGAGCGCGTGTTTACCGGGTACCGCTGCCGATACGACGACTCACGGGGCCCGGCCAAGGGCGGCATCCGCTTCCACCCCGACGTCTCACGCGACGAGGTGATGGCCCTGGCGTTCTGGATGACCGTCAAGTGCGCCGTCGCCAACCTGCCCTACGGCGGCGGCAAGGGCGGCGTGATCTGCAACCCCAAGGAACTCAGCAACGCCGAGCTCGAACGCATCAGCCGGGCCTTCATGAGATCGATCGCCCATGTGGTCGGCGTCGACGTCGATGTCCCCGCACCGGATGTCTACACCAACGCGACCGTCATGGCCTGGATGCTCGATGAGTACTGCGCCATCGTCGGCCGCCGCGAGCCGGGTGTGATCACGGGCAAGCCCATCGCCCTCGGCGGTTCGCTCGGCCGCAACGACGCCACCGCGCGCGGCGGGTTCTACCAGATCGAGCAGCTCGTCAGCCTCAAGAGCCTCGACCGCGGCAACACCACCATCGCCATCCACGGCTTCGGCAACGCCGGGCAGTACTTCGCCCAGTTCGCCGCCGACGCCGGCTACAAGGTCGTCGCCGCCTGCGATTCCCGCGGGGGCGTCTACGACGAGAACGGCCTCGACGTGGCAACGCTCATCGAGGTCAAAAGCAGCAAGGGCCGCGTGCAGGGCCAGGGCAAGGCCATCTCGTGCGAAGACCTGCTGCACCTCGATGTCGACCTGCTCGTCCCCGCCGCGCTCGAGAACACCATCACCGCCGACAACCACGAGGGCGTCAAGGCCCGCTACATCCTCGAACTCGCCAACGGCCCGCTCACCAACGACGCCGACGACGCCCTTGCGGAGCGTGGCGTGGTCGTCATCCCCGACATCCTCGCCAACTCCGGCGGCGTCACCGTCAGCTACTTCGAATGGGCGCAGAACAAGGCCGGCTACTACTGGGACCTCGAAGAGGTGCACCAGAAGCTGCAGGCCAAGATGGCCAAAGAGTTCAAGGCCGTCTGGGATCTTGCCCACACCAAATCGATCACCCTGCGCACCGCGGCCTACGCCATCGCCCTCGATCGCCTCGCCGAGGCCCACGAGGCGACCGGAACCGCCCGAGACTTCGCCGCCACCTAATAGACCCGCCCTCTCGACCCGAAATCCAATCAAAAACCGTTTATCGGTTGGAGATCGCGATAAGCCGGGGGCACAGGTGGGCGTGGGCCGCCTTCAGACCGCCGGCGGGGCAAAAACGGTGAACCTCCGGGCGGCGGTGCCGTACAATCCGGTCTCTGTTGCCCGCAACCGAACGCCACGCGCGGGGCCGCTGTCGTACCCGCCGGAGGAGACGCACCGATGCGTACGCTGACCACCGTTTCTCTCGTCGCCTCGCTCGGCCTCTGCGCTGGCGCCGCAGCCCAGCCGTCTTCGTCGGCCCCCGCCACGATGCAGCCCGCCGGGCAGGTCGCCGGCCCGGCGCTGGTCTTTGAGCCGGAAGAGGTCGATTTCGGGCAGATCGACGACTCCAACATCGTGGAGAAGGTGGTCACCCTGTCGAACTCGGGCGACGAGGTCATGCGCATCTCGCGGGAAGAGGGCGTCCGGGCCAGCTGCGGCTGCACCGTTCCGGGCCTGCCGAAGTACGAACTCCAGCCGGGCGAATCGATCGAGATGACCGTTCGCTTCGACCCCCGGAACCGCCAGGGCAGCCAGCGGAAGACCATCTCGATTACGCCCGAGGGCTCGAACGCGCCGCGGGTCCTGCCGGTGAACAGCTTCGTCGTCCAGCGTGTTCAGGTTGTCGAGGGCCTCGCCCAGTTCGGCAATGTGGACCAGGGCGACGAGGCCTCGGTCGAGATCAATGTCCGCGGCATGACGCCGGACTTCACGGTCACCGAGGCGATCGCCAGCCGGGACGACATGTTCGAAACCGAGATCCTCGGGACCCAGACCGTCCAGCGCGAGGACCCGATCACCGGCGCGATGACCAGCGTCGGCGAGACGACCATCCGCATCACGCTAAAGCCCGAGGCCCCGATCGGTCGGACCGACGCGAAGCTGATGATCCGCACGAACGACCCGGTGGCGACCGAGAAGGAAGTCCGCGCTGTGGTGAACGTGTCGGGCGATGTGCGGGTGGACCCGGCCGTCGTGCGGCTCGGTGCCCTCGAGCCGGGCGGCGTCTTCGAGCACACCGTCACCGTGTTCAGCAACAAGGACCGCGCGTTCAACATCGAGCGGGTGCTCTTCATCACCAGCGACATGAGCGAGGCGGACAAGGCCCTGATCGAGACCTCGCACGAGCCGCTCTCGGCCGAAGACGGCCGGGTGGGCCACACCATCACATTCAAGGGCGAGGTCAGCGAGACCATGCGGATCGTCCGCGGCCGGCTGGTCGTCGTCACCGACGCCCCGGGCCAGCGTGTCATCTCCACCAACGTCGCGGGCGTCGTCCGGTCGCGCTGACCGGCACCGACGCACGGAATCGGATACCGTGGTGACATGAGCAGCTATCTTCTCAAGGTGATCGTGATCTTCGTGATCGCGGCCGTCGGGGCGGGCATCCAGCTCGGCGCGGCCTGGCCCGTCCAGCTCAAGGCCAATCCCGCGCCGCCGCCCCCGCTGACGCTCAGCATCCCACCGACCAGCCAGCCCGGCACCGACGCGGGCACGGCAGGGGCGAGTACCGACGCGGGTCCAGAGGCGGTTCCCGATCGTGTTGACGAGCCGGCGCCGGGCGACGCCGGCGCCGCCGGCGCGATCACGCTCGACTCCCTCGAGATCGATCTCGCCACCGCCCGGGCCCTGCACGAGAACCAGCTCGCCACATTCGTCGATGCCCGCGTCGCCAGCGAGTTCGAAGCCGGGCACATCGAGGGCGCGCTCAGCATCTCGCCCGCGGCGCTCGAAGCCAACTCGGCGATGTTCGCGCTCGACGTGATCGATCCGTCGAAGCCGATCGTCATTTACTGCGGCGGCGGCGACTGCGACGACTCGCACCGCGTCGCCGAGATGCTCCAGAATCTGCGCGGCTTCACGCAGACGCATGTGTTCGTCGACGGCTTCCAGACATGGGCGGATGCCGGTTTGCCGACCTCGTCCGGCCCCGACCCGTTTGCGGAGTAACACGCCGATGGCTTCCCGACACTCCAGGCTCCAGGGCGCGCCCAACGCCTCCAAGGTCGAGAGCGTGCTCTCGCTGCTCGCCCGCATCGCGCTCGCGCAGCTGTTCTTCATCGCCGCCCTCAACAAGATCACCGACCCGCAGAGCTTCGCGACCGCCATCGACAAGTTCCAGGTCCCGGGCTTCATGCTCGACGACAACGGCGAGAACGCGCTCGTCGCCGTCTCGGTCTTCCTCGTGCCCTGGCTCGAGCTCGTCGCGGGCCTGTTCCTGCTCGCCGGGCTCTGGACCCGGGCCGCGGCGACGATCATCCTCGTCCTGCTCGGGGCGTTCTGCGCGGCGATCTACTCGGTCATGGCCCGTCAGATCGAGATCACCGACTGCGGCTGCTTCGGCGACCTCAAGGGCTTCTGCCGAGACGCGGTCGGAGCCTGCAACCTCATCCAGAACGCCGTCCTGGGGGCCCTGGGACTGATCGCCCTGATCGTCGGCGGCGGACGGGCCTCGGCCGATGCCCTCTTCGACCCCGACGAGCCCGCCGACGGCGATGCCGACAACGCCGACGATGTCGAGTTTGCCTGATCCGGCGTCGGCGTGCCTACACTTGAGGTCTGTTTCGCACCCCTCCCGTCGCCGGCGCACGCTGCGCCGGCCGACACAGACCGCGACGAGGAGCCGCCAATGAGCCGATTCAACCGCTTCGGACCGGGCCCCAAGCCCAGGGTCACCGAGACCGCCGCTTCGGGCCACGTGTACGTGGACTACAAGAATGTCGAAGAGCTCCGCCGGATGCTGAGCCCCAACGGCAAGATCTACGGCCGCAAGCGCCTGGGCACCACCGCCCGCGAGCAGGCCATGATCGGTCAGGCCATCAAGCGGGCCCGCTACATGGGCCTGCTGCCGTACACCTCGGCAACCCTCTGATCCGATGCCATCCGCCGACCGTGACTACGGACGCCTCCGCAGCGTCCTGCGCGATCGCGTGCGCCCCGGCATGACACGCGATGGCGTCACGCGCATCGCCGTCGATGCCTTCTGGGGGCACCTGGCCCCCACCGGCGTCAGCTGGATCGGGTTCTACACCCTCGAGCCCGGCGCCGACGAGATGCGGCTCGGCCCCCGACGGGACAAGCCCGCCTGCTCGCCCATCGGGCTGCACGGCGCCTGCGGGCAGAGCGCCACCGGCAAAGCCACGCTCGTCGTGATGCACGTTCAGAACCTGGGCGACGGCTATGTCGCGTGCGATCCGAGGGACACGAGCGAGCTGGTCATCCCCTGCATCGACGACGACGGCGTCTGCTGGGGCGTGCTCGACGCCGACAGCTTCGACGAGGGCTCGTTCGGCGAGCGCGACGCCCGCGAACTGGCCTCGATCCTGCACGAGATCGGCCTGACAACCGATCCGGCCGTGCCGGTTCGGGTGGTCTAGCGCAGGGCCGCGAGGATCAGTCCTCGAGATTCCACTGCTCGCGCAGGCCGGCGTTCTTCGGCTCGTTCATCAGCTCGCGGGCCTCCCAGAACGCAACCGCTTCGACCCGGCCGTCGGCGAAGCCGATGTTGACCGTCTCCCAGCCGTCGACATACATCGTGCGGTCCATCGCCACGATCAGGCCGGGGTCGGCGCTGGCCAG
>DAIOTV010000057.1:15268-17698 GCA_036751825.1 Phycisphaerales bacterium
CCGCCGTCCCAGGGCCCGCCGAGGGGCGACTGCAGCATGTCGGGCGTGATCATGCCGGCTTCGACGATGCGGTCGAGGGTGACCTGCGCATCGGGGTCGTCCTGGTGCAGCACGATCGCGGCCTGCACGAGGCTCCGGATCTGCACGGACGACCGCGCCGCCCGCGCCGACTGCCGGGCCTCGCCGAGCGCCGGCAGCATCACGCCGGCCTGCGCAGCGATCAGTTGCGGCGCGAGGAGCGTGCCGCTCTGGCTGACGACCGCCGCGAGTTGGACCATCGCCGAGGCGTCCATCGACACGCGCTGGACCAGGTCGTCGCCGTCCCAGGTGACCACCCCACCCGTGGGGCGGACGCCGTCGGTGAACACTCCGTAGGCCGGCATGATGGTGCCGGGCTCGGCGCCCGGGTTGAAGGGCTGCCGCGCGGCGTTGGCGAGCGCCGAGGCGGCGAGGCTCATCGCGCCGTAGCCCCGCGCCGCCATCCGCGGCGTGTCGACGAAGTTCACCTGCACCACCGGATCGCCGGGCCAGCGGTCGCCCACGGCCTGCTGGAAGAGCGGGTTGTCGAGCACGGAGTCGGGCCCGTTCATCGCCGCGACGGCCGAGGTCAGCCCGATCGGCGTCGCCGCCGCGACCAGCCAGCCGTCAACGATCGTCCACGAGGGCTCGATCGGCACGGGGATACCCGGGAACACCGCCGACCAGACCGTGCCGCCGTTGAGCTGCCACTCGCGCGAGCGGACATACCCCCGGCCCAGCGCCGATCCGAACTGGTTGCCGTGCACGAGCGCCGAGGCCTGCGTCTGCTTGAATGCCTCCGGATCGCGGATCTCGGCGAGCAGCACGCCGGACAGCAGCCCGCCGCCGCCCGTCGAATCGGCCTGGTAGTAGATCCATCGCGGCCCGACATTCGAGAGCAGCCCCGAGTCCAGGTCGATGCCGAAGCCCTCGCGGACCTGTGCGACGAAGTCCCGCCCCATGTCCTCGCCGATCGCGGTGACGATCTCAAGCACCCACTGGAAGTCGGCACTGGTCGCCGCGACCAGCACCGCGTCGCGCGGGACGATCCGCAGGTCATTCTTGGCGAACGCGCCGTCGCCGAAGAACCGGCCTAGCCAAGGCCTCGCCTCGGTCAGCCGGGCGCTGAGGAAGCCAGCGTTGCCGTCCGAGCCGTACGCCACGTCAAGCCGCGCATCGCCGGCGTTCAGGAAGCCGAACCGGTCGAACTGCTCGAAGGCCTGCGGCTCTTGCTCCCGCATCAGGTCGCCGAACATGCCGATCATCCGCCCGAGTTCGAGCGACATCGACAGCACCGGCTCGCTGTTGGCGGGCAGCTCGAAGCTCCGCGGCGAGGCGGACGCCAGCGGCGCCTCGCCCAGCCGGATCGCCACGGCCTCGCCGTCGTCACCGACGGCCTCGGACAGCAGGATCGTCCCGCCCGTGGGCGTGGTGAGGCTCATCGAACCGTCTTCGTTGACCGTGACATCGGGACCGCCCGCGTCGCCCAGCAGGTCCGCGAGCGCCGGCATCATGCCCTCGGTCCCGCCCAGCGGCACGAGCGTGACCGACACGACCGGCGCGCCCTCGCCCTCCCAGATCATCAGGCCGCCCGAGCCGGTCGCCAGCTTCCACAACGCATCGATCGACTTGCGGTCGGCGTTGAAGTCGGGGATCTCGCGGGGCAGCATGCGGAGGCGCGAGCCCAGGCTCATCAGCGCCGCGTGCGCCGCTGCGTCCTTCTCGGCAGGCCGGATCTCGGCGAGACCCTTGTACCGGACATCGACGAGCGGCTCGTCGTTCTGAGCGATCGCGAGCGGCGTGACGCCGATCGCGAAACCCGTGGCCAGCGTCTGAAGCGTGTGCGGCAGCATGGTCGTTCTCCTGGTGGCGGCAAAGCTCGGCAAGCTTGTTCGGATCCTACCACACGCCGCTTTCAGCCTCCCACCGGCCGGTTTCAGAATGAAGCGGGCGCCTCGAAATCCACCAGCCGGCGCGTGCCGGGCAGCCGGATGCTCAGCCGGGCGGCGTGCAGCATAAGCCTCGGCGAGTCGTCGCGGGCCGGACCCTCCGCGTAGAGCGGGTCGCCCAGGATCGACGCCCCGAGCCCCCGAGGGTCGGCAAGGTGCACGCGAAGCTGGTGCGTCCGCCCGGTGATCGGTTCGAGTTCGAGCCGCGTGCGGTCGGTCTCCCGTGCCAGCAACCGCCACCGCGTCTGCGCCGGCCGGCCCGAGTCGAAGCACACGATCTGCCGGGGCCGGTTCGGCCAGTCGACGCGCAGCGGCAGATCGATCAGGCCCGTCTCGCCGGCGGGCGAGCCATCAACCAGCGCGAGGTACCGCTTGCCGACTCGGCGCCGCTCGAACTGCAGCGACAGAAACCGCTGCGCGTGCGGGTCGAGCCCGAGCACGATCAGACCCGAGGTGTCCATGT
>DAIOTV010000058.1:0-17330 GCA_036751825.1 Phycisphaerales bacterium
GGTGCGTCTCCCGGCTTGCCCGTCGCGTCGCGGCGGGGCGAGCTCCGCGGGGTCAAATCACTGTTGAAACAGGTATATTCCCCGGGCCTGATTCCGGTTGGGGGAGGTGGCTGCCCCCGCCAGCGCCAATCCCGGTTCGGGCCCCGGTTCGGGGTGGTGCATCGGCGGTAGGTGGCGGGGGTCAAGCCTCGCCGTTCCTTGACGAGGCGTTCTGAGCGGCTTCGAGCGATTCGCGGGCGCGTTCGAGGGCCCGGCTGAGGTCGAGGAGCTGCTCGTGGGTGAGGTGGCCCATGAGCTGTTTGTGCAGCCGTCGCGTCGGTTCGTCGAGGGCATCGACGACGGCCTGGCCTCGGGGAGTGATGAAGACCCGGATGACGCGGCGGTCGCGGTTGCAGCGTTTGCGGGTGACGAAGCCGTCGCGTTCGAGTCGTCCGACGAGTCGGGTGACATCGGGCGCGGGGACGACGAGGTCGTCGTGGATGGCGGTCCAGGTTCGGCCTTCGTTGCTGGCGGCGCGGAGGATACGGAGGACGTTGTATCCTGACTGGCCGAGGCCGTGGGCCTTGAAGAGTCGGCTGAACTCGCAGGTGAAGAGGGCGGCGGTGCGGATGACGTTGAGGTAGGCCTCTTCCTCGGGGAGGTCGAAGTCCTGCCGCTTGCCGATCTGATCGCGCAGCGATGCCATAGGTGCGAAGCGTAAGCGTGGACTCGTTCAAAAAGGGGCCGGCTGGTCTCGAAAACTTGCCAAAAGGATCTCAATTGATGTCTGGATTTCTCAAGACGCTTGTGTGCTTTTCTATGGTGGCGCTCTTTGTTGTTGCAACGGCGCACGCGCAGAAGCGTGTGGTGCTGCACTGCGGCCAGCTGCTGGCGGTCCCGGGGCAAGCGCCGATGGGCGAGAGTTCGGTAGTGATCGTCGACGGGCGGATCGAGCGTGTGTTCCCGGGGCATCTCTTCATTGATGCGGCACCGGGAGAAGAGCCGACTCGGCACATCGACTTGAGCAACAGTTACATCCTGCCCGGCCTGATCGATTGCCACACGCATCTGACGCACGAGCTGCCGCCGATGTCGATCCGGCTGCGTCGGACGCTGACCGAGACGATGGCGCACTCGGCGATCGACGGGACGGTCTACGCCGAGCGCACGCTGATGGCGGGGTTCACGACGGTGCGGAACGTGGGCAGCTTCGGGGAGGACATCTATGCGCTGCGGGACCGGATCAACAGCGGCGATGTGGTGGGCCCGCGGATTCTGGCGGCTGGCAAGAGCATCGCGGTGACGGGCGGGCACGCGGACCTGACCAACGGGATCCAGCCGTACCTGCGGCCCGAGGTGGGCCCCCTGGACGGCATCGCCGACGGGCCGGCGGAGATGCGCAAGGCCGTGCGCGAGCGGGTGAAGCGCGGGAGCGACCTGATCAAGATCACGGCCACGGGGGGCGTTCTGAGCAACACCGCGGCGGGCACGGACCAGCAGATGTTCGACGACGAGATCGAGGCGGTGGTGCAGACGGCGCGGATGATGGGGCGCAAGGTCGCGGCGCACGCGCACGGGGCGGACGGGATCAAGGCGGCGCTGCGCGCGGGCGTCGATTCGATCGAGCACGGCACATACCTGGACGACGAGGCGATCGGGCTGTTCCTCGAGACGGGCGCGTATCTGGTGCCCACGATCCACGCGGGCCGGTTCGTGGCGGAGAAGAGCGGCGAGGCGGAGTGGTTCAACCCGGCGATCCGGGAGAAGGCGGCGGCGGTTGGGCCGCAGATCCAGGGGAGCTTCCAGAAGGCGTACGAGGCGGGGGTGAAGATCGCGTTCGGGACCGATGTGGGTGTCGGCGCGCACGGGACGAACTGGCTGGAGTTCGTGTACATGACCGAGGCGGGCATGCCGGCGAACGAGGCGATCAGGACGGCGACGATCAACGCGGCGGACCTGTGCGGGCTGGAGGACATCGGCACGATCGAGCCGGGCATGGTCGCGGACATCATCGCGGTGGAGGGCGACCCGCTGGAGGATGTGAGCGCGCTCGCGCGGGTGGTGTTCGTGATGAAGGCGGGCGTGGTGTACAAGCAGCCCGGTGCGAGCGAGCGGTAGGGGGCCGGTTCGCGCGTTGTGCCGCGCCGGTCTTGGAGGGGCGGTGGTCGGCTGGTACATTCGGACGAGATGCGTCGTGCTTTGTTGAAGGGGTGAGCGCTGATGGTTCGTGGATGTGTTGCGGGTCTGGTTGGTGCGTGCGTGGCCGCGGGGGCGATTGGGCAGCTGCCGCCGACGGTGGCGGGGTACGAGGTGCTGGCCCGCGGCGTTTTTGACGGGCCAAGGTTCATGCTGCCGTCGATGAGCCAGGTGACGAATGTGACGCCGCGGATCAACAACCTCGGCGATGTGGTGTTCAGCTACTTTGATTCGAACATTGATCGGGTGGTGTGGGTGAACGGCCAGAGCGTGTCGCCGGCGTTTTTCTCGACGAGCGATCCGAGCCTGAACGACGCGGGGACGGTGGTGTGGCGTGTGACGACGCTGGACCCGAACCCGCTGAACTGGGGCGTGTGGACGCACGAGATCTCGACGGGCGTGACGAGCCGTCTGACAACGAACCCGCTGGGCGCGAGCGGGTGGGGGACGCCGACGATCAACAGTGAGGGGACGATCGCGACGCGCGCGGAGTTCTCCTTGAACGACGCGATCGGGTACTACGAGGGGACGGCGTTCGTGCCGGTGGCGGTGGACGACTCGCTGCCGTTCACCTTCCTGGGCAGCACGCTGGGGTGGAACGAGTCGCGTCAGATCTCGTGCCGGGGCAACCGTGCGGGTGCGGCGGACGGTGTGTTCGTGTTCGAGGCGGACGGCTCGTTCGTGCCGGCGCTGGTCGCGGGGGATGTGTCTCCCAGCGGCGACACCTTCACGGGGTTCCTGAACGGGACGGACCTCAACGACGCGGGGCGCGTGGCGATCAACACCTTCACGAGCGGGGGCGACGAGATCGTGGGCGTCGACCCCGACGGGACGGTCATCGTGTACGCGGACGCGGACGACGGCGTCGTGAGCGGGCTCGAGTTCTTCAACCCGCGGATCAACAACGACGGGTGGATCGTCTTCCGCGCGTTCAACGCGGCGGGCCAGGCGGCGGTGTTCGTGGGCGACGGCGTCGACCTGCTCGAGATCGCCGCGGTGGGCACGCTCGTCGACACCGACGCGGGGCCGGCGACCATCACGGGCTTCAGCGGCGGGGTGGACATCAACGACAACGGGCAGGCGCTGGTCAACGCGGCGCTGCAGGGCCAGAGCGGCTCATTGGGGCGGGCGATCATCCGCGTCGACATCGCGGGCGACGACTGCCCGGCGGACACCAACGGCGACGGCGTGGTGAGCCCGCAGGACTTCAACGCGTGGATCGCCGCGTTCAACGCGAACGCGCCGGCGTGCGATCAGAACGGCGACGGGCTGTGCTCGCCGCAGGACTTCAACGCGTGGATCGCGAATTACAACTCCGGCTGCTAAGAGCCGGCGGCTGAGGGCCGGGTGCGGACGGGCGGGGCGATGGGTCGGCGGCTATCCTGCGGTTCTTGCTTCCGGGACCAATCAGGAGCCGATCATGGCTGTGCTTGTCAACGCGTCGACCAGGGTCATCTGTCAGGGCATCACCGGGTCGTTCGGCGCGGTGCACACGAAGGGGTGCTACCGCTACGGCACGAAGGTCGTGGGCGGCGTGACGCCCGGCAAGGGCGGGCAGAAGGACGAGAACGGGCTGCCGATTTTCGACACGGTCGAGGCGGCGGTGAAGGGCGTTGGCGCGGACGCGACGATGATCTTCGTGCCGCCGCCCTTCGCGGGCGACGCGATCCTCGAGGCGGCGGACGCGGGCGTGAAGCTGATCTGCGCGATCACCGAGGGCGTGCCGGTGCAGGACATGGTGAAGGTGCGTTCGGTGCTGGACGAGATGAACGCTGGGCGGGACGCGTCGAGCCGGATCGTGCTGGTCGGGCCCAACTGCCCGGGCGTGATCACGCCGGGCCCCAAGACGGGCGGCGGCGCGTCGGGTGAGGATCCGTACACGAAGTCGGGTTGCAAGATCGGCATCATGCCGGGCTACATCCACACGCACGTGAGCGAGGCGAAGACGGGCAAGGCGGTGGGCATCGTCAGCCGCTCGGGCACGCTGACCTACGAGGCGGTGTGGCAGACCTCGAACCTCGGGCTTGGCCAGTCGACCTGCATCGGGATCGGGGGCGACCCGGTGCGCGGGATGAACCACATCGACGCGATCGAGCTCTTCGAGAACGACCCTGACACGCACGGGATCCTGATGATCGGCGAGATCGGCGGCACGGACGAGGAGGCCGCGGCGGCGTATGTGAAGAACCATGTGTCGAAGCCGGTGGCGGGGTTCATCGCGGGTCGGACGGCCCCCCCGGGCAAGCGGATGGGCCACGCGGGCGCGATCATCGAGGCCGGCGGCAAGGGCACGGCCGAGAGCAAGATCGAGGCGATGAAGGCCGCGGGCATCACGGTCGCCGAGAGCCCGGCGGACATGGGGGCGGCGATGGCGAAGGCGATGGGGCTCTGAGCCGACGATCCGCGCGGCGGTCGGTGTTGATCTGTGAAATCAATGAAACCGCGGGCGTTTCGTTGCTTTCTTGATCGTCACATAGACAATTTTGCCCCCCCCCGACCTAGTAACTGACTGTCAATACCGATGGTTGAGGCCTTCCGTTCTCTTCGAGGACGCAATAGCCGGGGCGAAGATCCCGATATCCGCTGAAGATTTGGCGCAGGGCGTCAAGGTGCCAGAACGCGTATGCGGAGACTTCGTCATGTTTTCAAACTTGAGCGTGCGGACCAAGCTGATGTCAACGGTTGGCCTGCTTTCCGTCACCGCGGGGAGCTTGGCGTTCATTGGGTACGACCGGCTGGACTCGATCAACGAGCGGTTGCACCACATCGTGCAGGTGACGAGCACGCGGCAGCTGCTCTCGGCGCGGATCGAGCAGGATCTGCTCGGCATCCACCGCGAGGAGAAGAACCTGATCTTGGCTCAGAGCGAAGAGGACATGAATAAGTTCGCGGCGTCTATCAACGAGCGTGAGACATCAATGTTCGCACGGATCGCGGAACTTGAGGAGATCGCGTCGCCGGCCGGCAAGGAGCAGATCGAAGCGTTCCGCGCGGACTACAACCGCTTCACGAACTACTCCAATCAGGTACGCGAGGCGAGCCGGCGCAACACCAACAAGCAGGCCGCTGAGTTGAGCGGGGGAAAGGGTCGCGCGCAATTCGATCGGCTCGAGGCGACGCTGCGGGCGATCGCAGAACGAAACGACGCGATGGCCGAGCAGCTCATGGCCGACCTGACCGAGAACGCGGACGAGGTAACGGCGCGTCTGCTCAATGAGGCGGATCGGGCGACCGACGCCGCGATGACCTCCGCTCAGCTGGTCCAGAACTTGCTTGCGATGCACCGCTGCGAGAAGAACCTCATCCTCGCACAAACCGAAGCGGAAATGGACGCGATCGCGGCAACGATCGAGCAGCTGGAGGCCACGATCCGGACCGGCCGGGCCGAGTTGGCGGAGCTGGCGACGGACGAAGGACGGGCAGCACTCGCAGAATTTGACGCGGAGTACGAGGCGTGGTTGGCAACCTATGACCGTGTGCGTGAACTGTCTCGCGAGGCGTCGAATACCTTCGCGATGGAGATGTCGGCGAACGAGGGGCGCAAGACGTTTGAGGCGGCGGCCGCGAACATGCGGCAGATCGCCGACGCGAACGACGAGCAGATGCAGACTGACCAGGAGGCCGCGGACGCAAGCTTCGCGGCGGCGGTGACGATGCTGGTGGTTTCGGCGGTCGCGGGTATCGCGGCTGCGAGCAGCTTCGGCTTCATTGTGGTGTCGGGTGTGGTGAAGACCATTCGCCGGGTCACGGCTCGCCTTCGCGTGATCGCCGACGGCGACCTGACGCAGGAGCCTCTGAAGGTCACTTCGCAGGATGAGGTGGGCATGCTCACCAATGATCTCAATCAGATGCAGGTGTCGCTTGCGGATCTTATCGGCAAGGTGAGCGCGACGGCCCAGGATGTGGCCGGTGCGGCTACTGAGGTGGCCTCGACGAGCGAGGAGATGTCGAGCTCGGTCGACAACCAGCGGAAGCAGCTGAACCAGGTTGCCGCGGCGGTCGAGCAGTTGAGCGTTTCGATTGAGGAGGTCTCAGGCAAGGCTCAGGATGTGGCGACGCGTTCGACGGCAGCGGGCAATTACGCGACCGAGGGCGGCGAGGTGGTGTCGCTGACGGTGTCTGAGATCAACGCGATCGCCGAGCAGGTGCAGCAGACGAGCCAAGCCGTGGACGCGCTCGGGTCGAGGGCGGAGCAGATCGGCGCGATCCTGACGACGATCAACGAGATCGCGGATCAGACCAACCTGCTCGCTCTGAACGCCGCGATCGAGGCGGCTCGCGCCGGCGAGCATGGTCGAGGCTTCGCGGTGGTGGCCGACGAGGTGCGCAAGCTCGCGGAGCGCACGCAGCAGGCAACCGAAGAGGTCGCATCGAGCATCACTGAGATCCAGAGCGGGAGCAAGACGGCTTCGGAACGGATGATTTCGAGCCAGGAGCGTGTGAGCGAGGGCGTTCGCCTGGCCAGCTCGGCCGGCGAGAGTCTGGGCCGGATCGTGGACGGCTCGCGCGGCGTGGCGTCGGCGGTGGACTCGATCGCCGCGGCGGTCGAGCAGCAGTCGGCGGCGGGCGGCGAGATCAGCCGGAGCATTGCCGAGGTGTCGGGCTCAGCCGACGAGGCGGCGCACGCAACGAATCAGGCCGCGGCCGCGGCGACCCAGCTCTCAAGCAATGCCGAGTCACTCCGGCAGCTTGTGGACCGCTTCAGGATCAATTGATCAACCCAAATGTCTGGTCTGTGTTGCCCGGCCGCGCGGCGGCCGGGCAACGCTGTGCGCCGAAAGATTGATCCGTGATCACGGACAGCCGGCATTGAAGTTGAGGATCCACCCGTTGAAGTCGGCGGGTGTGCACAGGCCGTCGCCGTTCTGGTCGCAGGCGGGGGTGTTGTTGTTGAAGGCGAGGATCCATCCGTTGAAGTCGGCGGGGCTGAGCACGCCGTCGCCGTTGGTGTCGGCGATGCAGGTGTCGTCTCGGACGAGGGCGAGTCCGTCGGCGCCGGGGGAGGCGTAGGCGATGGTGGTGCCGTCGGCGCTGGCGGCGAAGTCGCTGTTGGGCTGTCCGGTATCGACGCGGTCGAGGACGGCGAGGGTGGCGGTGTCGATGATGGTCAGCTCGCCCTCGCGCGTGGCGGTGAACTCGCCGGCGACGACGCCGGTGGTGCCGCCGCCGCCGGCGACGCGGATCTCGGAGGCGTCGGCGTTGAAGGTTGCGCCCATGGGCAGGTAGGGCAGCGGGACGGTGGCGGTCTGCGTGAGGGTGCTCAGGTTGATGACGCCGAGGTTGGAGTCGCCCCAGTTCAGGACGAAGGCGGTCTGGTTCCCGGGGGCGACGAGCATGTCGAAGGGCGAGTCGCCGACGCTGACGGTGCCCGAGGGCGCGTAGACGCCGGTGCCGGTGAGGTCGAAGTAGACGCTGACGGTGTCGTCGTTGCGGTTGGCGGCGAGCAGGACGTCGCCGTCGTCGCTCCAGGCGACGCGGGTGGGGAAGCTGCCGGCGGTGAGGGTCTGGCTGACGAGCATGGTGGTGGTGTCGACGAGGATGACCTCGTTGGTGAACGAGCTGGCGACGGCGAGGAGCGTGCCGTCGGGGTTGAGCGCGATCTGCGAGTTCTGGCTGTAGCTGTAGCCGACGCCGCCCAAGTTGCCGGTTGGGGTGAGCCCGCCGACGAAGGTGTTCGTGGCGAGGTCGAGCTTGCGGACGCCGTCGCCGCTGGCGACCTGCGCGAGGTAGGCGAAGGCACCGTCGGGCGAGATCTCGACCTGCGCGAGCCGGCGGGCCGAGGGGACCTGGACGGTCGCGCCGGTGGCGGTGTCGACGACGGAGACGACGAAGCCGTCGAGGTTGCAGACGACGGCGGTGGAGCCGTCGGGCGAGATCTCGACCTCGCCCGGGCGTTCGTCGAGCGTGCCGAGGGCGATCTGGTTGCCGGTGGCGGTATTGAAGATGGAGAGGTTGTCGCTGAAGAGGTTGCTGCTGGCGGCGATGGCGCCGTCGGGGCTGACGGCGGCGTGGCGGCTGATGTCGCCCTCGGCGCCCGGGCCCGAGTCGCCGTAGTAGGTGAGCGAGGGCGAGGCGTCGGTCTCGATGACGACCAGGTCGTCGCCGAAGGTGGTCGAGAGCATGGCGGCCTGATCGGCGACGGGGCTGACGGCTCCGAAGGCGGCGGAGACGCGGTCGTTCGCGCGGGCGATGCGGTTGCCGGTGGCGAAGTCGATGACGGCGCCCGAGAAGCCGATGCCCACGGCGCGCGAGCGGTCGAAGTTGGGCAGGACATCGTTGAGGTTCGCGGTGTCGAGCGCGGGGCCGAAGGTGTCGGTGGTCAGGTTCAGGACGCGCGCGGCGTTCTGGAGGCTGACGACGGCGCGGGTGGCGTCGGCGTTCAGCGCGAGCGGGCCGTTGTTGCGGGCGGGGGTGACGATCGAGCGCACCTCGGTGCGTGTGGCGGCGTCGACGACGGTGACATAGCCCGGGTCGGTGGCGTGGCCCAGGACGATGGTGTCGCCCACGATGTCCAGGCCGGCGGGGTCGGTGCGGGTGAGGGCCAGGTCGGTGCGCGCGCCGGTGGTGATGTCGATGAAGGCGAGCAGGTCGTCGAACCGGCCCGGGACGAGGAGGGTCGTGTCGTCGAGGAAGGCGAGCGGCGTGGTGAAGCGGTAGTCGAACGAGGCGCTCTCGAGCCCGAAGCTGATCAGGGCGGCGAGGTCGGGCGAGGCGATGACGCGGTCGACCGCGAGCGTGCTGAGGTTGATGACATGCAGCGTGGAGTCGCCGCAGCCGACGACCGCGAACGCGCCGTCGGGCGAGACGATCACGGTGCCCGGGATGTCGCCCACGGGGATGGTCGTCGCGGCGCCGGTGGCGAGGTCGACGACCGAGGCGGAGTCGTCGTTGAGGTTGGCGGTGACGGCGGTGGTGCCGTCGGGCGTGAGGTCGAAGCCGATGGCCAGGTGCGGGAGCGCGAGGGCGGTCGGTTCGGCGGCGGGGTCGGCGGCGTCGAAGCGGACGAGGTTCTGGCTGTCGCGGTTGAGGACGATGAACGCGGTGCCATCGGCGAGATATCGGACCGCCGCGCCCATGTCGCCCTCGGGCGGATCGGTCTCGATGTCGAGCAGCTGGGCCGAGGGTGCCCGGCTGGCGGCGGCGTCGGTGGTGCCGCCCTGGCTCATGGTGACGCTGGCCCACGCGGGGGCGACGACCTCGATGGTCGCGGGCTCGGCGTCGGGCGAGTCGAGCTCGCCGACGAGGCGGACGACGGCTTCGGGGCTGTCGACGCTGACGAAGCGCGCGAGCTCGGGCGGCACGGTCTGGCCCGAGGCGCTCAGGGCCAGGCCTGACACAAGGGCGATCGACAGGGCTCGGTTCATCTCGGTTCTCCTCCGCTGATTGAGCGAGTGAAGCGCTGTGGGGTCGGGTCGGCCCCGAGTGTAACGGGTGGTGCGAGGCGGCCAAAGCGAATGTTTGGCCCGCGGGGTCCCGGCGCCGGGCGAACTACTATTCGTGGCACTCAATCAGGTGGAAGGGGTTTGGAATGCGGGCGATCGTGACGGGCCAGGTGGGGATGGACAAGAAGGCGTACCTCGAGAGCGTGCGCGCGTTCGCGGGCGAGCAGGGGGAGCCGATCGAGCTGTTCCACATCGGCGATCTGATGTATTCCGAGGCGAAGGACGTCAAGCCCGGGCGGATCCTCGATCTGCCGCTGAGCCGGCTGAACTCGCTCCGGCGTGCGGCGTTCAAGGACGCGATCATGGGCGCGCGCGGGATCGACAACGTGATCGTGAACACGCACGCGACCTTCCGCTGGCGGCACGGGCTGTTCAGCGCGTTCGACTTCGACCAGATCAAGGCGTTCGAGCCCGACCTGTTCATCTGCCTGGTGGACAACATCGAGGTGGTGCACGAGCGGCTGCACGGCGAGCACGTGATCGACGCGACGCTGAAGGACCTGATGGTGTGGCGCGAAGAGGAGATCCTCGCGACCGAGCTGATGAGCCAGGCCGTGCCGGGCAGCCGGTTCTACATCGTCAGCCGCGGTCGGCACGCGACGACGGAGCGGACGATGTTCCGGCTCGTGACGCGGCCCGAGCTGAAGACGGTGTACCCGAGCTTCCCGATGAGCCATGTGGTGGGCATGCCCGATGTGCAGGCGGAGATCGACCAGTTCCGCGACGCGCTGGCCGAGCACTTCATTACATTCGATCCGGGCGATGTGGACGAGAAGCTCCTGCTCGACCGCGCGGTGGACGCGGCGAAGAACGGGCAGGACTTCTTCGACCACGAGGTGCTGCAGCTCGGCGGCGAGGCGAAGGCCAACGCCAAGGGGGCGGCCCCGATCCGCATGAAGACGCGCGAGGTGCTCGACATCGCCGGCGACATCGACGGGCAGATCTACATGCGCGACTTCAAGCTGATCGACCAGGCCGACATGATCGTGAGCCTGGTGCCGGAGCTTCCGGGCGGGACGCCGGGGCTGTCGAGCGGCGTGGAGCGCGAGCTGCAGCACGCGTTCGAGCACGCGAAGGAGGTCTATGTGGTGTGGAAGCCGGCGAAGCCGCCGAGCCCGTTCATCACGGAGACCTCGACGAAGATCTTCAAGAGCGTGGAGGAGGCGCTGGCGTACTTCGACGCGGCGGGGATGTTCGGGCAGAAGAATCTGTTCGGGCATTAGATGAGCCGTCACGCCGAGCGGGTTGAGCAGGCGCGGATGGTGGCGGTGGTTGGCGTGCGGCTGATCGCGGTGTACTTCGTGTGCACGGGGCTGGTGTCGGCTGTGCAGTATCTGAGCAGCTATCTGATGTACCCGGCGCCTCGGTTCGGGCCCGGGCGGGCGTGGGCGTGGGTGGCGTTCGGGCCGAGCGTTTCGGTGGTGCTGGGTGTGACGCTGTGGTTGATCGCCTCTCGCTTTGCGCGGGCGGTGATCCGCGTCCGCGGGCGGGTCTGCCCGGGGTGCGGGTACGCGCTCGAGGGTCGGCCCGTGGAGCGATGCTCCGAGTGCGCGCTGTTTCTGGGTGATGGGTTCATGGACCCGCCTGTGGATGGTGGGGGATCGGAGCCGCGGGCGTGAGCACGCGGGCCCTCGCGTGACCTGCCCGCGTGCTCACGCTCGCGGCTCTGGAGTTTGCTCGCGCACCCTGAGCCCCCTCACCCCGGCCCTCTCCCCCGCAGGGGAGAGGGAGCGAGAGGATGTAGACTGCCCGAATGGTTCCCAGCCCCGCCGACATCGCGCGCTACCGGCACATCGCGGCGGCGGTGGTGCGCGGGGTGGGGCTGCTGGTGTTCCTGTACGCCGCGACGCGGGTCGGGCTGTTTCTCTGGACGAGCGGGGACGATCTGCTGGCGGCGCTGGGCCTCGGCGCGGGGGCCGGGCGGCGGCAGCGGTGGAATGTCGAGCGGCTGGTGACGGGCGTGGCGCTGCAGGCGGTGCTGCTGGCGTTCTCGGTGTTCGCGATGGGCTGGCCCGGGGTGCTGGCCCGGTGGCTGGTGCCGGCGAAGGTGCGGGCGGCGTGCCCCGGGTGCGGGTTTGATGTGCATGGGCTTCGTTCGGAGGTGTGCCCGGAGTGCGGGCTTCGGCTGGGGCCGGCGTTTCTGCCGAGCGATTCGAAAGCGGGGGGCGGGGAATCCGAATGATCCGTGCGGGGTCGGCGGTGGGCCGACCCGGTGGGGAGTCGGGCGATGGCGACGATGGGCACGAGCGCGAACGAGAGCGGCTGGACGGCGTCGTACGAGCGGGCCCCGAGCGGGCGGCTGCGGGCGGTGGGGCTGCCCGACGATCAGCGCTACTACGCGAGCTGGTGCCACTGGGGGCCGCTGATCGCGGCGGTGAGCGTGATCGCGTCGAGCGGGATCACCTTCGTCATCCCGCCGCTGGTGGCGCTGGCGATGTGGCAGATCCGCAACAAGGACTCGGAGTTCATCGACGACCACGGCCGGGAGGCCCTGAACTTTCAGATCAGCCTGGTGCTGCTCGCGTTGATCCTGGTGCCGATCACGATCTTTACATGCGGTGTGGGCGCGGCCCTGTACATCGGCCTTCCGATTCTTGCGATCCTCGGGGGCATTCTCGGCGGGATGGCGGCGAACCGCGGTGAGGTGTTCCGCTATCCGATCTGCATCCGAGTGATCAAGGACCCCACGCCGCCGGCGGCGTGACGGGGCCCGGCGTGCCGGCGCTCTTTCCTCCGGGCGGGGAGAGGCGGCGGGATGTCTCTATACTGCCCGGATGCCGCTGCTCGAGGCGACCAAGCTGATGAAGTCCTACAACGGCCGGGCGGTCGTGCAGGGCGTGTCGTTCACGGTGGAGCCGGGCGAGACGGTGGGGCTGCTCGGGCGCAACGGCGCGGGCAAGACGACCAGTTTCCGCATGACCATCGGGATGATCGACGCCGACGGGGGCCGGGTGACCTTCCGCGGCGAGGATGTGTCGGGCCGGCCCATGTTCGAGCGGGCGAAGCTGGGCATGGGCTACCTGAGCCAGGAGCCGAGCATCTTCCAGCGGATGACCTGCGAGCAGAACCTGCTCGCGATCCTGGAGACGCTGCCGGTGTCGCGCAAAGAGCGCAAGGCGCGGGCGCCGGAGCTGCTAGCCCGGTTCGGGCTGACGCACAAGGCCCGGGACCAGGCGCGGACCTGCTCGGGCGGCGAGCGCCGGAAGCTCGAGATCGCGCGGGCGCTGGTCACCGAGCCGAAGCTGATCCTGCTGGACGAGCCCTTCGCGGGTGTGGACCCGATCGCGGTCGAGGACCTGCAGGCCGAGATCAAGAAGCTGAGCGCGACGGGCATCGCGATGCTGATCACCGACCACAACGTGCAGCAGACGCTGCGTGTGTGCGACCGGGCGTACATCATCGACGAGGGCAAGGTGTTCGCCAAGGGCACGCCGCGGGCGCTGATCAACGACGACATGGTCAAGCGGGTCTACCTTGGCTCCTTGTTCCGGGGCGACGAGTTCGACGAGGCGTTCACGCCCGCGCCGACGCGGTCGCACGAGAAGTCGACGGCGCCGCGCGTGGAGACCGGGTCGTGATGCGCACCCTCGGTGTGCTGATGTGCGCGGCGGTGGCCGGCGGGTGTCTCGAGCGGACGATCACCGTGACCAGCGAGCCGCCCGGCGCGATCGTGACGCTGAACGATGTGGAGATCGGACGCACGCCGGTGACGACGGGCTTTACCTACTTCGGCGTGTACGACGTGCGCGTGCGGAAGGACGGGTACGAGCCGCTGGTCACGGCGCGCGAGACGGCGACGCCGATCTGGGAGTATCCGGGGATCGATCTCTTGGCGATCATGGCGCCCTGGCGTGTGAAGACGGCGCTGGACTGGCACTTCGAGCTTGAGCCCGAGGTGGAGCCGGGCTCGGCCGAGGCGCTGGAGGCGGAGACTGAGCTGCTCGAGCGGGCGGCGGAGCTTCGCGACGCGACGCGGGGCGGGTGAGCCGAATCGCTAGGAAACGACCGCGGGCACGCCGACGACGGTGGCGTAGTCGGGGACATCGCGCGTGACGACGGCGCCGGCGCCGATGGTGCATCCGCTGCCGATGGTGAGGCCTGGCAGCACGGTGGCGTTGAGGCCCACGAGGGTGTTGTTGCCGACGCTGACGCTGCCGCCGAGGGTGGCGCCCGGGGCGATGTGGGCGTTCTCGGAGATGAGGCAGTCGTGTTCGACGAGGGCGCCGGAGTTGATGATGGCGTGGTCGAGCACGCGTGCTCGGGTGTGGACGACGGCGCGTGGGCCGACCCAGACGCCGCCGGCGATGACGGCGGACTCGCTGACGGTGGCGTCGGGGTGGATGACCATGGCGGCGTCGTCCTCGGCCTTGTAGAGGCGGTCGATGAGCGAGCGTCGGGTGTCGAGGTCGCCCAGGGCGATGATCCAGGGCGAGCCGTCGAGCTCGCGGGCTTCGAGGTTGTTCAGCTCGCCGAGGTGGGTGCAGGCGGGCGAGCCGAAGGCGAGGGGCGCGTCGGGGTCGTCGTCGTAGAAGCCGTGGAGCGCGAGTCCCGCGCGGAGTGCGGCGTCGGCGACGACGAGGGCGTGTCCGCCGCCGCCGACGAGGGTGAGCTTGACGGGTGGGCGGGTGTCGTCCGGCATGGGCCGATGGTAGTTGAGAGAACCCTCGCTTGCGCTTGGGCGCACGCCACCCTCTCCCCCGAGGGGAGAGGGACAGATCGCGCAGCGATCAGGGAGAGGGGAGGATCAGTTCTGATGTTGGTTGCGTGTCCGTCCTCCCCTCACCCGACCTCGCTGCGCTCGGCCCCCCTCTCCCCCGAGGGGAGAGGGGGGGAGCCCTACGATGGGCTGTGAATCAAGCAACGCGCATCGGGTGTGTGAACTATCTGAACACCTGGCCTCTGGTCGAGGGGCTGGAGTCGCTCGAGGGGGTGGAGCTGGTCCGCCGGGTGCCGAGCCGGCTGGTGGAGCTGCTCGAGCGTGACGAGGCGGATGTCAGCCTGGTGAGCCTGATCGACGCGCAGCGGTCGCGCGAGCCGTTGGCGGTGGTGCCCGTGGGCATGATCGGGTGCGACGGCCCGACGCTGACGGTTCGGATCTACAGCCAGGTGCCTCTGGAGCGGGTGACGCGGATCCACGCGGACACGGACAGCCACACCTCGGTGGCGCTGGCGCGGGTGGTGATGCGGGATCGGTTCGGGATTCAGGCGGATGTTGTGGACTACAACGCCCGGGAGCGGATGCCTCTGGCGGCGGCGGCGGACGCTTCGGGTCAGGAGCCCGGGCCCGGGTCGGGGTGGCCCGAGGCGATGCTGCTGATCGGCGACAAGGTGGTGACCGACAGCCCGCCGGCGGTGCGGTACCCGCACCAGCTGGATTTGGGTGAGGCGTGGCGGGAACTGACCGGGCTTCCCTTCGTATATGCGGTGTGGATGTGCCGGCGTGACCGCGTGGGCGATCCGGTGGTTCGGCGGGCGGCGATGGTGCTGGAGCGCCAGCGGCTGCACAACCGGACGCGGATCGACCAGATCGTCACGGACCGGTCTCCCGATCACCGCTGGCCGGCGGACCTGGCCAGGCGGTATGTAGGGGAGTGCCTCCGCTTCGACTTCGACCAGCGCGCTCGGCAGGCCGCCGAGCTGTTCTTGGAGAAGTGCCGGGCGATGGGGCTGACCGGGGCGAGCGACCTCGTCGTGGCCGACGGGGTGCTCGCGACGCCGGGCTGACCCGGCCGGAACGATCCGGTCCGGCTCGGCCGCGGGCCAGAGGGCAACACCGTGCCTCCACTGCCTCGGTTTCGGGTTGATGCATTGGCGGAGCTGGCGTCGCAGCTCCGGTACGCGCCGAAGTCGGCGCTGGTGCGCGACCTGGAGCGGACCGAGGCCCTGGCGTACGAGCTCGATGTGTCGGGCGCGTTCCCGTTGGATTACGTGGTGTTCCGCGTGACGGGGTATCGGCCCCAGAAGTCGATGGATGTGCTGATCGGGGGCGAGGCGCTCCTGGGCGATCTGGCGACGCTGGCCGAGCACCTGTCTTCGGCGGCGAAGATCGAGCTGTCGTCGCTCGAGGGGGCGATGTCGGCGGAGGAGCTGTGCGCGAAGTGGAGCGTGAGCCGCAAGACGCTGGAGCGGTACCGGCGTCGGGGGTTGCTGTCGCGCCGCGTGGTGGGGCCGGGGGGCAAGCCTCGTGTGGCGTACATGCCCGACGCGGTGGCGGCGTTCGAGGTGCGCGAGCCGCAGACGCTTCGGGCGGCGACGACCTTCAGCCGGCTTGAGCCCGAGGTGCGGGAGCGCGTGATCGCCGAGGCGCGGGCGCACGCGCTCGAGGGCAAGACGCTGAACCAGGCGGCGTTGTCGATCGCCGAGCGGATCGGGCGTGGTCACGAGACGGTTCGGCAGATCCTGCAGCGGTTCGAGCGTGACGAGGGCGAGTCGCTGTTCGACGGCTCGGGCCCGATGGGTCCGCGCGAGCGTCGGCTGTGCTACCTGGCGTGGCGCCGGGCGCTCGAGCCGGGCGTGGTGGCGGAGCGTGTGGGCAAGCCGCGTGCGAGCGTGCTGCGTGTGACGGTGGACGAGCGGGCGCGGGTTCTGCGTGAGCTGCTGCCGTCGGTCTCGCGCGGGCTGCGCGAGGACCCGCCGGACGAGACGGCGGTTGGGCACGATCTGGCGACGGCGGGGATCGGGCGGAGCGGTCCCGATCTGCTCGAGGATCTGCTGGCGCTGGCGCGGGGCATCGGGCCCTTGAGCGCGGCCGAGGAGCGGGGCCGGCTGGCGGCGTGCCGGGAGCTTCGTCGTCGTGCGGCGCGGGCGATCGGCGAGCTGCCCGAGCACGGCAACAGCGCGCCGGAGGTTGACCGGATCGAGACGGACCTGCGGTGGTCGGCGCGGGTGAAGGCCGAGCTGATGCGAGGGCTGCTGCCGGTGATGCTGCGGGCGATCGAGTCGCGGCTCGGCGCGGAAGCCGAGCAGCTCGGCTCGTCGGCGCTGCGGCGGGTGATGGAGGTTGGCCTTGCGGCGCTCGCGTCGTCGATCGACACGGTGCACCCGAGCGATCGCGGGCGGCTGGCTTCGCCCGTGTCGCTGGCGGTGGACCGCGCGACGCGGCCGATGCTGGCGGGTGTGGCGGTGGCCCAATCGGGTCCGTCCGCCTCTCCGGGGCGTGCCCGGCGGAAGATCGGCTCGTCGGCGGCGGTGCGCGACTTCACGCGGATGGTGTATCCGTGGCAGGGCGTTCTCGAGCCCGACGCGCGGGTGCGGGGGGTGCTCGACGCGGTGGGTGAGCGCGAGGGGTCGATCCTGCGGCTGCGGTTCGGGTATGCGCCGCGGCCCGCGATCGCCGAGGACGCGAGGCCCCTGACCCTCGCCGAGCTCGCCGACGCGCTGGGGTCGAAGCCCCTGCACACGGCCCGGTCGGAGCGGGCGGCGATGCGGCGCGCGATGGAGGCGGCGCGGGCGCTCGAGGGCTAAGCCGTGCGGGCGCGCCACAGGCACGGCTTGCCCTTCGGGTCAAGCGGTGGCCCCCGGCGCTGGTAGGATGCGGGCATGAGCACGCGTTCTGTAGACATGATCGAGTCGGTGGAGCTGGTCGTTGGCATGGAGATCCATGTCGAACTGGCGACGCGGCGGAAAATGTTCTCGCGGGCGCCGAGCCCGGCGCACCCGGACTTCGAGGACGCCGAGCCGAACACGCTGATCGACCCGGTGGTGCTGGCGCTC
>DAIOTV010000059.1:0-2049 GCA_036751825.1 Phycisphaerales bacterium
AGGTCGAGCTTCTGCAGGCCGAGCTGCTGAGCTACGACGCTCGGCAGGAGCTGCTTCCGGCGCGGCGGGACCGCGCGGCCCGGCGCGTGTCGCGCCTCGAGCGGCTGGAGCGCCAGTGGCAGGAGATCGTGCTGGCGGCCCGACAGGCCGAGGCCCGGCGCGAGGCCCGCGAGGCCGAGCGGCTCCGCCTTCAGGCCGCCGAGCAGTCGCCCGTGCTGTCGCACTTCGCCGAGGTCAACGAGGCGCTTGCGCTCAGCCGCGTGTCGAGCGGCGGCCTGCCCCAGCGGCTGGCGCGCACCGAGCGTGACCTCGCCCGCGCGCGCCAGCAGCTCGCCGACCTGCAGAGCCAGTACTCGAGCGTCAGCCGGCGCCTGAGCGCGTCGGGCCTGAGCCGGGCCACCGGCATCGTGCTGCGGCGGCAGTACGACGCGCTGCCCGAGCTCGCGATCCTCCGCCAGCGCCTCGCCGAGACGCGCGAGCAGCTCGAGCAGGCCGAGATCCGGCTCGTGGACTGGCAGGAGCTGCGGCTCGGCGCGGGCGACATCGAGGAAACCGTCGCCGCCCTCCAGCGGGCCGCCCGGCGCGACGCCCCGAAGGCCGATGTCGAGTCCGCCGAGTTCGTCTCGGTCGCGCGGCAGCTCGCGACGGCGCGGCGCGACCTGCTCAACCAGATCATCGCCGACAGCACCGAGGCCTACGAGAAGCTGCTCGCGCTCGAGCAGCTCCGAGCCACCCTGCTCGACGCCACGCGCCGCTACCGCGAGTTCATCGGCGGGCGGATCCTGTGGGTCCGCAGCATCAGCGGCGATCGGTCGGGCGCGGCGGCGGCCTTGGCCGAGGTCTCCCCCGAGGCGCTCGCCCTCGACGCCGAGCCGACCCGCATCGATCTTCGCGCCGCGCTCGCCCGCGCCGCCGAGGCCGTGCGATCGAGCGTCGCGACCGGCGTGCTCTTTCTGCTCGCCGCTTCGGCGACCGTGCTGACGATCGTGTGGAACCGCCGCGTCAACGCGAGGCTCGCGCTGGGGGTCAAGAGCTACCGGTCGGACCGGCTCGGGCTGACCTACGCCTCGCTGGGCGCGGCCGCGCTCGTCGGGGCCTCCGCCGCCTTCGCCTGGTGGCTGCTCTCGAGGATCCTGACCGACGGCGCGGGCGACAACCCCGCGGTGGCCTCGTTCGGGTGGGGGTTCCGGCACACGCTGCCGCTCGTCGCCGGGCTGTGCTTCGCCGGGGCGATCTTCACCAAGCGCGGTCTCGCCGAGGCGCACTTCCGCTGGGCGAAGCCTTCTGTGACGGCGTCGCGCCGGCACCTGCGGTGGTTCGTGCCCGCGTTCGTGGTCCTCGTGCTGATCGCGGTGTCGATCGACCACACGCGCGACATGCCGCTCAACGCGTTCGCGGGCCGGCTCGCGTTCCTGGCGTCGCAGGTGGTCGCGGTGCTGTTCGGCTGGCTGATCCTCAGGCCGCGCGGGCCGGTGCTGCGCGACTTCATCGCCAGGCGGACGGGCTCGGCGACCCATCGGCTGCTGACGGCGGCGTGCGTCGCGGCGGTGGTGGTGCCGCTCGCGCTCGCGGGGTTGTCGTGGGCGGGGTACCACTACACGGCGCTCGAGCTGTCGCGCCGGCTTGGCCTGTCGGTGGGCCTGGTGCTTCTGCTCGTGCTCGCCAACGCGCTGCTGATGCGCTGGCTGTTTATCGCGCGCCGGCGTGTGGCGATCGAGGACGCCAGGCGCCGCCGCGAGCAGGCGCTCGCCGAGGCGCGGGAGCAGCAGCCCGAGGAGGAGGGGCCGACCGAGTCGTCGCTGGCGCCGATCGACGAGGAGAAGCTCGACCTGCCGGCGATCAGCGGGCAGACCACCCAGCTGTTCCGCGCCGCGGGCGCGCTGACGCTGACGCTCGGGCTGCTCGGCATCTGGTCGAGCGTGCTGCCGGCGCTCCGCGCGCTCGACCAGGCGCAGATCTGGCCCTCTGTGCAGATCACCAGGGCCGTGACCGATCCCGGCATCGAGGCGCTCGATGATGCGGTGGCATTCGGCTTCGACACCTTCGCCC
>DAIOTV010000059.1:2059-17072 GCA_036751825.1 Phycisphaerales bacterium
GCATCGAGGCGCTCGATGTCGAGGTGCTGACCGGCGGCGTCAGCGACTCGGCCCGCGCGCCGGAGGACGCCGCGTCGGCGGAGCCGGCCCGCGCCTCGTCGTCGCCCCTCGACGCGGCCGGGCTCTCGCTCGGCTCCGGGTCGGGCGGCGGGGGAACGGGCGACGCTGAGGCCGGCTCGGACGCGCCCACCGTCATCACGCTCGCCGATGTCGGGCTCGCGGTCGTCATCGGCTTCATCGCCTTCGTGGCGTTCCGCAACGTGCCGGGGCTCGCCGAGATCTTCGTGCTCCAGCGCCTGCCGCTCGACGCCGCGAGCCGCTTCGCGCTCGCCACGGTGCTGCGCTACGCCATCGGCTTCGCGGGCGTGCTCGCCACGGCGGCGGTCATCGGCATCTCGTGGGACAAGGTCCAGTGGCTCGCCGCCGCGCTGACCTTCGGTCTCGCCTTCGGCTTGCAGGAGATCTTCGCCAACTTCGTCTCGGGCCTGATCATCCTCGCCGAGCGGCCCGTGCGCATCGGCGACACCGTCACCGTCGGCACCGTCTCCGGCACCGTCACCCGCATCCGCATGCGCGCCACCACCGTCACCGACTGGGACCGCAAGGAGCTCGTCATCCCCAACCGCCAGTTCATCACCGGCGAGGTGATCAACTGGACCCTCTCCGACCCCACCCTCCGCGTGATCATCCCCGTCGGCGTCGCCTACGGCAGCGACATCGCGCTCGTCGAGAAAACCCTGCTCGAGATCGGCGAACGCAACGCCATCGTGCTCGACACGCCCAAGCACTATGTGCTCTTCCGAGACTTCGGCGAGAGCACGCTTAACTTCGAGCTCCGCGTCTTCATCCCGAACATCGAGCACCTGCTCACCGTGCAGCACCAGCTCCGCATCGAGATCGATCGCCTCTTCCGCGAGCGCGGCATCGAGATCGCCTTCCCCCAGCGCGACCTGCACATCCGCTCCGCCGACCCGATCGTCGAGCTCGCCGAACGCATCCGCGGCCCACGCCCCATCGAGGGCGAGGCCTGAGCCCCGGGCCGGCCTTCGACGGGCAACCTGAAGGGTTTTTCACCGGATGCTCACCGGCGCTGCACGCCGGGGCCCGAAACTCCTGAAGAGCAGGCAAGGGCTTGCCCTTCGGCGATCCCCGATCCGACCCCGACCCCGAACCCGAACCCGAACCCGAACCGAGGCGACGATGACCCCGACGACCAGCCAACGCACGCGAGCGAAGCGGTGCCGGGGCCCGTGCGCCGCGGGACGCCGGGTCGAGCGGCACCGCCCGCACCGCCGGCCGTTCCGACGCGACCCCCGGCAGGCCAGGCCGCGCGCCCGGGGTCGGCGACCGATCGGCGGACCGCCCGAGCCGCCCCCACGCCGCGTGGCGGCCATGCCGTGGGATGACACGGCCATGGAAGCCGCTCCACACGAAGCCACGACCCGGCACGAAGCCGAACCGTGCAGCCCCGCTGAGCCCGTCATGCCGAGAAACGACCAGGACCTTTCCGCCGCCCTCCGCGACGCCGACCGCATCGCTCGTCTGATGGACACGCGGTTCCGCATCCCGGGCACGGGCCTGCGCTTCGGCTACGACTCGATCATCGGCATCGTGCCCGGCGTGGGCGACACGCTCACGCTGGCCATCGGCCTGGCACCGGTGGTGGTGGCGCACCGCGCCGGGGCGCCGGCGGGCGTCAAGGCTCGCATGCTCTGGCACCTGGGCGTCGACTGGCTGCTGAGCCTGCCGCCCGTGCTCGGATTCGCGCTCGACGCGCTCTACAAGGCGCACTCGAAAAACGCGGCGATCCTTCGGGCCTGGGTCGAGCAGGAACGCCGGGCCGCCAGCGCCGGGCGCCCCGTCACACCGACTGCGGCCGCCGCGCGAGACAGACCACGCACGAGTTGAGCGCCGCGTCGTTAACCAGCTCCGAGCCAACGGCGGTCTCGAAGATGTGCACGGGCAGCAGCGACACCGCCTCGTCCGAGACATGCCGGGGCACGCGCAGCGTGAAGCGGTCGAACGCCCGCTCCGCGATCGGCCGGCACCGGACGATCCGCACCGAGGTGTGCCGGGGGTCCGCCTGGATCCGCCCGAGCAGCGGCTCGACCCCCGAACCGGGGCCCTCGAGCACCTGCACGAAGTACGACTGGTCGAACCACAGGCAGCCGGTGATGCCCGACTGGCGGTTTCGGCGCATCGAGGGCAGCGCGATCTCGTCAACGATCTGGTCGTCGGGCATGTCGGGCAGCCGGCGGCTTACATAGATCACTTCAATCAGGGATTCGTTGATCAGAGACACGGTCATGAGGCCGCCCCCCTTCTGGACTCCCCGCTGCACCACATGAGGTATACTGCCCGCCACGCCTCGCTCGGCCACGCCGGGCGGGGCCATGTTTCTTTCGGAGGGATGAACCGATGGAGAAACAGCTGCGACTCGCGCTTGCTCATGCGGAAAGCGACCTGCTCGCCACGCTCGCCGAAGCCCTCGGCACGCGGCACAGCATCGTCGCGGCCTGCAGCACCGTCGCCGAACTGCGAGCGGCGGTCCTCAACGACCGGCCGGAACTTGTGGTCACAGGAATCGAGTTCCCCGACGGCGACGGCCTCGATCTCATGATCGAGCTCAGCAGCACCAACCCGCTGCCCTCGGTCATCGTCTCGGCCGAGCGATCGATCGCCCTGGTCGAGAAGGCCATGCGCGACCATGTCATGGCCTACCTGCTCGAGCCGGTCCGGGCCGAGGAGCTCGAGCCGGCCATCATCGTCGCCCAGAGCCGCTTCGAGCAGTTCGAGGCGCTCACGCAGGAAGTCCACGATCTCCGGCAGGCCCTGCACGACCGCAAGGTCATCGAACGCGCCAAGGGCGCCCTCATGGCGGCCGAGGGCCTCTCCGAAACGGACGCGTTCGCGAAGATCAGATCCGAAGCCCAGAAACGACGCGTCCGCCTGATCGACATCGCCAACGAGCTGCTGAACGCGGCTCGGCAGTAGCGAAGCGGCCGCCCCGCGCTCGCTGCGCAGCGCGGACCGCCGAACGACGCGGGCGAAAGCCACGACACCGTGAGTGAAGAGGTTGTGCTGCATTGGCGTGACGACGCTCCGAAGGGCGGACCCGGGCTCGCCCCAATGGGGGGCAAACCTCTGCGCTCGGCGTCGTCGGCGAGCGTTTCAGACCCGAAATGGTAAGGCCGCGAACTCAGAGAATCAAGTCGTGAATCCGGCGGGGCAGGCGGCGCGGGAGGCCGGTGCCAAACGTAAGGGAGCGCCCCGCATGTCTGCCGAGCGCCCGCGAGTGTCCTGCATGGTCGGCTCTGCTTCCTTACATTGCTTCCCTCAGGTCCTCGAGCGTCTTTCGGCACGCCTTGACGCTCGAAAGCTGCTGCTGGAGCATGCGGTTGGCGGGGCTGCCGCCGGTGTCTTTCAGCACGCTCTCGTACTTGTCTTCGATGGTCTCTTCGCCGCGGATTGCCTCGGCGAGCACGGCGTCTTCGTTGTCGGCGCTCAGCGTGC
Organism: Phycisphaerales bacterium; assembly: GCA_036751825.1. GTDB lineage: Bacteria > Planctomycetota > Phycisphaerae > Phycisphaerales > UBA1924 > JANQQZ01. Next base: position 5,573 of record DAIOTV010000059.1, read on the forward strand.
TGCGGAGATCGAGCCACCAGCGGTGAATGCTCCCCAGCGCGGTGCCGCTGTCGGGCACATCGGCGTGGCTCATGCCGAGCATGCCGGCGAGGTCGTCGCGTGCGGCGACGCGCTGGTCGGCGGTGTTGCGGAAGGCCTGCTGCAACGCCGAGGCGTTCAGCTGGTCCGCGGCCGTGCGGTAGCCCTCGGCCGAGTCGTGGCACAGCTTGCACAGCGACTGCAGACCGTCGATGGTCGAGTCGTTGAGGTCGTGGGCGGTTTCCATGGTGTATCTCCTTGCGGTTGGGTACAGGACGGCGGGGAATGCGATCGACAGCGTCATCGGGTCTCCACTACACGGTTCTGGTCTTGCTGCCGCGACGGAACAGGCCCATCACGAGCGAGATCAGGAACAGCACCACGAAGATGAAGAACAGCACCTGCGCGATCGTCGACGCGGCGCCCGCGATCCCACCAAAGCCGAAGATCGCCGCGATGATGGCGATCAGAAAGAATCCAAGAGCCCAGCCAAGCATGTCATTCCCTTTCGTTGCCGCGCGTTCAGGAGGGGCCGGCAGCCGCGGCGTGGCTGCAGGCCGAAGCCGGTGACGCCCTCGCGGGAGGGCGACCCGGTGGTCGTGGCGGCTCAGTCGCCGCCGGCGTCTTCCGCCTCGTCGGAGATGTTCTCGCCCAGCGATTCCAGGTCCTCGCCGGCGGCCCGGGTCGTGTTGCACCCGCTGAGCGCAACCGGCAGCGCGATGCCGACCGTGGCGGCGAGCAGCATCACACCGATCCGGGCAACGCCCGCCGCCCCCCGGCCGCTGTCGCGGCGGTGGTCGCGATCGGGCTCGCCGCGCGTGACGCGGCACTCGGTGCTGCGTGCCGCCCCTGGGGCGTGCTCGCTCCCGCTGTGTTGGCTGCAACGCGTGTCGGCGATCTCGGTGCGTGTCAGATCAGTGCGTGTCATGCACATACTTTCGCCGCTGCGGTTGATGGCACAATGAGGGCGTGGTGAACTCGGCCTCATTCTGCGTCGGCGTGCCGGCTGCGCGCCGGCCTATCCGCCCGCGGGTGTGTCCGGCGTGGTCCGACGGGCGGCGGTGGTCGCCGGTCCGCCGTCGGCGCCGCCGCCGGCCGACTCAGACTCGTCGACGTCCTGCACGCGCTTCTTCGCCGTCCACATCTCCGGGTTGAAGACCACGGCCAGCGCCGTGACGAGCAGCACGCCGATCACCGCGCCCGGAAGCCCGAAGAACAGCCCGAGCGTGAACGCCGCCGCGACGACCACGGCGATGCAGAGGAAGATGCGGACAACGATCGCGTGCGGCGACCGCTCCGGTTGCGCCGGCCGCCCCTCCGGCGATGCCATGGTCGTGGGCCGGATGTCGGTCGGGCGCGGCATGGCGTGTCCCTTTCGGTCCAGAATCAAAAAGGCCCCGCGCGACGGGCGTGTCGCGCAGGGCGGTGTAGGGGCTCGGGAAATCAGCCGCCGCGGCCGTCGCGGTTCCGGTCGTTGTCACGCTCACGGTCGGTGTCACGCTGGGGCGAGGTATCGCCCCGGCCCGACCCGTCGCGCCGCTCGAAGTTCTGCACGGGCATGTCGAACGCCTGGTACATCGGCCGCAGCTGCTCGGTCGACGAGATCATGGTCAGGTCGTCGGGCACGTTCTCGCAGGTCTTCAGATCTTCGGAGGTGCTGTCGATGTTCACGCGCTCCATGCCGACCGAGGTCACGTTCCACGGCACGCACTTCAGGTCGTCGCCGATGCCGAAGAGGTTGTCGTTGGGGTCGAGCAGCAGCATGGCGATCGTGCCGGTGCTCAGCTCGATGATGCCGTCCTCGATCTCGCCCGCGGAGTCGTCGTTCGATCGGGCGTCCATATCGACCAGCTCGGTGGCGGTGATCAGCCCGGTGCGGTCCGCCGCGCTGTCGGTGCGCTGCCATTCGGGCTGCCAGTCGTCGTTCCACAGCGTCACCGAGTCGCCGTCGGTCTCGATCTCGCGGGCGGCGAAGCCGTAGCTGCCGTCGGTGCCGAGCGCGACGACGGTGGCGTCGATCTCGGCGCCGCGGCGGATCTGATGGTCCGGGTCCATCACGTACCACGACGGGCCCGTGACGATCTTGCGCACCGCGCCCGCCTCGTCCTGCACCCCGAGCACGACCATGTCGTCGCCCTGCGAGCGCTCCCGCTCGATGGAGACCACCGTGCCCGAGATGTCCATGGTCGACGCGTCCTCGGTCATCATCGGCTGCCACGCGACGGCGCGGCCGGCGTTCTTCTTCTGCGATGCCTGCTTGATCCGCTGCAGCGACGAGTCGAGGTCGCCGCTCTCGATGCGGATGTAATCCGCCGGCGGGCTCTCGCCGAAGGTCTCGATCTGCTCGTCCGTCAGGTCCAGGCTCAGCCGCCGCTCGCCCATGTCGAGCCGGAACTTCTCGTACGGCACCGCCACGCGGTCGCCGCCGAAGCCGAGGATGGTGTTGGAGATGGTGATGACATGGGTCACCTGGCCCGTGCCGCGATCGACGATGAGGTCGTCCACCGTCGCGACCTCCGTGCCGTCACGCGAGACGATCGACTCGCCCAGGAGCGTGCTGACGCGCTTGAACAGGTAGACCTCGGCCTGGTTGTTCCCGCGGTTGTTCGCCTGGTTGCCCGGCTGGTTGCCGGCGTCGCGCTGCGTCTGCCGCTGGTCGGGCTGCACCTGTCGCTGTCGGTTCTGGTCCTTGGTATCTTTCTCTCGGGTGTCCTGCGCCGCCGCGGACACGGCGAGCCCCGCCGCACAGGTCAGGGAAATCGCGAACGCGGGCAGGCAGCGGTTGGAAGGGTTGCGAGTCGTCATGGCGTGCTCTCCGGACAGTGCAGCCGACCGGGTCTGAGGTGCAACGGGCGGCTGACCCCGTTGACATAACAAGATTTGCTCGCGCGTCTGAGCCCGCCGTGACCACCAGATGAATCCCCGCTCATTTTGGGGCCCGCCGCGGCGTTCCGGGAGCGTGGCGCCGGCGCGTGCAATAGACTGCTTGGCCAGCGGAGGCTGCAATGCGGATTCTCTTGATCGAAGACAACCCGAAAATCGCCTCGGCCCTGAAGTCGGGCCTCGAGGAGCACGGCTTCGCGGTCGACGCGAGCCACACGGGCTTCGAGGGCGAGGAGCTGGGCACCAGCGAGGCCTACGACGTCATCCTGCTCGATCTCATGCTGCCCGACCGCGACGGCATCGAGGTGTGCCGGAACCTGCGGCGACGGAAGGTCTCGACGCCGGTCATTATGTTGACCGCGCTCTCGGCAACCGAAGAGAAAATCGACGGCCTCGACTCCGGCGCCGACGACTACATCACCAAGCCCTTCGAGTTCGAGGAGCTGCTCGCCCGGGTGCGGGCCATCCTCCGCCGCGGGGAGGCGACCGAGGCCCGCGAGCTCAAGTGCGACGACCTGGTGCTGGATCTCTACACGCGCGTCGCCTCCCGCGGCGAGACGCGCGTCGAGCTGTCGAACAAGGAGTACGCGCTGCTCGAGTACCTGATGCGCAACCAGAACCGCGTGCTGTCGAGGGCCCAGATCAGCGAGAAGGTCTGGGACATGAACTTCGAGTCCACCAGCAATGTCATCGATGTCTACATCTCGTCGCTCCGCAAGAAGGTCGATCGCGGGTTCGAGCGCGAGCTGATCCACACCATCAAGGGCGCGGGCTACCGGTTCGGCATCATCGACTCGTCCTCGGGAGTGTGAGGTGCCACCGTCGAACCGCCGCGGACCACACTCCTGAAGCGCGCCGCGGCCTCGCTGCTGCACCGGCTCTCGCTGCGCGCCCGCATCACGGCCTGGATCCTGCTGATCTTCCTGTTCATCCAGGTCACGCTCTCGCTCGTCGTGCTGCTCTACGCCCGGCAGGATGTGCAGCGCACCCTCAACCGATCGCTCGACAGCCTCGCCGAGGTCGTCGAGGACAAGGTGGTCTCGTGGCAGACCGTGCCCGACCGGGCCCAGTTCGAGGTCGACCTGTCCGACGCGATCCCGCCAGGCTTCGACGATCTCTACGGCGTCATCGCCGAGGTCGTCTCGCCCGAGGGCGATCTCCAGAGCGTGCAGGGCGGACCGCTGGGCGGTGAGCTCCGGCGCGCCGTGGCGGTCGACCCCTGGTCCGCCGCCTCGGTCTCCAAGCTCCTGCTCCGCCCGCGCACCAGCACCGACACGCTGCTGATCCAGGACACCCGCTCCATCCGGCTCGACGACGGGGGCGAGGCCCGCATCATCGTCTCGCTCAACGCTTTCGACGCCGCCAGCGCCGTCGGGCTCATGGCCAAGGTGATGCTCCTCAGCCTGCCGGTCTCGGCGCTGAGCCTCGGCATCGCCGCCTGGGTGGTCGCGGGCATCGCCGTCCGCCCGCTGCACGAGGTCGAGGAGTTCGCCGCCCAGCTCGGGCCCTCGAGCGTGGGCCGGCCCGTCGAGCTGTCGGCGGGAGGCAGCGAGGTCGACTCGGTGCGCGTTGAGCTGAGTGAGGCCATGGACCGCATCGAGCAGGCCTACCAGGAGCAGGCGCGCTTCCTCGCCAATGTTGCGCACGAGATCAAGACGCCGATCAGCGTCGTGCTCACCGAGGCCGAGGTGCTGCTCATGAGGCCCCGCGAGCCCGACGAGGTCGCCCGCTTCGTCCGCAGCACCGCCGAGGAGATGCAGCGGCTCGGATCCATGGTCGAGAGCTTCCTGCTGCTCACACGCGTCGAGGCCGGCGAGGGCCGCGTCCGCCGAAAGAATCTCGGCCTGAACGACCTGCTCATGGACGCCGTCGAGCAGTCCCACCGCATGGCGATGCTCCACGAGGTCTTCCTCAGCGCGCAGCTCTGCGACGACGACGACCCGCCTCGGGTGCGGGGCAACGCCGAGCTGCTCCAGACCGCCATCGGCAACCTGATCCGCAACGCCATCCGCTTCACGCCCCACGGCAAGGCCGTCGAGGTCAGCTGCGGCATCGACGAGGGCATGGGCATGATCCGCGTCCGCGACTACGGGCCCGGCATCCCCGACGAGCTGCTGCCGAGGCTGTTCGAGCCCTTCACCCAGGCTTCGGAGGAGCGTCGCCGACGACGCGGCAGCGGGCTCGGGCTCCAGATCGCCAAGGGAATCGCCGAATTGCACGAGGGCGACATCAGGGCCGAGAACCTCAAAGTCGGCTGCCGATTCACCTTCCGCCTGCCGCTCACGCGCTGATTGCGGGCCCGCAGCGCGGTCGTTTCGACAATGAATCCCTTTTCATCCTGCGCTCAGGCACAGCTCAAAGACTGTTCCGAAGATGCTCGCATGACACGAAAGGCGATGCTCATCGTTTCGTTTGTGAGCGTCGTGGCCCTCGGCTGGATCGTCTTCCGCTCGCCCGCGTTGACCCCCGCCGTGGTGGACGCGGCCTTCATCACCACGCTGGTCGTCTTCCTGGGCTGCGTCGTCGCCGAGTGCGGCGATGCGATCGCGCGGTCCACGAAGCCCGGCCGCTTCGTCGAACCGCGGACACCCCCGACCGAGCCCGGGCCCCCGTCGGAGCCCGAGAACGCCCCGCGGGCGGCGACGCCGATCGAGCGCGCCCCCGACCGGGACCGCGGCCGGATGGATTTCCGTCACGAGAGGCGGATGACCGGGTGAGCACGGTCCGCCTTCCATCCGAAGAAGCCGCCCCGCCCGGCGGCCCGTCCGCCGCCGCGCCGCCGCTCTGGCAGCGCAGGCCGGGCAGCGTGGTGCTGTTCGACAACGCCTCGCACAAGCCCTCGGCGAGCGAGGCGTCGCAGACCGCCGCGACGCTTCTGCGGACGCTAACGGACGCGGGGTGGGAGCCCCGGCGGATCCGCGTGCGCGAGTGCGGCATGGCCGAAGCGCTGCCGATGCTCCACGACAGCGGCGCGCACCTCATCGTCGCCTTCGGGGGCGACGGGACCATCGCCGCCTGCGCCGACGCCGCCGTCGCCATCGACGCGTGCCTGCTCGCGATCCCGGGCGGCACCATGAACCTGTCGGCGAAGGACCTTGGCGTCTGGGACGCGGGCCCCTCGCTCGTCGGCCGATGCATGCTGGGCACCGAGCACCGCGTCGACGCCGCCCGCGTCAACGGCCGGCTCTTTCTCCACTCGATCGCCACCGGTCTCGTGCCCGCCATCGGCCGCCAGCGCGAGGCCTTCCGGAGGCGCCGCCGCATCGGGGGCCGGGCGATCGCCCTCGTCGACGCCGCCCGCGTCGCGCTGCTGCACAGGCAACGCCCCGTGACCATCCGCACCGACACCGGCGCCGCGCGCAGCGAGTCGCTCTGCGTCGTCGTCAGCAACAACCGCCTGGTGCGCCACCACGACATCGACTTCGGCCGGGCCTCGGTCGACGCCGGCCACCTCGGGCTCTACCTCAGCACCCACCGCGGGCCCGTCGGCCGGCTCCGGCTGATGCAGACGCTGCTCACAGGCCAGCTCGAGCTCGACCGCGGCTTCCGCACCGCCTCGGCGCAAAAGGTCTCGCTCGAGACCGACAGCCGCGACATCCCCGTCTCGATCGACGGCGAGATTCTCTCCCTGCGCGCGCCCCTGGTCGTGACCCAGCAGCCGCGGGCGCTGCGGGTCATCGCCCCCGGCCCCGAGGAGAACCGCGCCGCATGACCACGGTGGTCCACATCTCCGACCTGCACTTCGACCGCGTCGTGCCCGGCTGCGACGACGCCCTCGTCGACATCCTCGCCGAACTCGAGCCGACGGTCGTCGTCGTCAGCGGCGACTTCACCATGGCCGGCCGGCCGAGCGAGTTCGAGGCCGCCGGCGCGTTCCTCGACCGCATCGACGCCCCGATCGTCGCGTGCCCCGGCAACCACGATGTGCCCGCGTACAACCTGTGGCAGCGGTTCGTCAGCCCCCTGGGGCGGTACAGCCGCGTTGTCGGCAGCCGGGCGGCCGAGTCGTTCCGCACCGACGACACCGCCGTGCTGGCGCTCAACAGCGCGCGGTCGTGGCACTTCTCCAGCAACTGGTCGAACGGACGGCTGAACCGCGCGCAGATCCGCCGGGCCGAGGCCTTCTTCCGCGACCACGCCGACGCGCCGACCAAGCTGCTCGTCACGCACCACCCGCTGTGCATCCCCCCCGAGGTGCTCGGGTTCCGCCGCGCGGGCGGGGCCGACCGCGCGCTCGCCATGTGCGGCCGCGCCGGCGTGCACGCCGTGCTCACGGGCCACCTGCACCGACAGTTCGCCACCGTCGCGCCGCGGCACACGCCCCCCGGCGAGAAACCGCTGCGCCTGCTGAACGCCGGGACGACCCTGTCGGACCGGCACCGCCTCGACGAGCCCAACGGGTTTCTCGTGCTGCGGTGCCGGTCCGGGGTCGAAGACATCAGGGCCTTCCGCTTCAACGCGGACCGCTTCGAACCAACGCCGCTCCGCCGCATCGACCCCGCCACGCTCGGCGGCCGCCGAACCGTCGCGAGCGCCGCCAACGGATCAACCCAACCGCACCGACACGAAAGGAGCCGATATGAACGATCAGCCATGGCGTAGCCACGACGAGATCGAAGACAACCCCGTGGGCCTGCCGCGCGACGCGGCCGAGAAGATCGCCCATGACCTCGACCGCCACCTCGGCACCTTCTTCACGCTCTTCCACCAGTACCAGAAACACCACTGGCTTGTCGAGGGCCCGCAGTTCCGAGACCTGCACCTGTACTTCGAGGAGGCCTACACCGAGGTGCACAAGCAGCTCGACGCCATCGCCGAGCGCATCACCGCCCTCGGCGCCGTGCCCACCTGCGCTCCCTCAGCACAGCAGGAGCTCGCCTACATCGAGCACGAGCCCGAGGGCGTGTTCCGCATCGCCGACATGCTCAAACGCGACCGCGCCGCCGAGAAGGCCATCGCCATCGAGCTGCGCAACACCATCAGGCTTTGCACCAGCGAGGAGGACTTCGCCTCCGAGACGCTGCTCAAGGGCATCCTGCTCAAAGTCGAGGACCGCGCGCACCACGCCGACCACTTCCTGGGCGAGGACTCGCTCACACTCGTACTCAACGCCACGCAGGAGGCCTGACATGTCGGTTCTCAAAATCATCCTCGCGATCTTTCTCCCGCCCGTCGCCGCCCTGATCGAGGTCGGCGTGTCCGGGCACTTCTTCCTGAACATTCTGCTCACGCTGCTCGGCGGGCTCCCGGGCATGATCCACGCCCTCTGGCTCGTCGCGAGCAAGTAACGGCAAGGAACGAGCAGCACACCGCCGGCCCCGCGGCCAGGCTCGGTCCACTCGGGTTCATGCAGACCCGCATCGGGCCATACGAGATCAAGACCGAGCTCGGCCGCGGCGGCATGGGCGTGGTCTCCCGCGCCCGCGACACCCGACGGCCGACCGCGCGTCGGCACGAGCCGCCGCGTCCGGGAGTTTGCCGCCCGCTACGAGCCCGCTACGAGGCCTTCGACCGCAACCAGCAGGGCCTCGGCGCAGGCGTCAAGCCCGGCGACGACGAGGGCCCCATCACCCGCGTCGACATCATCACCAACTGGCTCGGCTCGCTGGACGGCTAACGCCAGGAGCACCCCAGCCCCCAACGACGACAGCCCCCAACGACGACAGCCCCCAAAGCGACAGCCCCAAAACGACAGCCGCCCCCGGCGGGTGCCGAGGGCGGTGCGTGGGCAAAGTGGAGACGATCAGGATCGAACTGACGACCTCTTCCATGCCATGGAAGCGCTCTACCAACTGAGCTACGTCCCCAGAATGTCGCGCCGGCGACCTCGCCAGCGGTGCGAATAGTAAGGCCGGCGGCCCCCCGGTCAACCAATCGGCGGATCACGGGCGTCAGTTCACCCCGCTCCGCCCTCCAGAACCCGCGCCACAGCCTCCGTCACGCGATCAAGCCCGATCCGGTCCACCCGGCATCGCTCGGGGTGATCGTTCGCCGATTCGCCCGCCGGCAGGGTCGGGTCGGCCGTCAGGATCGCCTCCGGGCCCCCGGGGCGGGTCGGGATCGTCGTCCAGCGGTGATCGGTCGGGCCGAAGAGCGTGACAAGCGGCGTGCCCAACGCGGCCGCGAAGTGCCGGGGGCCCGTGTCGTTGGTCACCAGCACCGCCGAGCGCCGCACCAGCGCCTTCAGCCCGCCGATCGTGCCGCCGAGCTCGGGCAGGCTTCTCGGACCCGTCGCCGCCAGCGCCGCGATCTCGCCGGCGAGCTCGGCCTCGGCCGGCGAGCCGTTGATCAAGACCGCCATGCCCCGCTCGCGGCTCAGCCAGTCCGCCAGCTCGGCGAACCGCGCCGCGGGCCACCGCTTCGCCGGGTTGTTCCCGCCCGGGTTGAGGATCGCGAACCGCTCGCCGTCGATGCCCGCGGCCCGCAGCAGCTCGTCGGCCTTGGCCTCGTCCGCGTCGCTCACGCCGAGCTCCATGAACGCGCCGTGGGGCAGCCGATGATCGCCGGCCTGGTTCGCGGGCTCGAGATCGTGCGTCGCTGCGCCGCAAGGCGCGTTCAGCAGCGCGCTCGCCGCGTGCCAGTAGTAATCCACGGCCGGCACCATCGCCCACGCGCCGTCGCTCGTCTTCGGCGCGCGCAGCCTGTGCGTCAGCAGCACGCCCCGCCCGTCGCGGTCGTACCCGATCCGCCGGGGGATGCCCGCCATGCGCGTCGTGAGCGCCGTCGAAAACGAGTTCGTCAGCAGCAGCGCCGTGTCGAACTGCCGCTGCCTCAGCTTCGCCGCCGAGTGCTTGTGCCCCATCATCCCGCCCGGGTGCGCGGCGATCAGCTCGTCGAACGAGTCGAGGCTCTCCAGCACCGCCCCCACCCCCGGCTTGTGCAGGACGCCGATCGTCGCGCCCGGCAGCGCCTCGCGGATCCGCCGGAGCGCCGGCGTCGCCATGACGACATCGCCCACCCAGCTGGGGGCGACGACAAGCAGCCGAAGCGGTGTCTCCGGTGGGCGTGGCACGAACCCAGCATAGTGGGGCTTGTCTTGACCGCGACGCGTCCTGACGAGGCCGAAGCGCGAGCGAGGCATGGCTTTCGGGCGCCGGAATGCCTCGCTCGCGCTTCAGCCTCGTACTTCGATCCTCAGCCCGACGCGAGCACCACCCGCGCCGCATCAAGCACCGTCGCAAACTCCCCCTCCGGCCCGCACAGCAGGCAACGCTCCGCGCGCAGCCCGGCGTTCACCCCCGCCTCGCCGTCCCGCGGCATGTCGCCGATCAGCCAGCTCGCCGCCAGATCAAGCCCCAGATCCCTCGCCGCCGCCAGCAGCATGCCGGGCTGCGGCTTGCGCCACGCGTGCTCCTTCGTGAACTCCGGCACATTGCCCCTCGGGTGATACGGCACGAAGTACACCCCGTCGAGCAGCGGCTCGCCGCTGTCGCTCACCAGAAGCTCGCGCACGCGATCGTTCACCGCCTCGACCTGCGCGATCGTCGCCGACCCGCGCGCCACGCACCCCTGATTCGTCACGATCACCAGCGCAAAGCCGCGCTCCTTGAGCGATCGGCACGCCTCGAGCGCGCCCGGCATCAGCGCCACACGCGACGGGTCGTACAGATCGCCCGGCTTCCACCCCGCCGGCGGATCCGCGGGCGGCGGCAGCGTCCGGTTGAAGATCAGCGTGTCGTCGCGATCGAGAAACACACAGGCTCGCATGCACGCAGCCTAGCCGGAGACGCGGTCGGCGGGCAGGCCTTCAGATTCTGAACGCCGCCCCGATCTTGATCGTCGCGAGCCGCTCGGCCGACTCGAGCTGCGACCCGTCCACGTCGAACCCCTCGTTGTACACCACGAAAAGCTCCGACCCGGGCCGATACTCCCACCGCACCCGGCTGTTCAGGCTCGCGCGGTTGCTGCGGTTGTCCCACTGCACGACGTTGCTCCAGGTCAGGTCGGGCGAGAACTGCAGGTCCCCCCGCGTGCGCAGGATCTCGACCTCGAAGTCGCCCTGCGGCAGGTTGACATCGGTGTACACGAACTCCGCCTCGCCCGTGAACAGCGGGCCGGGCCGCCACGAAAAGCCGATCGAGCCGTCGTACCGCTCGCCCTCGTAGAACCCGCGCGCCCCGAGCCCGCCGAACACCGAGAACGCCCGCGCCTCCGACGAGCCCGCGTCGAGGTCGATGCCCCAGGTGTCGTAGGTCTCGGGCGGCAGGATCACGGCGCCGACGATCTCGAACGGCTCGTTCAGGTTGTCCCGCTCCCACAGCAGCTCACCGCTGACAAAGTCGCCCGCCGCCGACGCGACGCGCACGGTCGGGAACGAGACCTCCGCGGTGCGCACGATGTCCGACTCGCTGGTGAAGACCGTGCTCGAGATGCCGACATCGATCTCGCGCACGAGCGCCCCGCCGGGCCTGCGGAAGGTTCGGGTGATCGAGCCCACATGCTCGCGCTCGCCGGGCCTGGCCACGAAGCCCAGCGCCGGGCGGAAGCGGTCGTCGACCTGCCCGACGAAGCCGAAAAGCCGCCAGTCGTCGGTGCGGAAGTTGACGCGCCCGCCCACGGCATAGCCCAGGGCCTCGTCGCCCCCGCCAGGCGTGCCCGT
>DAIOTV010000059.1:17082-17214 GCA_036751825.1 Phycisphaerales bacterium
GAGGTCGATCTCGCGCACGAGCGCCCCGCCGGGCCTGCGGAAGGTTCGGGTGATCGAGCCCACATGCTCGCGCTCGCCGGGCCTGGCCACGAAGCCCAGCGCCGGGCGGAAGCGGTCGTCGACCTGCCCGAC
>DAIOTV010000060.1:0-3980 GCA_036751825.1 Phycisphaerales bacterium
ATCCGTTCTTCCTCAGAGGTTCCGGAATATTAACCGGATGTCCATCGACTACGCCCTTCGGCCTCGCCTTAGGTCCCGACTAACCCTGGGCGGATGTACCTTCCCCAGGAAACCTTGGGTTTACGGCGTGCGGGATTCTCACCCGCATTATCGTTACTCAAGCCCACATATTCACTTCCTGACGCTCCACGGACCCTTCCGGGACCGCTTCACTGCCGACAGGAACGCTCTCCTACCACTCACAATGTGAGTCCGCGGCTTCGGCTCTACGCTTATTCCCGATCATTATCGGCGCCGGATTCCTCGATCAGTGAGCTGTTACGCACTCTTTAAATGGTGGCTGCTTCTAAGCCAACATCCTGATTGTCACAGCAATCCGACTTCCTTAAGAACTGAGCGTAGATTTGGGGCCTTAGCCGGCGATCTGGATTTTTCTCCTTTTGTCCGCGGATATTGTCACTCGCGGACTATCTCCCGACACTCGGCTGCTGGTATTCGGAGTTTGGTTGGATGGGGTACCCTTGGTAGGGCCCACCATCCATCCAGTAGCTCTACCCCCAGCAGTTGCACGTCGAGGCTAACCCTAAAGTTATTTCGGAGAGAACGAGCTATCTCCCGGTTTGATTAGACTTTTACTCCTCCCCACAGCTCATCCCAATTCTTTTCAACGAATACGGGTTCGGGCCTCCATGGGGCTTTACCCCCACTTCACCCTGGCCATGGGTAGATCACACGGGTTTCGCGTCTAGCCCCTGCAACTGAGCGCCCTATTCAGACTCGGTTTCCCTTCGCCTCCGGCCCGGTAGGCCTTAGGCTCGCTGCAGAGACTAACTCGTGGGCTCATTATGCAAAAAGCACGCGGTCACTCCGAAGAGCTCCCACCGCTTGTAGGCACATGGTTTCAGGTACTCTTTCACCCCGCTCATCGCGGTACTTGTCATCATTCAGTCACCTTACTGATGCGCTATCGGTCGTCAGGGAGTACTTAGCCTTGGAGGGTGGACCCCCCACGTTCAACCCGGGTTTCACGAGCCCGAGCCTACTTGAAGGCTGTAACGGTCGGCTACAGGGTTTTCACCTTCTACGACGCCCCATTCCAGGAGCTTCGCCTGACCTTGATCCGCTTTCGCTCGCCGCTACTTACGGAGTCGCTGTTGCTTTCCTTTCCTCCGGGTACTGAGATGTTTCAGTTCCCCGGGTTTGCTTCGCACGCCTATGCATTCAGCGTGCGATGACCCATACGGGCCGGGTTGCCCCATTCGGAAATCCAGAGATCCCAGCCTGTTTACCGGCTCCCTCTGGCTTATCGCAGGTTACCACGTCCTTCATCGCCTCCTGACGCCAAGACATCCGCCATGTGCCCGTACTCGCTTGATCACACCAACCCGACACCGTGATGCAGAGCCCTTCGACCCCGCACCCCGGCCCGGCCAGATGCGCCATTTGCTTCGCCGTTTGCACTCGAGCGAATACGACCCATCCGATGGCCCTCCCCACTGGCGGGAAGGCAGGTCGCACTCGGCTATCTCTTACCTTTCGTTAATCTACTTGTTCCGCAACGCTCACTCACAAGCCCGGACGCCGGCCGAAACCGATGACCAAGACCGCGAGCGATCGTTGCCGTACATATGCGGTTGCCACAGAACGTGACGACACCTCGAATCATCGATTTGCCGTCTGACCGGCCCCCACCAGGGCCGTCCACCACCTCCGAGTTTCCTCTTCGGCGAAGGCGATAATAGGCTGCAGTCAAAGGGGGTCAAGGTTCAAGGCCTTCGCTCGGCCACAATTTCTTTTCGACCCCAACGTCCGCCGCGCACCTCCTGCCGAACCGATCCATCGCCGTCCGCGGAAAAACCCGATGAATCCGGCTTATCCGCCCCCGCTGCCTCCACCGCCGCCGCCGCCACCACCCCCGCGCCCCGGGGGATCACGCAGTGGCCTCTCGTCGAAGCCGTCTCGGCCCTCGCCCTCCGGATCGACGATGTCGCGGGGCTGTTCCCGACGGGCCGTCCCGGGGATATTCGGAATCTGGTCTTCACCCGCGCGGGCGGAGGTCGAAATCCGCTGGTACAGCGGGTCCGAACGCTCCTGATCGGGCGAACGCCGCGACACCAGGCCGTCGGGCCCGCGGATCACGGCATCGAATCGCACCGACTCGACGCCGCCCAGCCCCTCGCCGGTTGTAAAGGGCGACGGCACGACGTCGAGCAGCCACGCGTTGGCCGACACCGGCATCGTGTCGGGCAGCAGCCGGATGCCCGCGGGCTGCTCCGCGTTGGGCCCGGGGTTCCACGCCTGCTGGGGCGCCGGCACCTGGGTGTCCCAGATCTGCAGGCCCTCAGGCAGGTCGACCTCGGCCACGAACCGGTCGCCCGGCTCGAGCGAGACGGTGGCCTTTCGCCAGTAGCCGTAGTGGAAGCGGTACAGCTCGCCGCGAGCTGTCGGCTGCGCCCGGCCTCCCAGGCCGGCGCCGGCGCTCGCACGCTCGACAAAGAAGTACTCGGGCCACCCGGTCTCCACCGGCTCGCTCCATTCGCTCCACGGCGAGCGGACGAACGCGGCGGCGGCGGCCTGCTTCTGCTCCTCGGCCAGCGAAGCGGCCCGGCCGAACAGCGGGTTGGCCATCACCAGCCGGGCGCGGTAGCGGTACACGCCGCCCTGCTCGATGCGGATGTCGTGCCCCCACGCCGGCGCCGGCCCGCCCGCCTCGCGGCGGCTCGACAGCCAGGCCTCCAGATCGAACGACTCGCCCTGGAAACCGTCTTCCGACCAGCCAAGCGAGTCGAGCTCGGCGAGGATGTCCGTCTCCTGCTGCTCAAGCCGCGCGATCTGCTCTTCGATGCGCCGCTGACGCGGATCCGTCTCGGCCTGCTCGTTCTCGCGGGCCGGCTGCTCGCGCCCGCCACGCCGATTGTCCTCGCCCACCCGGCCGCCCTCGCCGAGCCGGCCGAGTGCCTCGCGGCGATCCGCGAGCTGGTTCCGCGTGCTGGCGAGCTGGCGTTCCAGCCGGCGGATCTCGTCCTCGCCCTGCTCGGCGTCCTCGAACGACGGCACGGCGCTCGGCGGACGCCACGGGTCGCCCTCGAGAATCGAGTAGAACCCGGGCCGGAGCACCGCGTCGGCGTTCTGCTCCGCGGCACGGGCCAGCTCGTCGAGCTCGCGCCAGTTCGACGGGGCCGCCGACAGATCGATCGGACGCCCGAACCCGGGAAGCGAACCGACGATCGTCGCGCCGCTCCACGAGCCGTCGGCCTCCTGCCGCTCACGCTCGAACTCGACCGCGAGCACCGACTGCTTCGAACGCCACCAATCGGTCGGCAGCGGCAGCGCCTCGCCGGCGGGCCCGTCCGGGTCGGCCGCGAAGGCCGCCGAGATCGCCTCGCTGTCAATCGCGACCTCCGCCGAGATCCAGGGCGTGTCGAAGGGCTGCTGCGGGGGCAGCAGGTCCGCGAGCCCCTCGTACTCGGCGACATCGAACGGGTTGAGGGCCGCGCGGTAGCTGACCACGACCGGCGCGGGCGGCGCCGGGGGCGTGAACACCGCGAAGGTGTTGCCCAGCAGGACACTGTCGCTGCCCAGCGAATCAACCGGGGCGCTGCTGCCGAACGGCGGGATGGTCTGCTCGGCGACCGCCAGCGGGCCCAGCCGGGCCGTGTACGACTGCGAGAGGTCCTCGCCCGCCGCGAACTCGGGCAGCGGCGGGGAATCGCTCTCCATCGCGGCGATCGCGCGGTTCGCGGCGTCCTCGGCCGGCGTGAACGCGTTGCCCAGCGTCAGCTGCTGGCCACCCACCTCGACCGTGTTGGACACCACGACGAACTGGAGCACCAGCACCGCGAGGCACACCAGAAGCATCACCCCCACGATCAGCTTCTCGAAGTTCGCCTCGATCCACGACACACCCTTGAGCTTCATCGCACCATGTCTCCCAACGGTCCCGCCGCCGATCCGGCTCGGCGGCCGCTACCTCGTGCGGG
>DAIOTV010000060.1:3990-17188 GCA_036751825.1 Phycisphaerales bacterium
ACCCCCGCCGAGCCCGCCGCGATCCCGAACGCTTCCTTCACGCTGTCGGGCATGAACGGCCCCGTCCAGTCGCGGAGGTACAGCACCTCCAGCTGCAGCTCCGCCCGCACCACGGCGTCGTCGCCCACGTAGTACCCCTGCTCCAGCTCGTCCCACGGATCGATGTCCGCCAGATCCAGGTCGAGCACCGTGATGAAGTTGCTCGAGCCCAGCGAGTCGAGCAGCACCGGCAGCTTCGCCGACGAGACCAGCAGCGACAGCGTCGCCGTCCGCACGTCGTACACATCGCTCGACATCGGCGCGCGACCGGTCAGCGTGTTCGCGCGGCCCGAGGACGCGCCGTCCTCGAAACCACGCTCACGCCCCGACCGCTCCGAGCCGCCGCCGACGAACGGGAGCGGGTCGACCTGCATCGAGTACACCCGCTTGACCACGCCCTCGATCACGTTGCCGCCGACACCCGTGGGGTCCAGCCGGGCGTTCGCGCTCGCCAGCGCACGCAGGACATCCTCGATCAGCCAGTAATCGAGCTGCCACGCGAAGCACAGCTCGATCGGCGGCGGGGTCGCTCCGGTGTCCCGCGGCACGCTGTCGGGCAGCACGGCAAGGCTGCCGTAGAACACCGTGTCCATCGCGTGCGTGCGGTACCGCGTGATCCGCAGATCGAGCATCTCGGTGTTGATCTGCTCAAGCTGCTCGGGCGTCAGCGCCTGGTCGCCCTGGTCGCCGCTCATCTCGTTGACCTTGCGCTCCCGCTGCACGCCGATCAGCGCCGCGAGCTCGTTGTTGTTCACCGGCGGGCGGATGCGCAGCTCGCCGTAGAGCCGTGCGTACGCCGACTCGGGCGTGTCCTGCGCCACCGCCCGGCGGGCCATCTCGTTCCGCTTGAGCTGGCTCTCGCCCGTCGGCTGCGGGAACAGGCCCTCGACCATGGGCTCGCGGCCCTTGCGGTTGTACGCCACCGCCGACTGCTTCACCGTGCCGACCTGCGCCAGCCGCTTCTCCAGCTCGGCCTTGTAGTGCCGGGTCATCGCGTTGTTGGGCGGCGAGCTCTCGCTGATCGCCTGCTGCTCGGGCGTGAACGCGGGCACCTCGTAGTTCACGTTGACGCCCTGCACCTTGCGCAAGGCTTCCTGCGCATCCTGCTGCCGGCCCTCGCGCAGCGATGTGTTCATGCCGCTCGCAAAGAACCACGCCACGGGCAGCGGCACCACGATCAGCAGACCGAGGATCACGAGCACGATGTTCGACTTGAACCAGGACAGCACGCCCTTCATTCGTCACCCTCCCCGTCGCCGTCGGCCCGGTCCGCGGACGCGCCGCCCTCGGGCTGCCGGGCCTCTTCGGGCACCAGCGCAAGCCGGTACTTCACCTGGAACATCGACGCCTCCGCCGCGCCCGCGCCGTCGGGCCTCGGGATCGCCGGCAGATCGCCGCTGAGCCGTGCGCCCGACTGCCGGCCGCCCCGCTCGGTCCCGGCCACCTCGCCCTCGAACGCGATCTCGCCGCCTCCACCGCTCCCGTCGTCGCGGCCGCCCGGCTGGTTGAAGCCGCGCCCCGTCGTCCGCCCGCCGCCGGCGTCGAGGCTCGTGTAGTCGAGCTCTTCCTGCGCCACGATGACATAGGGCACGCCCGTGCGCTCGCTGTTGGCCGACAGCCAGGGCTTGACCGACGCGATCAGGAAGTCCTGAGGCCGCGCCTCGCTCACGCGCACATCGAGCGTGATGTCGATCTTCGGATAATCCGGGAACGGGTCGGGCGCCTCGCGCTGACCCGCGCCGAATCGCCCCCGGCGCCCGGGCTGCTGGAATTCCCGGTCGTCCTCGAAGCCGCCGCCCCCTCCGCCGCCGCCGCCCGCCGGGACGAACTGCGTGTTAAAGCGGACCATCCGCAGGGCATCGCCCCGAGCCGACTGGCCGTTCGCCTTAGCCAGCAGATCGGCCAGGTCCGTCACGATGTGCCCGTACAGCTCGCGGCCTTCGGGCAGGGCGAGCAGCTCCTGCACGGCCGGGTCGATCTGTGTCGCGCCCAGCACGCCGGCCTGCTCGGCCTCGGCCTTGAGGGTCGAAGCGGTCCGCACCGCCGTGTTGACGATGTCGGGCGCTCGCGAGCCCTGCACCTCGGCGTTGTCGATGGTCCAGCGGATGAACATCGCGCCCGAGGCGACGATCCCGAGCGCCGCGGCGGCCGCGAACCACTTGGTCTTCTTCTGCCACACCCCCTCGCGGACGAGCGTGACGGGCATGAGGTTCGCGTCGATCGTCTGCATGCCCAGGCCCTGAAGGGCCAGGCCGTAGGCGACCGCCATCTCGACGCTCACCGCGCCGAACTCGCCGGCGCGCGGGCCGTCGAGCGTCAGCCGCTTGAACTCGTCCATGCGGTAGACATCCATCTGAAGCTGCTGCTTCAGGAACCGCCGCAGCCCCGGCAGCTTGAAGGTCGAGCCCACGCCGATCACCCGCTTCAGGTCGCTGTCGGGGTGCAGACTCTTGTGGTAGCCGATCGACCGCTGCGTCTCCTGCGCGAGGTCGGCGAACACGCCCTTCATCGCCTGGAACACATGCCGGCTGTGCTTGCTGCGCTCGGCCTCGCGCTTCAGCCGCTCGGCCTTGGCGTAGCTCAGGTTGAACTTCTCGACCAGCGCCTCGGTGAAGTGGTGCCCGCCGATCGGGAAGGTGCGGATCCACACCCGGCCCTTGTCGGCGACGATCAGGTCCGTCGAGTTGGTCCCCACATCCATGATCACCGTGCCGGGCGTCGTCTCGGTGAACTGCAGGTCGTACGCCATCGCGTTGTACGCCGCGACCGGGGCGACCGTGATCGTGTCGGGGTTGAGCCCCACATCAAGCAGCAGCCGCAGCTCGCGGTCGATCCGCTGCTTGGTGATCGCGAAAATGCCCACCTCGACCTCGGGCGAGTCCGGGCTCACAAAGGTCTGGTAGTCCCACTCCACCTCGTCGAGGCTGAACGGGATCTGCTGCCCGGCCTCGAACTTCACCACGCCCGCCACCTGCTTGGGCTCGACCGGCGGCAGCTTGGCGAACCGCGCGAACGACTGGTTGCCCGGCACGCTCACCGCGATCGGCGCGCCGCTCAGGTCGTACTGGCTCGCCAGCTGACCCACCGCCACGCGCATCGCGTCGTCCGGATCGAGCTCCGGCGTCGACAGCGGCTTCTTGTGCGGGATCACGATGAAGTCCAGGACTTCAACCTCTCCGCTCGAGGTCACGCCGAGCTTCAGGGCCTTGATCGCGCCGGAGCCGAGCTCGATGCCCCAGCATTCGCTGTCTGCCGCCATGCGTTCGGTCCTTCCTCGACCCGGCCCCGTCTGCAAGACGCGACACCGAGCCACCAATCAATGTCATCCGAGCCCACGCCGGTTGGGCAAGGCGGGAGGGCGTCATCGCGGGCGACACGCCGACCCGGTTCGTCCTTCGGGGAGAGCGGACCCATCCGTGGTCGTAACGGTTCGCGCACCGCCGCCAGCCGTCCCCCGAGCCGCCGATCCCAACCGCCGCCGCCGGGGTCGAGATCGGCATGGTACACGCAGACCGCCGGCGGGGTCGAAGTGCACCAATTCTCCCTACGGCACCCGATCATCTTCGGTTGCGACCGGCTCGGGCGCTGCTTCGTCACCCGGTGCTTCGTCACCGTCCCCGTGGCCGAGCACCCGGTCCCCCACCACGCCGCCCACCACCGCAGCGCCCGCCACGACGAACACCAGCCACGCGAGATCCGTCGGCACGCGGAAGGTCACCCAGCCGGGCGGGCCGAGGTACGCAACAAGGTGATAGCCCGCAAAGACCAGGCCCAGACCCGCCGCGGTCTCGGTCGCCTTGCTCACCGGGCCCACGAGAAGCCACCACCGCGGGCCGGACTCCGGCCGACGCGCGACCGCGAGCAGGGCAAATCCGATCACAAACAAAACAACGCCCGCAACAACACCGATCGCCTGCGGCGTGGTCATCGCCTCGCGATCACGGCAGCACCATCGCCGGGGCCGTGATGAACGCCGCACCCTGCCCGTCCATCACCGCGCCCAAGTTGTAGAGCTTGGGCGACTCGCTCCGGCAGATCATCGAGGTCGCCGCGATCGCCCCCGTCGAGCTCCACCGGCTGGAGTTCTGCTGCCACGCGATGCTCGAGATCAGGTCCGCCGGCTTGTTCTCCACGATGTGCCGGAGCAGCTGGCTGTCCTGCTCCAGCACCCGCCGACGGTTCTGGTCGGCCTCGGGCGTGTTGCCCGCGAGCTGCACCTGGTCCCCGTAGCCAGGCCCGACATGGCTGAGCTCGGCCGACCCGATCACCAGCGTCGGCCCCCCGAGCTCGTCGATCGCTCGGATCACCGCGTCCACAAAGGGCTGGAACGCCACGCCCGTCCCGTCGTAGCTCTCGCCGTCCTTCACGCTCGGATCGTGCACGAGGGCGGCGAACACGGGCGGGCTCACGCCATCCTGCCCGAACACCTTCTGGATCCAGCCGCACTGCAGCTCGATCGAGTGCTCCCGCTCGTGGTCGTACCGGTGCTCGAAGAGCACATCGCCCAGCTCGGCCCGCAGCTTGTCCGCGAGCTCGGTGTCCAGCGGGCTCTCGCCCAGGGGCGTGCGGAAGCCCTTGTCGCACCCCACCACGCCGGTTCCGTTGCCGAAGTGGTTGGTGCCCAGGATCAGGATCCGCTTGGGCGGGTCGACCACGCGCATCCGGCCGTACAGCACGGCGTACGCCCGGTGCCCGTTCGCGTAGGGCAGGCTCGGGGCGATGATGCCCCGGGGCAGCGCGTCGAAGCTCGGATCGTCGACCTCGCTCAGGGCCTCGTTCATCCAGATGTCAAACTGCTCGGCGAGCCGGGCCGCCCCGTGCTCGGCCTTCTCCTCGTCGGTCGCGGGCCGTCCCTCAGCTTTCTGGCTGTGCATCTCGACCAGCATGTCCGCAAAGGCCGCGGTCTGCGCGGGCGGGAGCAGGTCGGACGAGTCGTAATCGACCTTCATTTTCTCCCACATCGCGTCGAAGCTGGGCCCCTCGATGAGGCCCGCGTCGTCGAGCTGGGCGACGAAGGGCTCGAGGATGGGCCGCTGCAGCCCCCGGCCGACCTGGGCGACGATGTCGTCCAGCCCGTTCTCGCCGTTGAGCAGCGGCAGCACCGCCTGCATCGCCGGCTGGGTGAAGACAACCTTCGGCGAGATCTGCCGGGCGTCGGCGAGGCCCAGGAGCTGCACGGGCTGCCCGTCCGGGCCCTGCGCCGGGGCGGCAAACCCCCGGACGGGCCGGAGCTTGGGCCGCTGCTGGTGCGCAGCGTTGGGATCGAACGGGGGCGGCGGCGTCGGCTGGAGCTGGTCGTTCATGACGACGGACTGTAGCCAACGCCCCGGCGAGGGCCTACAGTTGTGGCCGCCAAACCGGACACTGGTGGGTGTTCGATCGGCACATCACGACGCATTTCTCCCGAGGATTCTGCGATGCCCGCGACGACCGCCTACGCCCCCGGCACCGAGCTGACCTGCACGGTCACCAGGATGCCCAACAACAAGGCCGCCCGCGACACCATCGCCCGCCTCATGCGGCAGGACCCCGCCAACGCCAAGGCCCTGAAGCGGTCCCAGAAGGCCCGTGAAGAAAAGAACAACTTCTACATCCGCGGCAACCGCATCTGGGGCGCCCGCGCGACATGCGGCAAGGTCGTCCGCGTCGACAGCGGCGAGAGCTGGACCATGACCTTCGTCCCGCAGCTCGGCGGCGACCTCGCCAGCGTCGAACGCTACCTCGACGTCAAGTCCAAGTAAGCCGCGCTCTCAGCATGCAGAATTCTTGACGAGCCCCTCGCGTGAGCGAGGGGTTCCTTGTTGCGCTAGCACTCGGCCGTGCGCACCGAGATGTTCACCGCCAGCCCGCCGAGGCTGGTCTCCTTGTAGTTCTCGTTCATCTGCTGGGCCGTCTCCCACATCGTGGCGACGACATCATCGAAGCTGATGCGCGCGTGCGCCGGGTCCGAGTTGAGCGCCAAGACCGCCGCCGAGATCGCCTTGAGCGCGCCCATGGCGTTGCGCTCGATGCACGGCACCTGCACCAGCCCGCCCACCGGGTCGCAGGTCATCCCCAGGTGATGCTCCATCGCGATCTCGGCCGCCATCAGCACGCGCTCGGGCGAGCCGCCCATCAGCTCGGTCAGCCCCCCCGCCGCCATCGCGCTCGACACGCCGATCTCCGCCTGGCACCCGCCCATGGCGGCCGAGATCGTCGCGTTCTGCTTGAACAGCGCGCCGATCTGCCCCGACACCAGGATGAACCGCAGCACATCGTCGTCGGACATCGGCTCGGCGCTGAAGCACGCGCGGTACATCATCACCGCCGGGATCACCCCCGCCGCCCCGTTGGTCGGCGCCGTCACCACCCGGCCCAGCGCCGCGTTCTCCTCGTTGACCGCGAGCGCAAAGCACGAGACCAATCGCAGCATCGTCTCGAAGGGCAGCGCCCGGCCCCGAAGCAGCTTGATCAGCGATTCGTCGCATTCCTGCGGGTATTCGGGCACCAGCTCGGCGATCAGATCCGGCGCGCGACGCTGCACCTCAAGCCCCCCTGGCAGCACGCCCCGCGTCCGGCAGCCCCGGCGGATGCACCCGCGCATCACCGACCAGATCGCCAGCGCCTGCCCGCGGATCTGCTTGGGCGTCCACCAGCTCAGCTCGTTCTCGTACACCACTTGGGCGATGGGCAGCCCCGACTCCCGGCAGTGCGCGAGCAGGTCCTTGCCGAACCGCACGGGCCGCGTCGGCATCGCGCGGGCGCCGATCGTGTCGTCCAGCTCGTCGGGCGACGCGACGAACCCCCCGCCCACGCTGAAATAGGTCCGCGTCAGCTCTCGGCCGTCGGCGAGCAGGGCGAAGCAGCGGATCGCGTTGGCGTGGCCCGGGTGCCGCTCGTTCTTGAGAAACGCGATGTCACGCGAAGGCTCGAAGTGCACCGGCTGCCCGGCGAAGGTCGCCCGGTTGTCTGTCGCGAGGGCCGCCAGCTTCGACTCGATCTCGTCGACCGGCACGGTCTCGGGCTGCTCGCTCAGCATCGCCAGGCCGATCGCCTTGTCCGTGGCGTGCCCGCGCCCGGTGAGCGCGAGCGAGCCGAGCAGCTCGAACCGCACCCGCGCGATCGCGACGCCCGGCGCCTCGTTCTTCACCCGCTGCTCGAACCGCTGGACGATCCGCCAGGGCCCGAGGGTGTGCGACGAGGAGGGGCCAACGCCGATCTTGAACATGTCGAAAACGCTGACCGTGGGCATGACCGGATTGTATACAGGATGCGGCGAGCACAAACGAGCCCCTCGCGCGAGCGAGGGGACGCGGACCGGTCACCCGAGCCAAACGGCCTGGCGGTGCTCGGTTCCCCTGGCTTGCGCAAGGGGCTCGTCCGGGGGGAGCGAGCGTGCCGAGGCCTTATTCGCCCTCGAGCTTCACGGCCACCGAGTTGATGCAGTACCGCAGCCCGGTCGGGGGCGGCCCGTCGGGAAAGACGTGGCCCAGGTGGCTGCCGCAGTTAACGCAGGTGACCTCAGTCCGGGTCATGCCGTGGCTCGTGTCGGTGTGCTCGTCGATCGCGCCGTCTTTGGCGGCCGAGTAGCTGGGCCAGCCGCAGCCGGAGTGGAACTTCTGGCCCGACTCGAAGAGCGGGTGGTCGCAGGCGGCGCAGCGGTAGATGCCGGGGTCGGTGGTATCGGTGTATTCGCCGGTGAAGGCGCGTTCGGTGCCCTGCTGGCGGAGGACGCGGTACTGCTCGGGGGTGAGCTTCCGCCGCCACTGGTCGTCGGAGAGGCCGAGCTTGTTTCTTGGGTTCGTCATGCCGCGTGCGGTCTCCAAAGCCAATGATTGGTCCGTGGCTGTGTTCGAGCCCCATCCCGATCCCGATGCCGTGATCCGTGAGGCGGCTCGGCTGATTGACGCCGTTCTCGACGCCGAGCGGGGCGAGCCGGTCAAGCCCACGCTTGACCCCGGGGCCGCCGTTGGCGACCTGGGCCTGGCCATCCCCGGGCGGGGGCTGGGCGACGCGGGGGCGATCGAGGCCCTCCGGCGGGTGATGCTGGCGACGCCCACCTCGGCGGGCCCGGGGTTCTTCAACCAGCTCTTCGGCGGGCGGGAGCCCGTCGCAACCGTCGCCGAGATCATGAAGGCGGTCGTCAACAGCTCGATGTACACCTACAAGGCCGCGGGCGTGCAGGTGCTGCTCGAGCAGCAGCTGATCGACCACATGCTCGGCTACGCGGGCTGGACGGGCGGCGATGGCCTCTTCACCCCCGGCGGCTCGATGAGCAACATGGCGGGCATGATCATCGCCCGCAACGAGATGCTCGAGGGGGCTCGCAACGCGGGCCTGTCGGTCGTCGGCGGCGGGGATCGGCTCGCGGTGTATGTCTCCGAAGAGTCGCACTATTCGATCAAGAAGAACGCCGGGCTGATCGGGCTGGGCCGGGATTCGGTCCGCTTCATCGAAGCCGATGACGCCGGCCGGATGATCCCCGAAAGGCTCGACGAGGCCATCGAGCGCGACACCGCCGACGGCGTCCGCCCGCTGATGATCGTCGCCACCAGCGGCACCACCGTCATGGGCGCGTTCGACCCGATCGACGCGATCGCCGATGTCGCCCGCAAGCACGCCCTCTGGCTGCATGTCGACGGCGCGTTCGGGGGCACGGCCCTGCTCTCGCCCACCCACCGCCGGCTGATGGCGGGCCTGCACCGGGCCGACTCGTTTACCTGGGACGCCCACAAGATGATGGGCGTCCCGCTCGTCAGCTCCGTCTGCCTCACCCGCGAGCCCGGGCTGACCTCAAAGCACTTCGACGAGTCGGCGAGCTACCTCTTCCAGCAGGACACGGACGAGCTGAACCCGGGGACGCGGTCGATCCAGTGCGGCAGGCCCAACGAGGCCCTGAAGCTCTGGGCCCTCTGGCAGGCCCTGGGCGACGCCGGCTACGCCGCCCGCACCGATCGGCAGGTCGAACTCGCCCGCCATGTCGTCGGACGCCTCAACGCCGACGACGACTTCGTGCTCTCGTTCGACCCCGAGTGGGTGAATGTCTGCTTCGAGCTGCGCGGCAAGCCCTCCGACGCGATCTGCGATGCGCTCGACAAGCAGCAGCTCGCCAAGCTCGGCTTCGGCATCGTCAAGGGCCGACGCGTCATCCGGCTCGTCACCGTCAACCCGCACCTGACCGAAGCCGACTTCGATCGGCTGCTCGACACCATCAAGCGGGTCGGGGCCGAGCTGCCGACGGCGGACAACGCGGTGCTGGAAGGGGCCGTGGGCAACGGCCAGTAGGCGATGGCGCGAAGACCTCCCTCGCTTTGCCCAGCTTGCCGGTTCAACCCATTGCCGACTGCCGATTGCCCATTGCCTAGATTTCGCCGTGGGCGATCCGACGCAAACCCCGGCGATGAAGCAGTATTTCCGCTTCAAGCAGCAGTTCCCCGACTGCGTGCTGCTCTTTCGCATGGGCGACTTCTACGAGCTGTTCTTTGACGACGCCAAGCTGGTCGCGGGCGCGCTCGGGCTGACGCTTACGCAGCGCACCGGCGGCGTGCCCTTGGCGGGCGTGCCGCACCATCAGCTCGACAACTACCTGCGAAAGCTCGTGGCGCTGGGGTATCGAGTCGCCATCGCCGACCAGATCCAGGACCCGAAAGACGCCAAGGGCGTGGTCGATCGCGCGGTGACGCAGGTGGTGACGCCCGGCACGCTGGTGGACGACGGGCTGCTCGACGGGTCGGCTGTGAACCGTTTGGCCGCCGTGCACTTCACGGAGGCTGGCGACGCGTCGCCGGCATCGGTCGCGGTGGTCGAGGCGAGCACAGGCGAACTGGTCTTGTTCGACGCCGATCACGAGTCGCTGGCCGACGAACTGGCGAGCCGGCGGGTGAGCGAGCTGCTCTACGCCGAGACGGCGACGGGCGAGGCGCCGCCCCGGATCCGCCGCGTGCTCGAGGCGCTCTCGATCTCGGGCACGGGCCGGCCGGCGTGGCAGTTCAGGCGGGACGAGTCGCACGAGGCGGTGCACGCGCAGTTCGGCGTGCGCACCCTGGAAGGCTTCGGGCTGGCGGCGGACGATCCAGCGGTCTTCGCCGCCGGCGCGGTGATCCGGTACCTGCGCGAGACCAAGGCGGTCGACGACGAGGCGGCAAACAGCCGGCCCGGCTCGTTCGCGGCGGCCACGCTCGCGCACCTGCGGCCTCCGCGGCGCGAGCACGCCGAGGGCCGGTGCGTCGTCGACTCGGTCAGCCTGCGCTCGCTCGAGATCGAGCAGACGATCCGCGAGAAATCGACCAAGGGCTCGCTGCTCGGGCTGTTCCTGACATCGCCCGGCTCGGGCGGCTGCCGAACGGCGATGGGCAAGCGGCTGGTGCGCGACTGGCTCTGCCGGCCCTCGGGCGAGCTTTCGACGATCGAGAGTCGGCACGCGCGCGTGGCGGCGCTCGTCGAGGATCGACGCTTCGCGCGCGAGCTGGGCGAGATGCTCTCGCCCGTGCAGGACATCGCGCGGATCGCGGGGCGCGTGGCGCTGGGCCGGTGCTCGCCCCGCGACATCGCGGGGCTCGGGGGCTCGGTGAGCGGCGTGCGCGCGATCGCCGGGCTGCTCGACGGCGCGACGGCCTTCGACGGCCAGCGCACACGGCTTGCCCGCCTCGCCGAGACGCTCGAACCGATCGCCACGCGCATCGCCGCCGAGTGCGTCGACGACCCGCCTGCGCACCTGCGCGACGGGGGCGTGTTCCGCGCCGGCATCGACCCCGAGCTCGACGAGGCGCGCTCGCTGCAGACCGACGCGTCGGCGTGGCTGGCCGAGTATCAGTCGCGGATCGCGGGCGAGCTCGCCCTGCCCGGCATCAAGGTCGGCTACAACAAGGTCTTCGGCTATTTCGTCGAGCTCTCGGCCGCCCAGGCGCGCGACGCCAAGGCGAAGATCGACGCGGGCTCGCTGACGCGCAAGCAGACGCTCAAGAACGCCGAACGCTTCATCACGCCCGAGCTGAAGACCTTTGAAGAGAAGGTCCTGCGGGCCGAGGGCCGGGCGCTCGAGCGCGAGCGCGAGCTCTTCGCAGGCCTGGTCGCCTCGATCGCCGGCGTGATCGACGCGCTGCTCGACTACGCGGAAGCCGTCGCCGAGCTCGACGCGCTGCTCGCCTTCGCCGACCGTGCGGCCAAGTTCGGCTGGGCGCGGCCCGCCATGACCGACCGCGCGACGCTCAGCATCGACGAGGGGCGTCACCCCGTGCTCGAAGAGGCCCTCGGGGGCGAGTTCGTGCCCAACTCGGTCTCGATCGGAGGCGACGCGCCGGGGCTCAGCCTCATCACCGGCCCGAACATGGCGGGCAAGAGCACCTTCATCCGGCAGGTCGCGCTGATCGCCCTGCTCGCGCACGCGGGCAGCTTCGTGCCCGCCGCGAGCGCCACCGTCGGACTCTGCGACCGCGTCTTCACCCGCGTGGGCGCCGACGACGCGCTGCACCGGGGCCAGTCGACCTTCATGGTCGAGATGATCGAGACCGCCAACATCCTGAACCACGCGACGCCCAGGTCGCTGGTCATCCTCGACGAGATCGGTCGCGGCACCTCGACGCTCGACGGGCTCAGCCTCGCGTGGGCCATCGTCGAGACGCTCGCCGGGTCGGACGGTTGCCCCGGGCCGAGAACGCTGTTCGCCACGCACTACCACGAGCTGACCGATCTGGATCACCAGCTCGCCGGCCGCGTCGCCAACCTGCATGTCGCGGTTCGCGAGTGGACCCCGGCGGGCGGCGAGAGCGAGATCGTGTTCCTGCACCGGATCAAGCCCGGTCGCAGCGATCAGAGCTACGGCGTGCACGTCGCGCGACTCGCGGGCGTGCCGGAACTCGTGACGCGGCGAGCGAAACAGGTCCTCGAATCGCTCGCGGTGCAGCACAGCTCGACAACGGTTGCGCCGAGAGCCGAAGCGTCGCGCCGGGCGACAGCCGGTCAGCTCTCGCTGTTCACGGAGATCGTGCCGCACCCGGCCGTGGATCGTCTGCGCGAGATCAACCTCGACGCGTGCTCGCCCATGGCGGCATTCGAATTGCTGCGCGAGCTGCGCGGGATGGTCGACGCGGACCGGGAACCTTAGGAGGCGCGAGCGGCGTCGATCTCGTCGTTCCGCCTGGCAACGGCCGCGCCGAGCACGGGCGACGCGGCGAGCAGGCAGCCCAGGATGAGCACCGACGCCACCCCCGCGCCGTACGGGCCCATGAGGCTGAAGCCGATCGCCCCGCCGGTCACGCCGACGAACGCGACGGCCAACAGGACCGCGGTTCCACGCCAACGCCGGAAGCCTTCAGAGGGCGGAAGGCCCTCCACCGAGCGATCGGCGACGCGAAGCCGCAGCTCATCGTCGCCGCTCGGAGAGGCGTTGCGAAGTGCTGAGGTGGTGGTGTGTGCCATGCTGCTTGGTTCGACGCGTGAGGTGGTCCGGATTCGGCGCGGGCCCGCGGCCCGACCATCCGCCTAGCCCGGCCGAGCGGGTGCGAAGAACTCGTGCAGCGACCGCTGCACGAAGCGGGCGACCTCGGCCGGGTGCGTGAGCGTGATGAGATGCCGGGCGCCTTTGACGGTCTCGTCGGCCTCGCCGAGCGCGTCGGGGATGATGCGGTCGAGCTCGCCGTGGATGTGGCGGATGGGGACATCGAGCGTCGTTGGCGGCCCGGGCCAGCCGGCGCAGGCCGCGGAGGTCCAGTTCAGAAACGCGGGGTCGATGTCGCGCGCCATGGCGACGAGGCTTCGTGTGCTGGCGTGGTCGAGGCGGTCGCGTCGGGCGAATCGTCGGGCGAAGGGGGCGTAGAGCCGGCGGGCGATGACCGGGGGCACCGCCGACCCGAGGCGCTGCTGCCGCTTGAACGCGCCGCTGATCTGGTGCGTGCCGCGGACGCCGGCGACGAGAACGAGGCCGGCGGGCCTGGGGTCGAGCATGGCAGCGAGCTCGGTGGCGAGCTGGCCTCCGAAGCTGAAGCCGCCGAGCGCGTAGCGGCCGTCGCTCGGCAGGCGGGCGTGCAGCGTGTTGGCGTAGCGGGCGGCGTAGTCGCGGAGCGATTCGCCGCGGCGCGGCTCGATCATCGGCGGCACGATGAAGTCGACGCCGTGCGCGCGCAGCGGCTCAAAGAGGCGCTCGTCGGCCGCGAGCCCGGGCCACAGCAGCAGCCGCGATCGG
>DAIOTV010000061.1:0-16524 GCA_036751825.1 Phycisphaerales bacterium
CGGCGAGGTCGGCGAAGGCGATCTCGGGCTCGATCATCCAGAACTCGGCGAGGTGTCGGCTCGTGTTGCTGTTCTCGGCGCGGAAGGTGGGCCCGAAGGTGTACACCCGGCTGAGGGCCGTGCAATAGGTCTCGACATTGAGCTGGCCCGATACGGTCAGGTGCGCCTCGCGGCCGAAGAAGTCCTCGCCGAAGTCGACGCCGCCTTCGGGCGTGCGGGGCGGGTTGACCGCGTCGAGCGTGCTGACGCGGAACATCTGGCCCGCGCCCTCGGCGTCGTTGGCGGTGATGATCGGCGTGTGCACGTAGTAGAAGCCGCGGTCGTCGAAGAAGCGGTGGATGCCCATGGCCAGGCGGTGCCGAACGCGCGCGACGGCGCCGAAGGTGTTCGTCCGCACGCGCAGGTGCGCCACCTCGCGGAGGTACTCGAAGGTGTGCCGCTTGGCGCTCGCCGGGTAGGTGTCGGGGTCCTCGACAAAGCCGACGACCCGGATCGCGCTGGCCTTGACCTCGACGGCCTGGCCCTTGCCCTTGCTCTCGACGACCTCGCCGTCGACCTCGATCGAACAGCCGGTGGTGAGATGGAGGATTTCGCTGTCGTAGTTGGGCAGGTCGGCGGGAGCGACGACCTGGATGGGGTCGAAGCAGGTGCCGTCGTGCAGGGTGATGAAAGAGAGGCCGGCCTTTGAGTCGCGGCGGGTGCGGACCCAGCCCTTGAGGGTGATGGTCTCGCCGGGGGCTTTGGCGAGGGCGTCGGTGACACGGATCCAGGACATCGGGGGCCTCCTGCGGGCGCAGCGCGGTCGGGCTGCGGCGCGAGCGGCATCGTAGCGCGGGGCGCCCGGGGCTCGGCTGCAACGCCGCGGGCCGGTTCCGTTACGCTGGTGGCGGCCGATGCGTACCCGCGGTCGCGGGGGCTCGGCTTGATTGCGGAGGGGCTTGAATGGGACTGACGTCGATCCTTATTGGTCTGGTGCTCGCGGTCGCGGTGCTGTCGCTGGTCGGCAAGGTCACGAACCAGGGACTTCGGGCGGTGATCGCGATCGCGGCGCTGCTGATCCTCGCGCTGAGCGTGGTGTTCTCGAGCATCCGCTACGTCTCGCCCACGCAGGTGGGCATCGTGAAGAAGAACGCGTTCGGCAGCAAGCTCAGCGGCGGCCGGATCATCGCCACCGAGGGGGAGATGGGCATCCAGGCCGAAGTGCTGAGCCCGGGCTGGCAGACGGGCTACTGGCCGATCATCTTTGATGTGTCGACCGTGCCGCTGGTGGAGGTGCCGGCTGGGCAGGTCGGCCTGGTCGAGGCCCGCGACGGCGAGCCGCTCGACCCGGGGCAGCTCTACGCGCCCGAGATGGATACGGCCGAGTTCAAGCGGATGGTCGAGGACGCGGAGTATTTCCTCGAGAACGGGGGCCGAAAGGGCCCGCAGGCCAATGTGCTCACGCCCGGCAAGTACCGGGTGAACACCGAGCTGTTCCGGATCGAGATGGTCCCCGAGACGCGCGTGCCCACCGCCATGGTCGCGGTGCTCAAGTCGAACTTCGGCGATCCGCCGTCGGTCACCAGGCAGATCAACGAGAAGACGACGGTCCTGCTCGCCGGCACCGGCGAGAAGGGCATCCGCGCCGTGGCGCTCGAGCCGAGCGCGTACCCGATCAACCCCAACGCCTTCGAGGTGATCCCGGTCTCGACGCGCGAGACGATCCTTCGGTTCACCGCCGGGCAGGGCGTGGTGAACCAGTCGCGCGACCTGAGCTCGGCGAACGCGATCGAAGAGCGGGAGATCACGGTGCGCACCTCCGACGGGTTCACCTTCCCCGTCGATGTGCGGGTTGAGTTCAAGATCGAACCCGAGAACGCGCCGATCGTGGTCGCCAAGCTGGGGTCCGACGGGCAGCCGCTGCTGAGCAAGATGAACTCGGCCGTGCGGGCGATTTTCCGGAACAACGCCGAGAGCGTCAAGGCGCTGGACTACGTCAACCAGCGTTCGCAGCAGGAGAGCCAGTCGCTCGTCATGCTCCAGCAGGCGATGAGCGATCTGGGCGTGACCATCCTCGCGGTGCGGATCGGCGATGTCGGCAACGAAGAGACGCTGGGCGAGCTTCTGACCACGCAGCGCGACCGCGAGATCGCGGTGCAGGAGCAGATGACCTTCCAGGAGCAGCAGCGGGCGGCCGAGCAGAAGAAGGCCCTCACCCGCACGCAGCAGGAGGCCGAGGAAGAGCGCCGCCTCGCGACGGCGCAGTACGAGGTGCAGATCGCCGAGCAGGACAAGCAGAAGCAGATCATCGCGGCGCAGGCGGAGGCCGAGGCGATCGAGATCCGCGCCGGGGCGCAGGCGGCCGCCTACGAGCGGATCGCGCAGCAGATCGGCGCGGGCAACGCGGCGCTGATCGAGGTGCTGAAAATCGTGGGCGAGCGGTCGATCGAGATCACGCCGCGGGTGATGGTCAACGGCAGCGGCGGGGGTTCCGCCGGCGACGCCCAGACGACGGCGCTGATCGGCACCATGCTCGACACGATGGTCAGCCGCGAGCCGCCGAGACCGTCGACGGCGGCGGCGGCGGCGGCGGAGTGAAGAAGGTCAGCGGGCCCGGTTGACCCAGCCGTAGGGCAGCGAGGACCGGTTCTGGCCCTCCGCCCAGAGGTTGTCCCACAGGAAGGTGTTGCGAGTCTGATCGGAGATCTTGATGTAGAAGTCGTTGGCGGTCAGGTCGCCGGGCTCGGCCACGGCCGGGTCGCCGCCGCCCGCGGCGTTGGGCTCGAAGGACTCGACGACACCATCGATCATCAGGATGTTGCCCTTGCCCGCGTGGCGATCGGTGAGCTGGTCGTCGTTGGCCCACCGGCCGTCGAAGCTGACCGCGCCCTCCTGCACGCCGTTGAAGAAGAACGAGCTCTCCTCGCCGAAGATCGGGAGCGTGCGCATGCGGAGCTCATCGGGCAGCAGGGCGTCTTTGCGGAAGACGGCGACCTGGTTCGGGGCGCGGACCTGGTTCCAGGCGCCGGGGCCGCTGCGGGCCAGCCGCCAGACGAGCCACTGCTTGGAGGTGCGTGCGCCCTGGGCGCCCTCGAGGAAGGTGAAGTCGAAGTCGACCTGCGCGTCCTCGTTGGTGATGTTGGTGGTTGCGTAGTCGATGCCGTCGGCGGAGCGCCGCTTGTTGGTCGGGCACTCGGCGATCTCATCGACATCGTCGACATACTCGTAGAGCGCGCCCTTCTGCGGGCCGGCGGGGTCGCCGAAGCCCGGCTCGAAGTCGTCGTCGCCGATGCGGTTCCAGGTGTAGGCGTCCCAGATCTGGTCCTTGTGGTCGTTGGCGTAGAGGATGGTCGCCTGCCCGATGCCGCGGAGGCGGGTCTGGCAGACGGTGTTCTGCGCCGTCGACCGCGCCTTGCCCAGCGCCGGCAGCAGGATGCCGATCAGCAGAGCGATGATCGCGATGACAACGAGCAGCTCGATGAGCGTGAAAGCTCGACGCTGAGCGGTGGCGGCCATGGTGAACTCCTGAATCGCACGGCACGAGACAGCCGTGTGCAAAAGCATACAACCCCTACAAGACATATGGAAGTCGTTTTCGTCGCAGATTCACGCCGACTGAAACGAAGAAACCCTTGTCAGCACAGTGTATACACCAACAGCTGCATACAGGAGTTATAGATCTTGATTGATCGAAGGGGTATTCAGCGGGCGGCATTGAACTCGCCGTAGGTGGTGAACCGATTGTTGAAGGAGTTGTCGTAGACGAGTCGTCCGTTGCGGTCGACGATCCGGAAGTAGATGTCGTTGGCTCGGAAGTCGGTCCGGTTGGCGGTTTCTTCATCGTCTTCGGGGTAGAAGTCGTAGGCCTCGACGGTACCGTCGATCATCGCCATGTGCCCCGCGCCCTTGTGCCGCTGGGTGAGCTGGTCGTTGTTGCCCCAGCGGCCGTCGGTGGTGCTGTCGTTGTACCAGTAGATGCTTTCCTCGGCGAAGACGGGCATGGTTCGGATGCGTTCGTCGGCGAGGAACCGCTCGGCGGCGAAGGGGGCGAGGATATCGGGCGGGGCGTTGCCGGTGTACTTTGACCGGTCGAGCCGGTAGACGTTCCACTGCTTGGCCACATCGGCCCCGTTGGCGCCCTCGAACATGGTGAAGTCGAAATCGACGCCGAGCTCGAGGTTGTCAAACAGGTCGCTGCTGTCCCGGTCGTCGCGGGACCGCCGCTTGTTCTTCGGGCAGGCCATGACCTCGCTGACATTCTCGACATAATTCCAGATGGCCCCGGGCTCGGGGTCCCGGCGGAGGCGATTGATGCGGGCCCACGAGCTGGCGTCCCAGATCTGGCCCTTGTGGTCGTTCGCGTACACGTTGGTCGCCAGCCCGGCCTGGCGGAGGCGGGCGGCGCAGATGGTCGTCAGGCTGGAATCCCGCGCGCTGCCGAGCGCCGGCAGCAGGATGCCGATCAGGAGCGCGATGATCGCGATGACCACGAGCAATTCGATGAGCGTGAACGCGGCTCGGCTGGGCATGCGGTCGGACTCCAGAGCCCCGGCCGGAGAACCCGCCGGGTCGAATGCAGAGTCTTCTAGAATATCACAAACCCGCCCCTCTGCACGGGTAAACCTGCAAGACCGGCCCGCCCGCGGGCGATACCGTTCGCCCCGTGACCCCCGACGACACGCATCCCGCGACCCCGCCTCAGCCGCTCCCTCACCCGCTCTCGGTCACCTGCGAGCAGTGGGCCGACGCCTGTCGGCACCATCGGGGCGGCCGGCAATGGGCCACCAAGGCCTACCGGAAGCTCTTCCGGGAAGCCGACAGCGGTGAGCTCGTCGAGCCCTGGCGCGGGTTTGACCCGTTTCTGCCGGTCGTCGGCGAGCAGGTGAGCCCGAGCGACGGGCCCGAGGGGGAGACGGTCAAAATCTTGACCGAGATCGGGGCGGATGCCGGGGGCAAGTCCGCCGCCGAGCGCGAGGCCGCGGCCCACGGCCGAACGCTGCCCGTCGAATCCGTCGTCATCCCCATGATCGGCCGAAAGGGCGAGCGGACCTACACGCTGTGCGTCTCGAGCCAGGTCGGCTGCGCGATGGGGTGCGACTTCTGCGAGACGGCGCAGATGGGGCATGTCAAGAACCTGTCCCCCGAGCAGATCGTCGGGCAGTGGTTCACCGCCCAGCACGGGCACTGCGCACGCCAAGGCAAGCGCATCAAGAACATCGTCTTCATGGGCATGGGCGAGCCCTTGGACAACGCGGACAACGTCATCCGGGCGATCTCGATCCTGAACGACCGCTCGGCGGCGAACATCGGCATGCGGTGCATTACCATCAGCACGGTCGGGCGTGTCGACGGCATCTGGAAGCTGCGGAAGCAGTGCGAGCAGCACGGCTGGCGCCGGCTGGCGTTCGCCGTGAGCGTGAATGCGCCCAACGACGCCATCCGCGATTCGATCATGCCCATCAACAAGAAGTGGAACATGGCCGAGCTGCGCGAGAGCCTGATCGGCTTCCCGCGGTCGGGCCAGAACCGGATCATGATCGAGTACGTGCTGATCCCGGGCGTGAACGATCGGCTGGAGCACGCGGACGAGCTGGCGGCGTACGTTGAGCCGCTGCTGTGCGCCGTGAACGTGATCCCCTACAACCCCCGGCGGAACTCGCCCTGGCCCGCGCCCGAGGAGCATGTCGTCGACGCGTTCGTCGAAAGGCTGCGGTCGAAGCGGGTGTTCACGAAACGCCGCAAGACGAAGGGGCGTGACCAGATGGCGGCGTGCGGGCAGCTGGGGACCGAGCACATCCGCGGGCGGAAGCTGGTGACGCTGTCGACCGGGTTGACATCGGGCGCGAGCGGGTGAGCGGCTGGCTGGTCCGGCGCTGGCGCTGGCTCGTGTTGTGCTATCTGCTCGTCGTGCTGCTCAGCCAAATCGCGACGCCGCAGGGGTACGCGTCCGACCTGCCCAGCCCGTGGCCTGAGCGCCGTGCGATCCGGCCGATGTCTGACGCCGGGCCCGAGCAAGGGCAGCGGCTCACGATGTTCTACGACCAATGGAACGCGGATGCCTCGGGGCCACCGATCATCCTCCTGCACGGCTCACCGGGTGGCCTGAGCAACTTCCGCAGCTTTGGAGATCGGCCGGGACTCGGTGAGCTGCTCGCGCGTGATCGAACGGTGAATGCGGTCGATCTTCCCGGCATGGGCTGGAGCCTCCGTGATCCATTGACATGGTCGTCGCGTTCTCATGCTCACGCTGTGCTGGAGTTCATGGCCACCCAGCGCATCGAACGAGCGCACGTCGTCGGATGGTCCAACGGCGGCGCGGTCGCGCTCAACATGGCGGACATCGATGCGGAACGCGTCGCGTCGATCGTGATGCTCGGCTCGGTCGGCGCACAGGAAGTCGAGGGCTCGGGCAGCTACTGGTTCGAGCATGTGAAGTACGAGGTTGGTATCGGCGCGACCTACGCGATCGAGCGGCTGACCCCCCACTTCGGCCTGCTGGACCTGCGCGATCTTCGGCGGGGCCTGCGCAACTTCGACGACACCGACCAGCGGCCGTTGGCGGGCATCATGCAGAACCTGCGCACGCCCACGCTCGTCCTGCACGGGCGGGACGACTTTCTCGTTGCCGACTGGGCGGCCGAGTATCACCACGACTTGATCCCGACCTCGAAGCTGGTGATGACCGACGACGATCACTTCATGCCGTTTCTTGCGGCGGAGGAAACAGCCGAGCACATCGCGGAGTTTGTGCGCCGCTTTGATGACCCCGGCGCCGAGCCCGAGCGGGCGACGGTGGACCTTGCGCCGCGCGTGAAGCCGTTCGGCGGCATCGGCGAGGCGGCGCTGGATTGGCTGCGCTTCGCGCCGGTGTGGCTGGTTCTGCCGTTGGTGACGCTGGTGGGCTGGGTGCTGCCCGGCCGGGCGTGGGTTGCGGTGCTGGTGGGCGCGACGGAGCTCGACATCGGCGTGGCGTGGCTCGGGCTCGCGGTCGGCAAGGGTGTGCGCACGATCCGCAACGGGAAGGGGCGGAAGCCGACGAAGTGGGTGGCGGTGCTCGCCGAGCCGCTGGGGCAGCTGGTGCTGGGGTTCGTGTTCGTGCAGCTCGTCGCGCGGCCGATGATTCGGCTCGCGCCCGACTGGCTGCACTGGTTTGGCTGGGTCGGGGCGGTCGTTGTGCTCGCGGGGCTGTTCCGCGTGGTGCCGACGGTTGTGCGGAACCTCTGGACGGCGCGCGGCCGATGGCGGCTGCGGGCGTCGGTCGCGCGGCTGACGAACCACGAGTGGTGGCCCAGCTGGGCGTACTACGGGCCGCTCGTGCCCTGGCTCGTATGGCTGAGCGTGAAGCACCGGCACGCGCTGGCGTTCACGGCGTGCAACCCGGGGATCGCCAATGGGGGCGGGCTGGCGGGGGAGAGCAAGAGCGCGATCCTCGAGGGTCTGCTGGCGTCGGGTGACGGCCGCGTGCTCTACGGCGAGCGGATCGACGCCGGACCTCCAGCCGTCGAACGCGCGGACGCGGTGCTGCGCCGGCTCGAGGCGGAGCCGCGGCTCGGGGGGCTGCCGATCGTGATGAAGCCCGACGCGGGCGAGCAGGGGCGTGGCATCCGCGTGTGCCGATCGCGGGACGATCTGCTGGCGTTCTTCCGCGTCACGCCCGGGGCGGCGCTCGCGCAGCGGCTGAGCACGCTGCCGAGCGAGGTCGGCGTGTTCTGGGTGGGCGACGGCGGCGTGGGCCGGGTTTTCTCGATCAACCGGAAGCTGTTCCCCGTGGTCGAGGGCGACGGCGAGCGCACGCTCGAGGCGCTCATCTGGCGTCACCCGCGGCACCGCTGCCAGGCGGGCGTGTTTCTGCGGCGGTTCGCGGATCGGCGGGGCGCGGTGCTCGCCGCGGGCGAGCGGCTCGTGCTCTCGTGGGGCGGGAACCATCGCCAGGGGGCGGAGTTCCGCGACGGGCCCGAGCTGATCACGCCCGGGCTGGAGGCGGCGGTGCGCGCGATCGCCGGCGGGTTCCGGGGCGCGGGCGGGGGCGGGCTGGACTTCGGGCGGTTCGACCTGCGCTACCTCGACGACGCGGCGCTCGCGCGGGGCGAGTTCGAGGTGATCGAGGTCAACGGCGTGACGAGCGAATCAACGAATGTGTACGACCCGCGGCGGTCGGCGTGGTTCGTCTGGCGCACGCTCGCGCGGCAGTGGGCGATCGCCTACGCCATCGGCGCGGCCAACCGGGCCGGGGGCGTGCGGCCCGTCGGCGTTACCGAGGCGTGGCGCCTCGTGCGCAGTCATGTGCAGGAGCGGTCGGAGCTCGGCACCTCGGGCTGACCGGAGCGTGCCGGCTCAGGTGGGCGTTGCGAAGACGCGGAGCTTGAGCTCGTCGCCCGCGACGGCGATGCGTGTGCCGTCGTCGCTGGCGGCGATAGCGCGGATCTTGCCGGCGCCGGCTTCGTGGGGCGTGGCGTGGCTCTGGCCCGCGACGGGGACGATGCAGACGCGTCGGCTGCTGTCGGCGACGAGCACGCGGTCTTTGCCGCACATGCAGGCGAGCGTGGGCTGGACCGGGGCGCGGAAGCTGCCGGTGGTGGAGCGTCGATCGGCGTCCCAGACGGTGAACATCTTTGATGCGTCGAAGGTCGCGACCCGGGTTGCGTCGAGCTGGATCATGCCGCGGATGGGCGATCGCGTGGGCCGGACGCTGGTCTCGGGCTTGTCGCGGCTTTCGTCGAAGAGCATGATCTTGCTGGAGCCGGCGACGAGCAGCGCGCCGGCGGCGAAGGCGAGGCGGGAGCGATCGTCCGCCGCCACGGTCCAGGTGCGGACGACTTCGGTGGTGGCGAGGTCGTAGAGCGTGACGGTGTGATCGGCGGCAAGGGTGGCGACCCGGCCGAGGGTGGCGTCGGCGGCGGCGTGGCGGATGGGCGAGCCCGCCTCGTTCGCCCGGGTGGCGGCGGTGAGCAGGCCGCCGAGCGGGACGATGACGGCGACGAGCTCGCGCGCGACCTTGACGGTGTCGCCCACCGTTTTGACAAGGCCCGAGGGCTGGTCGTGGGGCCTGAGCAGCGCGGGCACGGTGGTGTAGCGCCCGGTCTCTTCGCCCGACTCGAGATCGACCAGGCGGGCGCTGCCGTCGTCGGAGGCGAAGAGCAGACCCTGCTGGTCGGGCCAGAACGCGGCGAAGCGGATGGATGCGTCGTGTCGGACGAGGGTGGCGTCGGCGGACTCTTCGCCGACGATGGACCAGACGGCGATCGCGCCGTCGCGCCCCGAGGAGAGCACGATGTCGCTGCGTCCGGGCGCGAAGGCGATGCTCGTGATCCGGTCGCGGTGGCCGGCGAGCGTGGCGATGTCGTGCAGGTCGGTGGCCATCGTTGCGTCAGTTCGTTCGGATGCCCGGGTCGGGGTGCTTTGGGTCGGACGCCTGGGTCTAGGGCTGCAGCCTGGTGCAGGACCACGGGCCGCCGGTGAAGCCGTGGTCGGAGGGTGTGAGCTCGCGGGTCCACTCGGCGCGGTCGTGGAAGCGGCCCTTGCCGCCGATCCAGAGCTCGACCCGGCGGGCCCAGAGCCGCAAGCCGCCCCAATGCGGGGGGCGGGGGATGGTGATGTCGCCGTCGGGCTCTTCGCCGGCGACGACGCTCACGGGGACGCTGAATCGTTCGAGGACCTCGGCGTACTGCTCAAGCAGCTGCTCGCGGGTGGCGACGGGCCTGGACTGGTTGCTGGCCCAGGCGCCGAGGCGTTTGAGGATGTGCCGACCGCGGAAGTAGGCGTCGCTCTCGTCGGCGGGGCTTTTGACGACCGGGCCCTCGATGCGGACCTGGCGGTCGAGGGCGTCCCAGTGGAAGCAGGCGGCGGCGACGGGGTTCGCGGCGAGCTGGGTGCCCTTGCCGCCCTCGTAGTTGGTGTAGAAGGTGATCCGGCCTTCGTCGGCGTTGACATCGCGGCAGAGGACGATGCGGCTCGCGGGGGTGCCGTCGGCGTTGAGCGTGGCGATGTTCATCGCGTTGGGGTTGGGGGTGACGGGGCCGCCGTCGTCGGCGCCGGTGTGGGCGAGGGTCCACCAGTCGTTGAAGAGTTGCCAAGGGGTGTTTGGCAGGGTTTCGGGGAGGGTGCCGCCCTCGGCGAAGGGATCTTCGGCGACGGAGACGGTCGTGCGATCGGTCATGCGGGATGGTACGACCGGTGATGGCCGGTGGATGTGCTGTGGACAGGCCGTGAACCGACAGCGACTTGCGGTTCGGAGGCGGGAATCGGTCGATGGGGCGGCTGTGTGCGGGGTACGCTGCGTTGTTCACCCGAGCGCACGGAGGCATGGGTCTTGGCCGACGATCAGGGACGAGTCCATGGAGGGGGAACCGGCAGGCCGGGCGGCTCCGGGAAGCGGGACCGCCCGGTCTTCACGAGCGTGGACCGGCTGTTCGACAAGCTGCCCCCGCACTCGCTCGAAGCGGAGATGAGCCTGCTCGGGTCGATGATCCTCGACCCGCAGGTGATCGCGGATGTGCTGCCGATCGTGGGGTCGGCGGAGGCGTTCTATTCGTCGGGTCACGCGGCGATCTACCGGGCGATTCTGCAGCTGTACGACCAGCACCAGGCGGGCGACCTGGTGATGCTGGTGGATGTGCTGCGCGACGCGGGGCAGCTCGAGGACATCGGGGGCGAGCAGTACCTGGTCGACCTGGCCGAGGGCGTGCCGGCGCCGACGAGCGCGGTGTATTACGCGCGGACGGTGGCGGACAAGCACCGGCTGCGTGCGTTGATCGAGGCGTCGGGCAAGATTCTGTACGACGCGTACCACCCGGGCGAGGGGGCGCAGGCGGTCAACGAGGTGATCGACGCGGCGGAGAGCAAGATCTTCGCGATCGCCGAGCAGAGCCAGTCGGACGAGGCCCAGTCGCTCGAGGAGCTGCTGCAGGAAGAGATCGAGCACCTCGAGGCGATCGAGGGCAAGGGCGTCAGCGGGGTTCCGACGGGGTACACGGATCTGGACGAGATGCTGACGGGCCTGCACCCGGGCGAGATGATCGTGGTGGCGGCGCGGCCCAGCATGGGCAAGACGGCGCTCGCGCTGAACATCGCCGAGCAGGTGGCGATGGGCGGCGCGGCGCTTGGGAACAAGCCCAGGGCGGACAAGTGCGCGGTGGCGCTGTTCAGCGTGGAGATGAGCAAGAGCGCGGTGACGAGCCGGATGCTGAGCGCGCGGTCGGGCGTGGACAGCCACAAGATGCGTTCGGGGCGTTTCACGCAGGACGACTTCCAGCGTCTGATCCGGGCTTCGGGCGAGCTGGCGGAGGCGCCGATCTACATCGACGACACGCCGAGCCTGTCGATCCTGGGTCTGCGGGCTCGTTCGCGTCGTCTGGCGCGGAAGCACAACATCGGGTGCATCGTGATCGACTATCTGCAGCTGCTGTCGTCGCCCGGGGCGGCGCGGGAGTCGCGGCAGGTGGAGGTGAGCGAGATCAGCCGGGGGATCAAGGCGCTGGCGCGCGAGCTGGACCTGCCGGTGATCTGTCTGGCGCAGCTGAACCGGGGCCCGGAGCAGCGCGAGGGCAAGCAGCCCCGGATCAGCGACCTGCGGGAGTCGGGCTCGATCGAGCAGGACGCGGACGTGGTGCTGCTCTTGCACCGCGAGGAGTACTACCACATCGGCGACGAGGACTGGCAGATGGACAACCCGGACAAGATCGGGCTGGCCGAGCTGATCGTCGCGAAGCAGCGGAACGGCCCGACGGGCGTTGTGAAGCTGACCTGGGACAGCCACACGACGCGGTTCAAGAACCACGCGGAGGCGCGCGGCGGGGGGTACGGGGTCGGCGCCGGCTACGGCGGGGGCGTGGACTACGGCGGCGGCGGCGGGTACGCCGAGCCGAAGCCGCGGACCGATCCCACGGCCGACGCTCCGTCAAACGGACAGGGCTTCGGCGGGTTCGGCAACCGGCCCAAGACCGGGCCCGCGCAGCATCACCGCGACGGCGGCGGCCCGACCGAGTTCGACGGCGACGATGACGACTTCGACGGCGACGAGATCGCGCCGTTCTGACCCGCGCCCGACCCGGAACGCAACGAGCCCCTCGCGATCGCAAGGGGCTCTTTGCATGCAGCCGAATTGTGCGGCGAAAGCTCAGCCACCGGTCGTGGTGTCTTCGACTTCGTCGCCGGCGTCGTCCATAGCGTCCTCGGTCTCGTCGAGGGCGTCGTCCATCGCGTCGCCGGTCTCGTCGATGCCGTCGTTGATGGCGTCACCGGCGTTGTCGCCGGCTTCTTCCATCGCGTCGCCGGCGTCTTCGATGGTGTCGGCCGGATCGGGCTCGCCGGCCTGCTCGCACCCAACGAGTGCGAGGCATGAGATCATGGCAAGTGCTGCGGTCTTGTGAAACATGGTTCGTTCTCCTTGGATACGAGTCGTAGCAATGCTAGGGCCCCCCCCGCGGCGGGGCTAATCAAGCGGCTTGCCGGTGCGGGAGAAGCGGGGCAGGTAGAGATTCGATTTATCGAGGCTGAACGCGACGGCGAAGGCTCTGCCGTGGATCCGGTCGCGGTGAATGAATCCAATTTCATTTCCCCACTCGCTCTGCGGGGTGTTCCACTGGCGGCTGTCCTTCGAGTTGTCTCGGTTGTCGCCGATGACGACATAGTGGTCTTCGGGCACGGTGATCTCGGGGAAGCTGCGGATGCTCTGCGGGTCGGTGCGCTCGAACATAACCGCGTGGCTGTCGCCCTCGAAGGACTCGATGAGGAACTCGAACTTGCTCGCCTCGACCGGGTCGATGAACTTCGACACGCTGGCGTCGGCCTGGGCGTAGCCGGCGGGCTGGCCGTTGAGGATGAGCCGGCCGTTGCGCATCTCGATCGTGTCGCCGCCCTGGGCGACGAGCCGCTTGACGAGCCTGACCTCGTCGCCCTCGTCGGGCGAGTAGCACACGACGATGTCGCCCCGGTCGGGCCTGGCCCACGGGCCGATGATCCAGGACTCCTTGGAGAACGGCACGCGCAGGCCGTAGGCCCACTTGTGGACGAGGATGCGGTCGCCGACCATGATGGTCGGCTCCATCGATCCTGTTGGCACATCGAACCAGTCGATGGCGACGAGGCGGATGGTCATGACGACGATGAGGATCTGGCCGAGCGGGCGGATCCACTCGCCCCAGAGGTAGCCGAGGATCGAGTCGTACTTCTTCTTCTCTTTCTTCTTTTTGCCGCGACGCGTGCCGGCCGGCTTCGATTCTCCCGCGGGCTCGGCGGCGGCGGCGCTGTTGCCCTCGGCGATGGCCCTTGCGCGGCGCTGGGCGGCGGTCATCTCGGTGGGCGCGCGGGACGACGGCGACGGCTCGTCGGGCGTGGTAGGCTGGCTGTCGTGCTCATCGGGCATCGGCGGGCGTCCTCCTGTGAGCAGCAAGGGTAGAACGCCCCGACGGGCGAGGTGCCGCGTTCGTCGGAGGGCCGAGCACCCGCATCGGCGCCGCCGCCGGGACCGTCGATCAGTCGCCGAAGCTGGTGTAGACCGCGCGGGCGGCGGCGATGAGCGGGTGATCGACGGGCACGAGGCGTTGCTTGTTGGCGGCGGAGGTGATGTCGACGTCGGTGAGCTTGCCGCCCTGCATGACGACGAGGCGGTTCTTCTTGCCGTCCTTGAGCAGTTCCATGGCGTG
Organism: Phycisphaerales bacterium; assembly: GCA_036751825.1. Classification (GTDB taxonomy): domain Bacteria; phylum Planctomycetota; class Phycisphaerae; order Phycisphaerales; family UBA1924; genus JANQQZ01. The sequence continues at coordinate 13,623 of DAIOTV010000061.1, forward strand.
GTGGCCGAACTGCGTGGCGAGGACGCGGTCGGGGGCGACGGGCGTGCCGCCGCGCTGGACATGGCCGAGGACGACGTATCGGCTCTCGATCTCGGTCATGGCTTCGAGGGTGTCGGCGAGCCACTTGCCGATGCCGCCGAGTCGGATGGGGTCGGGCGAGTCCTCGACGACTCGGTCGACGATCTGCTCGCCGCCCTTGGGTCTGGCGCCCTCGCTGGCGCAGATGATTGAGAACCGCTTGCCGCGCTGCGAGCGAGCGAGGCAGGCCTCGGCGACCTTGTCGAGGTCGAACTCGATCTCGGGGATGAGGATGACGTCGGATCCGCTGGCGACGCCGGCGTGGAGGGCGATCCATCCGGCGTTTCGGCCCATGACCTCGACGACCATGATTCGGTGGTGGCTGGCGGCGGTTGTGTGGACGCGGTCGAGGGCTTCGGTGGCGACGCTGACGGCGGTGAGGAATCCGAAGGTGATGTCGGAGCCGTAGAGGTCGTTGTCGATCGTCTTGGGCACGCCGATGCAGTTGACGCCGCGCTCGGCGAAGGGTGCGGCGGCGGACATGGTGCCGTCGCCTCCGATGCAGATGAGCGTGTCGATGCCGTTGGTCTGCATGTGGGTCATGCAGACCTCGGTCATGTCCATGTACTTGATGCTGCCGTCGGCGTTCCTTCCGATGGCGAACTTCTGCGGGTTGGCCTTGTTGGAGGAACCGAGGATGGTGCCGCCGTCGGTGAGGATGTTGGAGACATCGTCTTTGGCGAGGGGCCTGACGCGGTCTTCGATGAGTCCGAGGAAGCCGTCTTCGATGCCGAGGACCTCGACGCCGTGGTAGAGGGCGTCCTTGGTGACGGCTCGGATGACGGCGTTGAGGCCGGGGCAGTCGCCGCCGCCGGTGAGAACGCCGATACGCTTTGGAAGGTCTGCCATACGGAACAACCTATCGGCCGTTTCGATCGGGCGGGCGTGCAATCGGGCGCGGTCGCCCGCGTTGAGCGTGGGGCCCGCGTGGGCCCGCGAGCAGCACCCGCCGATTTCGGGGTCGGCCAGTCTGGGGATCAAACAATGAACGCCGCACGAACCCTTTCCGCCGCTTTGTTCCTGTTCGGTGCCGCTGGCGCCGCCTCGGCCCAGCCGGGAGGCGTTCCGGGCGGGCCGGGGATGCATGAGCGTCTGCACCAGGGCCAGCCCGATCGCGAGGTCCGACGCGAACGGGGCGAGGGCGCCCAGCGGCGCGGCTTCGACCGGGCGGCGCTGGTCGAGCGGTTCGACACCGACGGCGACGGCGAGCTGAGCGAGGCCGAGCGTGCCGGGGCCCGGGAGACGATCCGCGCCCAGCGGGAAGCCAAGCGGGCCGAGATCGAGGCCCGGCTTCTGGCGCGGTTCGACGACAACGGCGACGGCGAGCTCGACGAGGCCGAGCGCCAGGCCGTCCGCGAGACGCTGGGGCCGATGATCAAGGAGCGAGGCCGGCGCGGGCACGAGGCGAACCGGCGCATGCACAAGCAGGCCCTCGAGCGGTTCGACGCCGACGGGGACGGCCGACTCGGCGACGCCGAGAAGGCGAACGCGAGGGCGTTCTTCGAGCAGAAGAAGACCGAGGTCGTCGCCCGGTTCGACGCCGATGGCGACGGTGAGCTGAACGAGGCCGAGCGCAAGGCGGCTCGTGCCCACCATCGCGAGCGGCGGATGCTCGACGCCAACCGCGACGGCGTGGTGGACGCGATCGATGCCCAGATCATCATGCAGCGGGCCGCGGGGGGCGAGCGGATCCCGGACATCAACCGCGACGGCGCACGGGACGCGAGCGACGCGGCCGAGCTGCTGCGACGCATCGGGTCGTACGAGGACTGAGCGCGCCGAGACACCGTGTTTGCCCCGATCCGCGGGCGGCTCTATGAAGGGCCCCCGCGTTTTTTGTGGGCTCGGTATCCGGAATGATCGCACCGACGGACCGGCGGTCGCAGCGCGTTTGGCCCGCCGCCGGTACGATCACCCGATGGCCGACGCCCCCACGCTCTCCCAAAGCCCCCAGCCGGGCCCCCAGCCTGTGACCGACGCGACGATGTATCTGCACCCGCAGACGCTCGCCCGGCTCGGGTCGTTTGAGCTGCGGTCCAAGATGATCGTCGAGGGCGTGATGAGCGGCATGCACCGCTCGCCCTACCAGGGCTTTTCCGTCGAGTTCGCCCAGCACAGGCCCTATGCGCCGGGCGACGACATCCGACGGCTCGACTGGAAGGTGTACGCACGCACCGACAAGCTCCAGATCAAGCAGTTCCAGCAGGAGACCAACCTCGACCTCTTGCTCATGGTCGACAACTCGGGAAGCATGGCGTTCGGCTCGATCCCTTTCGAGAAGGCCTCGGGCGAGGGCGTGAAAGAAGGCCCCGGCGGGCGGCTGGCGTGGACGAAGTTCGACCACGCGACGGGGACCGCGGCCGCCATGGCGTACATCACGCTGCAACAGGGCGACCGCGTGGGGCTGGTCACCTACGCCGACGCCATCACGGGCATGGTCGACCGCTCGGGCCAGCGCTCGACCTGGCGGCCGATCGTGGAGACGCTCAGCACGCAGACGCTCGACCGCCCGACCGACTTCGGCCGGGTCGTCGATCAGACGCTCGCGAAGGTCAGCAACCGGTGCCTGTTCGTGATCCTGAGCGACCTGTTCGAGGACCCCGAGAACATCCGCACCGCGCTGGCGCGCATCCGCCACCGCCGGCACGACGCGATCGTGTTCCAGATTCTGGACGAGAGCGAGCTCGAGTTCCGGTTCAACGAGCCCACGGTCTTTGACGGGCTCGAGGGCGAGAGCCGGGTGCGGGTGAACCCGCGGGCGATCCGGGAGGATTATCTGCGCGCGCTGCGCGATACCTTCGTGACCGACCCACGTTATGGCCCA
>DAIOTV010000062.1:0-16128 GCA_036751825.1 Phycisphaerales bacterium
CCGCGGCTGCGATCGCCGCATCGCTCAGCCCGGGCCCCTCGGCACCCAGCAGCCACGCCACGCGCTCCCCGGCGGGCCGCCAGTCGTGCATGGCTTGGGCGTCGCCGCGCAGGCCCAGCGCGACCGTCTCGAACCCGGCCTCTTCGAGCGCGCCTAGCCCCGCGGGCCAATCGGGCACACGCGCGAAGGGCACCGCCAGCGCGTGGCCCATCGAGACCCGGATCGCCTTGCGGTAGAGCGGATCGCACGAGGTCGGATCGAGCAGCACGGCCGGCCTGCGCGCCAGCGCCGCCGCCACCCGGAACAGGCCCCCGATATTGTCGTGGTTCGCCAGACCCTCAAGCACCAGCACCGTGCGGGCGGTCGAGAGCAATTCGCGGATCGACGGATCGGGAAGGCGCAGCCCCGCGGCCAGAACCCCGCGATGGATCGGAAAGCCGACGATCGAGTCCAGAACCGCGCGATCGGCGGTGTAGATCGCCGTGCCGATCGGCAGACCCGCGAGCCAGGAACGGTCGCGATCGAGCCGCGATGCGGCCAGCAGCACGGAGTGCAGCCCGAATCTCGCGCCCTGGGCGAAGCGTCGCACGACCTTCTCGCCCTCGGCGATGAACACGCCGTGCGGGGCGCCCGGCGTCGGCCTGGCCAGTCGGTTCTCGCGCAGCGCGCGGTAGGCCTCGATCCGGGGATCGCCGGGATCATCGATCGGGATCGTGTTGATCGCTTTGGTGGATTTGGACGGGCCCACGGCCGATCCTACGGGCAAGCCGACCCTGGCTCGTCCGACAGCCCCCCACTCGGAGCGTTTCCCCCATGGAATGGTGGCAGGCCGCGATCCTCGGACTGGTCGAGGGCATTACCGAATATCTTCCGGTCAGCTCCACGGGACACCTGATCATCGCCAGTGCGCTGATGGGCCTGGACGAGCCCGAGATCAAGTCGTCGGTCGACGCGTTCAACATCGTGATCCAGGGCGGGGCGATCCTGGCGGTGCTCGGGCTCTACCGCGACCGGGTGTCCCAGATGCTGCGCGGCCTCGTCGGCAGGAGCCCAGCCGGACGGCGGCTGCTGATCAACCTTGTCGTGGCCTTCCTGCCCGCGGCGGTTCTGGGCGTGCTGCTCGACGACCTGATCGAGGCGCACCTGTTTACGACCGTGCCCGTGATCGCGGCGCTCGCGGTGGGCGGGGTCTACATGATCGTTCTGGACCGCTGGCGGATGCGTCGGCACCGCGAGCACCCCGAGGACGAGACCGACACGCTCGCCGCGATGACCTGCAAGCAGGCGCTGATCATCGGCTTCATGCAATGCCTCGCGATGTGGCCCGGCACGAGCCGGTCGATGATGACGATCACCGGCGGCGTGCTCGTGGGGCTGAAGCCCAGGCAGGCCGCCGAGTTCAGCTTCCTGCTGGGCCTGCCCACGCTGGGCGGCGCGTGCGTCTACAAGCTGGCCAAGAACCTGAAGGAGTCGCACGAGGCGGGCGTGCCCAACATCTTCGAGGTCTTCGGCGTCGCGTCGTTCGCCGCGGGGCTGATCGTGGCGACCCTGAGCGCCGCCATCGCCGTCAAGTGGCTGGTGAGCTTCCTGAACCGGCACGGGCTCGAGGCGTTCGGGTGGTACCGCATCGCGCTCGCGATCGTGCTGGGCACGCTGATCGCCACGGGCGTGGTGACCCTGGGCGGCGAGCGGCCCGTGGGCATCGCGACCGACCAAGCCCTCGCTACAGTCGGGGCGCCATGAGCTCAGCCGACACCTCGTTCCCCAAGGATCAGATCCGCGTGCTGCTGGCGGAGAACATCCACCCGCGCGCCGCCGAGGTCTTCGCGGACCACGGCTACCGCGCCGAGCGGCTCAAGCGGGCGCTGACGCACCAGGACCTGATCGAGACCGGCGGCGGCGTGCACGTGCTGGGCGTGCGGAGCAAGACCGACCTGCCGGGCCCGGTGATCAACGCGATGCCCCGCCTGCTCGCCGCGGGGTGCTTCTGCATCGGGACGAACCATGTCGACCTCAAGACCGCCCGGGCCCGGGGCGTGCCGGTCTTCAACAGCCCGTTCAGCAACACGCGATCGGTGGCGGAGCTGACGATCGCCGAGTGCGTCGCGCTGTCGCGCCGGCTGGGCGACCGGTCCAACGAGATGCACGCCGGCGTGTGGCGCAAGTCCGCGGCCGGCGCGCACGAGATCCGCGGCAAGACACTCGGGATCGTCGGCTACGGGCACATCGGCACGCAGGTGTCGGTCCTCGCCGAGGCGATGGGCATGCGCGTCGCCTACTTCGACATCACTCCCAGGCTGCCGCTCGGCAACGCGCAGCCGCTGGGCACGCTCGCCGACCTGCTCGCCGCGAGCGACATCGTCACCCTGCACGTGCCGCAGACCGAAGCCACGCGGAAGCTCATCGGCCCCCGCGAGCTCGCGCAGATGAGGCCCGGTGCGCTGCTGATCAACAACGCGCGGGGCGAGGTCGTCGACATCCCCGCCCTCGCCGAGGCGCTCCGATCGGGCCGGCTGGGCGGCGCGGCCCTCGATGTTTTCCCCCACGAGCCCGGCAGCGGGGAAGAGCCGTTCGAGAGCGAGATCCGCGGGCTCAGCAATGTGATCCTGACGCCGCACATCGGCGGGAGCACGGAAGAAGCCCAGCAGGCCATCGCCGAGGATGTGGCGACGAAGCTCGTGCGCTTCCTCGATGTCGGCTCGACGACCGGCGCGGTGAACATGCCCGAGGTCGAGCTGCCGGCGCAGACGGGCGCCGACGGGTCTCGGCCGCACCGCATCCTGCACACGCACCGTAACGTGCCGGGCGTGCTGAGCGCGCTGCACGCGGCGATCAGCAATCTGGGGGTGAACGTCGCGGGCGAGTACCTGCGGACGGACGAGGAGGTCGGCTACGTCGTTCTGGACGTCGACCCGACGGACACCCACGGGCTCGCCGAGGCGTTGCGTTCGATCCCCGAGACCGTCCGCGTGCGCACGCTCTGGTGAATTGCCCTCACGCCGCCACGCGGACGAGCGTCCGCAGATGGCTGGGGTCGGTCGCGGCGCGCAGCACGGCCACCCCGTCGTCGAGCCTGGACCGCGCGGTCACCAGCGGCGCCAGGTCGACGGCGCCCGAGGCGATCGCTCCGACGCCCTCGGCGATCTCGCCCCGGCGTGAGCCCATGACGCGCAGCTCCCCCGCCACCACCGCGCCGGCCGCGCTCGACAGATCGAGCCCCACGCCCCGGATCGGGACCGCGGGCCCGCTGACCACGAGCGTGCCGCGGGGCCGCAGCATGCCCAGCGCCCGCTGGGCGGCCTCCCCGCCGCTGAGGTCCGCCTCGGTCGGCTCGGCGTCGAAGCACGCCACGACCACATCCTGATCGGCGCGCAGCCCGGCCTCGCGGATGTCCCGGTGCCGGATGCGCCAGCGCTCGCACAGCCCGAAGCGGTCGGGCCTCGCGCCGAGCAGACGCACCGATGCGTTCCGAGCCGCCAGGATCTGCGCGATCAGCAGCGCGCTCACCCCGTCGCCGATGACCGTCACATAGGTCTTCCGCTCCACCGGCACCATGCGCGACACATGCACCGCGTCGGCCACGGGCTGGGCGAGCACCGCCAGTTCCGTGTCGACGCTCGCGGGCACGCGCACCAGGTTGCGGCGAGGGACCGCGATGAACTCCGCGAGTCCGCCGTCGATCGAGCCGAAGCCGAGCCGACGCATCGTCCGGCAGTGCTTGGGCATGCCCGACTGGCAGCGGTCGCACGAGCCGCACGGCAGCTCCGGGTCGATCGCCACCGTCGCGCCCACCAGCGACGGATCCGTCTCGCACACCTCCACTCGGCCCACGATCTCGTGCCCCAGCACGCCCGAGTGCTCGATGCGCCCCGCCACGGCGGCAAGGTCCAGCCCGCTCACGCCCGCGGCGAGCACGCGCACGAGCGCCGACCCGCTCCCTCGCGGCGGCGAGGCGTGCGCCGCGTCCAGCCGCGGACCGTTGTCATCAATGAGCAGCGCCTTCAAGGGTTGGTCTCCGCCACCGCCGACGGCCCCCGCCGCCCGACTCGACCACCATCGCATGCGAACGCCGCCACGCCATCGTTCGGCCTCAAGCGGGCGTGACGCCCGTGAGGTCTGGCGCGGTTGGAACGGTTAGCGCTCGACCTTGGGCAGCCCGATCGGCTCGGCCGGCGGGTCGCTCGGCGGGGCGGGGTAGAGCGGGATGTACTCGACCAGCCGCATGTCCCGCTCGAATGTCGGGTAGCGGTACCGCGACAAGCCGGCGAACGGCTCGGGGGTCGCGCGGACGAACTCGAGCCAGGCGACCGGGTCGAGCCCGAGGTCGGCGCCGGTCAGGATCGTGAGCGCCTCGGCGGCGTGGTGGTTGACCGTGAGCGACGGGTCGCGCAGAGCCGCGACGAGCTGGTCGAGCACCCGCGGCTGCGGGTACTGGCCGAGCGCGTGCGCCGCGGCCGCCCGCACATCGTGCTCACGCTCGGTCGCCGGGTCGAGCCGCCCGACGAGCGCCGGAACCATGGAAGAGTTGTGGATCCGCTGCGCCGCCCGTGCGGCTTCGAGGCGGACGAGCACGCTCTCGTCGTCGAGCGCGCCGGCGATCAGCGCCGCGTGCTCGGGCCGGCCGTGGCGCGACAGCGCACGGATCGCCGCGGCCCGCACCGCGCTGTCGGGGTCGTCGACGCTGTCGACGAACAGCGCGACATAGAGATCGTCGCCCGCAAACGGCGCCTCGCCCAGCAGCGACAGGCCGCGGTACCGGTTGTCGGCGTTGTGCGGATCGAGCGCCCAAGCGACGGCCTGGTCGGGCGGCGGGCGCTGAAAGATGTCGAGGATGCTCTGCGAGTTCGGGTTGGTCTGGTAGCCCAGGTCCTCGACCGCCGCGCAGCCGCAGAAAGACGCCGCCGAGCAGACGGCGAACGCCAGCGACCCCGTGATGTGAACCCTCCGTGGCCCTGTCATCGCGTTCGAGTGTAGCGAAGCCGGATCGCATCCGGTGCGAATACGCTGTCGCTATGGCACGCAAGGCGTCTCTCCCGGCTCTGTTCTCCGCGTTCTTTCTGCTCGCCGGCTGCTGCGGCCCGGGCACGATCGACGCCGACACGCCCGCGCCGGGCCTGACGCTGGGCGAGAAGCTCGCGGGCGAGGGCCTGCTGTCGGCCGAGGTGATCTACAGCCGGAACCCCATCATCGCGCGGTACGACCGGTTCGAGGGCGGGTCGACCAAGCCCAGCAAAGACATGGGCGAGATCCAGATCTTCGGCGACGACGGGACCTGGATGATCGAACGCTACCGGGTGCCCGCCGACGCCGCGAAGCAGCCGGTGCTCGAGCGGCGCGTGGTGCTCGGCGAGGGCGGCGACGGGTCGGTGCTGCTCAAGCAGTCCACCGGCGGCGAGCGGAACCTGACCACCGTCTTCGATCCGCCCGTGCAGCTCGCCGCCCCCCTGATGCGCCAGGGCGAAACGCTCGAGGGCGCGTTCACCCCCCGCATCCGCGACGCGTCGGGCGATCGCAACGAAACGGGCGAGGGCCGCGCGAAGGTGACCTACGCCGGCCGGCAGCGCGTCGAGACGCCCATGGGGGACTACGACGCCGACCTGATCATGACGGAACTGACCTTCGACTTCGGCCCCGTGAAGATCAACCGCGTGTCCCGGCAGTGGATCGCGACGATCCGCCCCGGACGACCGATGATCGTGACCGAGGACATCGTCGAAAGGCAGACCGTTTTCGGCTTCACGACGACCAGCCGGACACGCCTGGCGATCCGCTCGCTGGTGAAGTAACCCGCTGCGGGCTCACACCGCCCGCTGGGAGGCCTCGCGAAGGCTGACAGGCGGCGCGAGCACCTCGGCGAGCACGACCGCCTGCCGGAGCGTCCGCCGATCGAGCCCGGGCCCGATGCGGAGCGCGGGACCCGCCCCTCGCGGCACGCGCCGGGCGCCACGCGCCACGCCAGCCTCGCGCTCGAACCGCGCCGCGAGCGATTCAATCTCCGCGGACGGCGGCTCGGCGACGGCAACCGCTTCGCCCCCCCGCGCCGCGGGCGTCGGCGTGCGGCGGCGACGCTCCGCGCTCGACGCGGGGACCGGCGACTGCGGCGACGAGGCCTGCTGCGCCGCGTCACGCTGCCGCTGGGCCACCTCCTGGCGACGCTTGAGCTCTTCGACCTGTCGGCGACGGCGCTCGGCGAAGTTCTCGGGGCGGTCCCGGTCGCCCGCCGGGGCGCCGGCGGTCTGGGGCGCACGCGGCGGCGCTTGCTCCACCCGGCCCGTCCGGAGCTGAGCCTCCGCCCGACGACGCTTCTCCGCTTCCGCCTTCTTCTTCGCCGCCTCCTGCTGCAGCCACTTGCCGATGCTCGAGACCACAGGGATCGCGAGCACAAAGACATAGATCAACCAATTCAGGTTGTTGCTGATCCAGTTCATCACGCACAGTCTACGACGAGGCGGGCACAAACGCCCGGCGAACGCCCGAGGAATCCGCCAGCGCCCGGAACCCCACGCCGAAGGACGCACGCAGGCACCCCTCGCGCAGCACCTCGTCCGGCGTGCCCGCCGCGATCGGCGAGCCACCGGCGCCGAGCAGCAGCACGCGATCGAACGCGGCGGCGGCCCCGAGATCGTGCAGCGCCGCCACCACGCCCACGCCCGCCGCCGCGAGCTCGTCGAAGAGCGAGGCGACGAGCAGCGTGTGGGCCGGGTCGAGCGAGGCCGTGGGCTCGTCGGCGAGCAGATACCGCCCGCCCCGGGGCATGCCCGACAGCTGGCAGAGCGCACGGGCGATCGAGGCCCGCTGCTGCTGGCCGTGGCTGAGCTCGCCCACCGGATCGCGGGCGCGGTCGGCGAGGTCGACCCGTTCGATCGCCTCGGCGACCGCGGCTTCGAGCCCGCGACGCCCGAGCGCGTGCCGGCCGAACGCCACGAAACGCGCCACGCTGAACGGGAAAGCGAGCGACACGGTCTGCGGCACGATGGCGATGCGTCGGGCACGCTCGCTCGGCGCGATCGAGGCCACGGGTACTCCGTCGAGCCTCGCGGTGCCGTCGCTGGGCGCGAGATGACCGCCGAGCAGCCGCAGGAGCGTGGACTTGCCCGACCCGTTGGGGCCGATCAGCGCCGTCCGCACGCCCGGCTCGGCTTCGAGGTCGATGCCCCGGAGCACCGGCCGGGCGCCGAAGCCGAAGCCAAGATCGCGTGCGGTGAGCATTCCAGCGGATGGTAGAGCCCGCTACCATCGGCGCGCGGCGTCGGAGGCCCGGCCCGGAACGGAGAACGACCGACCATGACCCAGACGGATGGCATGACAGTCGCAGTGGCGGGCGCGACCGGGTTCGTGGGTCGGCATGTGGTCGCCGAGCTGGCTCGGCGAGGGCACACGGTGCGGGCGCTGGTCCGCGACGCGACCAAGGCCGGCCGGGCGTTTGCCGATGTCGAAGACCGCTCGAAGGTCGTGGCGGTGCAGGCGGACTCGATCTCGACCGAGTCCGCGCGCCGGCTGACCGAGGGCGCCGACGCGTGCGTGAACTGCATCGGCATCATCCGCGAGCAGCAGGGCCAGCGGTTCGAGGCGCTGCATGTGCGGGCGGTCGACGCGCTCGTCCGGGCGTGCGAGCGGAACGAGGATTTCGAGCGTTTCGTGCAGATCTCGGCGCTGGGCGTGAGCCCCGAGGGCCGGGCGACATACCAGAAGACCAAGGCCGAGGGCGAGCGGATCATCCGCCGGAGCCGGCTGCCGTGGACGATCTTCCGCCCGAGCGCGGTGGTGGGCGAGGGCGGCGAATTGACGGAGATGCTGCGCGACTGGTCGCGCGGCAAGGCGCCGCCTTTCCTCTTTATGCCGTACTTCACGCGTCGTGCCGACCATGTGTGGAGCGTCTGGCCCGCCGAGACGGAGGATCCGATGCTGGCGCCGGTGCTGGTGACGGATCTGGCCCGGGCGGTGGCGGATTGCCTGGAGCTGGGGTCGACGGTCGGCGAGGTGTACAATGTGTGCGGCGAAGAGGCCGTGAGCTGGCCCGAACTGCTGGAGTTCGTGCGCGACCACACGCAGGGCGCGAAGGCGAAGATCCAGCCGGCCGGGCTTCCCGCTCCGCCCGCCGTGGTCGCCGCGCAGATCGCGGCGATTGTGGGCATCGGCAGCCTGCTGCCCTTTGACGCCGGCATGGCCGCGATGGCCGCGGAAGATTCCACGGCCGACATGGGCAAGTTCGACGCCGACTTCGGGTTTGTGCCCGCCTCGTTCCGCACGGCTTTCGCGGGCCGCACGCCCGCGCCGGCGAACGCCTGACCTTCAACCGATCCGATTGCGACCCTGAACCAGCCATGCCCCTGAAGTACCAAAGCCGTCTCTTCGCCCACCTCGCGCACGAGCGATACGTGCCGACAAATGTCGCGCAGCTCGCGGCGGACCTCGAGATCGAGGACCCCGCCGACTTCCGCGAGGCGATCAGCACGCTCGCGACCGAGGGTCGGCTGGTCGTGTCCGATTCGGGCATGGTCACCCTGCCGAGCTACGCGGATCTTCCGAACATCCTCGAGGGCGAGTTCCGGGGCACGGGCAAGGCGTTCGCGTTCTTCCGGCCCGACCTCGCCGTGCGCGAGGGCGACCTGTTCATCCCCCCCGGCGCATCGGGCGACGCGATGACGGGCGACCGCGTGCGCGTGGGGGTGGTCGACGACAAGCAGCGCGGCCGGCGCGACCCGGGCAAGCGGTTCTACTGCGAGGTCATCGAGGTCGTCGAGCGCAAGAAGTCGAGCTTCACCGGCGCGATCGAGAAGCGGGGCACGCAGTTCGTCGTCATCCCCGACGCCCGCGAGCTCGAGGGCCGTCCGATCATCGTCAACGACGCCGAGGCCAAGTACGCCAAGGTGGGCGACAAGGTCGTGTTCGAGATCACCGACTTCCCCGAGGGCGACCATCTCGGCGAGGGCGTGATCGTGCGCGTGCTGGGTGCCGCGGGCGAGCCCGACATCGAGACGCAGGCCACGATCGCGGCGTTCGGCCTTCCCGACCGCGAGTTCCCCGCCGCCTGCGTCGAGCAGGCGCGCGAGGCCACGCGCCAGTTCGACGAGGCCGTCGAGCGCTTCCGCAAGGGCGAGAAGCTGCCCGGCCGGCTCGACCTGACGGGCGAGTTCATCACCACCATCGACCCGCCCGACGCCAAGGACTACGACGACGCGATCAGCATCAAGCGGCTCCCGGAATCGGAAGGCGGCGGCTGGGAGCTCGCGGTCCACATCGCCGATGTGGGCCACTTCATCCCCGCCGGCTCGCCGCTCGATGTCGAGGCGAGCAAGCGCGGCAACAGCGTGTACCTGCCCCGGCTGGTCATCCCCATGCTGCCCGAGGTGCTCAGCAACGGCATCTGCTCCCTGCAGGAGGGCGTCGAGCGGTTCGCCAAGACCGCGTACATCCGCTTCGACAAGCAGGCCAAGGTCGTCGGCCGGGGCGTCGCGAGCACGATCATCAAGAGCCGCAAGCGGATGACCTATCTCGAAGCCCAGGCGCTGATCGACGGCAACGAGGAAGAGGCCCGCCGGCACGCCAAGACCGACACCGCCTACACGCCCGAGCTGAGCTCGACGCTCGCGGAGATGAACCGGCTCGCCAGGGCGATCGAGCAGCGTCGGCACAAGCAGGGCATGATCTCGCTCGAGCTGCCCGACGTCGAGCTGATTTTCGACGAGAACGGCCATGTCGTCGACGGCCAGCCCGAGGACAACGCCTACACGCACAAGCTCATCGAGATGTTCATGGTCGAGGCCAACGAGGTTCTCGGGCATCTGTTCCGGCAGCTCGAGGTGCCGCTGATCCGGCGGATTCACCCGGAGCCCGTGCCGGGCGATCAGGAAGACATGCGCAAGAGCGCGATGGTCGCGGGGTTCAAGATCCCGGCGAACCCGTCGCGCGAGGAGCTGCAGGGCCTGCTGGACGCGACCCGCGGCACGCCCGCCGCCCGGGCCGTGCACATGGCCGTGCTGCGCACGCTCACCAAGGCCGAGTATTCGCCCGCGCTCATCGGGCACTACGCGCTGGCGAGCGAGGCCTACGCGCACTTCACCAGCCCCATCCGCCGCTACCCCGACCTGACCGTGCACCGGGCGCTGATCGTCTTCCTGAGCATGACCGGCAACGGCGAGAACCCGCCGAAGAGCGACGAGGCCTTCAAGAAGCTCGGCCGGGAGATGCTCAAGCACAAGGACTGCCCCGACGAGAAGGCGCTGCTCGAGATCGGGCGGAACTGCACGCAGACCGAGCAGAACGCCGCCGCCGCCGAGATGGACCTGCGCAAGCTGCTGCTGCTGATGCTGCTCGCCAAGAAGATCGGCGAGGAGTTCGAGGGCGTGGTGACGGGCGTGAACCCGCGCGGGCTGTTCGTGCAGATCGACCGGTACATCGTCGACGGGTTCATCAAGATCGGCGACCTGCCGGGCGACACGACGCGCGACAACCGCCCGCCGCGCTGGCAGATGGACAAGAAGTCGGGCGGGCTGGTCGATCAGAACTCGGGCCGGAGCTACAACGTCGGGCACCTGGTCAAGGTCGCGATCTCGCATGTGGACCTGCTCAAGCGGCAGCTGGAGCTTGTCATCAGCGGCGAGTCGAGCCGGGCCGCCGGCAAGGCCGCGAAGATCACCCTGGGATCCGACGGGGGCGGGCTGGGCCATGTTGGCGGCGCCGGCTTCAACAAGATGCCCGGGGCGCAGCGTCGGTCGGCCAAGAGCAAGCGGCGCGACAAGGGCAAGAAGGACTTCCGCGACGATCGCAAGGGCAAGGGGAAGCGCCAGTGAGCGCCGGGGCCGCCGCGCCGCGGCACCGCCGACCCGATCCCGCAGCCCGGTGGCTGCTGGCCGTGCCCTTCGCCCTGGGCCTCGCTCCCTTCGCCGGCTGCTCGTCGGACGGTGCCGTTTCACGCACCGCCGGCACCGTGAGCCGCGCGATCACCGGGGCGGCCTCGCCCGACGACCTCGCCCGCGCCACCGCCTGGCTTGAGGGCAGCTTCACCAGCGCCGAGCAGGCCTCGATCGACGACCGGTACTTCGAGGTCACGCTGCACCACGCCCGCATCTGGCCCGAACGCGACGACGGCACCTGGCTCTATGTCGAGCAGGCGCTCGCCGCCAACCCCGACGCGCCCTACCGCCAGCGCATCTACCGCGTGTGGCTCCGGCCCGACGGCGTGCTCGAGTCCGCCGTCTACGAGATGCGCGAGCCCGAGCGGTTCGTTGGTGCCTGGCGCGACCCGGGCGCGCTCGACACGCTCTCGCCCCTCTCGCTCGACAAGCGCGAGGGCTGCGCCGTCGTCTTCACCGAACTCCGCCAAGACCGCATGACCGGCGCAACACTCGGCACCGGCTGCGCCAGCACCCTCCGCGGCGCGAGCTACGCGACGAGCGAGGTGACGATCACGGCCGACACCATCACAAGCTGGGACCGCGGCTTCGACGACGCCGGCGAGCAGGTGTGGGGCGCCGAGGCGGCGCCGTATGTGTTCACGCGGATCACGCGCTGACCGATTCGCAACAAGGCAATCGTTCACTCAGAGCGGCTCGCACGCGAACCCGTCCGGGATCAGCCCGGGCCGCCGCTGGATGAACCCCACCAGAAACTCGAACGCCTCGGCGAGCCTGGGGCCGGGGCGGTTGAAGTGCTGATTGCCGTCGACGAGCGCGACGCGGCCGTTCTGCACCGCCGGGAGCGATTCGAACCAGCTTTGGCCGCGCAGCTCGTCGACGGCCCTTCGGGTCTGCGCGAGGTCGAGCCCGCAGGGCGCGATGACGAGCACCTCGGGCCTTGTCGCGGCGAATGCCTCCGCCGGCACGCGGATCGATTTGCCCGCCACGCGCTCGGCCTGCTGGGGCCCCACCGCCAGGCCCGTGCCGGGCCTGGCGACGGTCTCGTTGAGCGGGTGCCGTCCGCCGGCGCGCTCGATCAGCTGCACGGTCCAGTGGCCCGCGATGAAGATCGGGTCGGTCCATTCCATGAAGCCGACGACCGGGCCCTCTTCGTAGGGGTTGACATATTCCTGCGCCGTGTGGAACCTGCCCCGCAGGTCGACGACGGCATCGAACGCCTCGCGCTCGCGCCCGATCGCTCGGCCGACGCGCAGCACATCGTCGATGACATCCTCGACCGTTTCGGGATTCAGGCTGACGATCTCGGGATCTGAGCCCGTGCGGTCGGCGATCTGCCGGGCCGCGGCGCGGACCGTGTTCAGGTCGATCGAGCAGACATCGCACAGGTCCTGGGTGAGGATGACATCCGGGCGCAGCTCGGCGAGCGCGTCGGTGTCGAGGGCGTAGAGCGGCACGCCGGCTTCGAGCGAGGATCGGACCTGGGCGTCGATCGCCGCGGGCGACTCGGCGGATGTTCGCTGGGCGGTGAGCGTGGGGATGCGATCGAGGCCCGCCGGGAAGTCGCACTCGTGGCTTCGGCCCACGAGGCGGTCGGCGGCCCCGAGCCGGGCGACGATCTCGGTGGCCGAGGGGAGCAGGCTGACGATCCGCACGGGGCGTCCTTTCGCGTGAGGTTTGTGGCCGAGCGCTGAAACCCGGCGGGTGCAACCCGCTTGGAGCTCTCGGATCGGCCCTTCCCGTCGCCCGCGGCGGATCTACCCTATGGGCCAGCCGAGGGAGGGTACCCGTGCAGTCCGGACCATTCGAACACCGCGAACCGTTGCCGATCGTCGCGGCACTGCTGCTCCTTGCCGGCACCGCGGTCTCCGCGATCGCGCAGGACCAGGAGGCCCCGGGCGCCTTCGTTCCGGGCCGACCGGCGGCGGGGGCCGTCGATCAGCCCGAGGACGACGCTCAGGACGAGCCCGAGAACCAGCCCGAGAACCGGCCCGAGCTCGCCGGCGACACGCCCGACGACCTCGACGAGGAGTTCGCGATCGGCCCGTTCGCCGAGGCGATCGACATCAACACCTTCGTCGACCTCGTCGCCGAGGCGCTCGACATCAATGTGACCAAGGACGCCTCGCTGGGCGGGCAGATCGCGTTCAACTCGACGATGACGCTCACGAAGCGCGACCTGCTGCCCTTGCTCGATCTGCGGCTCGAAGAGCTCGGCTTCACGATCGTGCCCGACCCGCTCGGGTTCTACACCATCCGCCGGGCGGACCAGGTCGTGGTCAACCCGGGCGAGGGCGCCGACGCGACGACGCGTTTTATCGCGACGCCCGGCCTTCGGCCCAGCGGGCTCAGCGGGCTGATCTCGACGCAGCTCACGCTGGGCCGGATCTCGTACGAGGACGAGCTCGGCGTGATCGTCGTCACCGACACGCCCCGGCGGATCGCGCAGCTCGAATCGCTCGTCGATGCGCTCATCGCGCAGCGCAAGAGCATGGTCACCGAGGTCATCCCGCTGCGCTTTATCAGCGCCCCCGTGGCGCTCGAGCGGGCGATCGAGCGGCTGGGCGGGTCCGCCGCCGCCGCGAGCGCCAGGCAGCTCACGCCGCAGCAGCAGGCCCAGCAGCAGGCCGCCAACCAGGGGGGCCTCGCGGGCCTTGGCGCGGGGCAGGGGCTGACCAACCTGGGTCAGCGGCTCACCACCGACCCCGCCGGCAACGCCCTGATCTTCCTGGGGCTGCCCGAAGAGCTCGACGAGGTCCGAACGATCATCGCGGCGGTCGATCGGCAGAACAATCTGATCAGCGAGAAGTACTTCACCGGGTCGGCGACGCGAGTGATCGCCGATCTCGCCGAACGCCAGGGCTTCGGCCGGGTCATCGAGGCCCCGCCGGAGAACCGCGGGAACACCATCTTCAATGTCAACCGCTTCCAGGAGCAGGTGAACAACCAGTTCACGCAGCCCTCCGACGCCGGCGGATCGGGCGGCTCGCAGCTGCTCGTCGATCAGCAGGAGGGCACGATCACCTACTTCGGCACGCCCGAGCAGCAGGCGTCCTTCGCCGAGCTGATGGAGGGCTTCGAGACCGAGGACGAGATCATCGTCGTCGAGCCCTACAAGCTGCAGTACTCCGACGCGGCCGATGTGGCGGAGATCCTTCAGTCGCTCATCACCCGCTCGAGCCCCCAGGGCCAGGACAACCCGTTCCTGCCCCAGAACCAGCAGCGGGCCGTCCGCGAGTTCCAGCAGCTGTTCGACCCCGAGAGAGGCCAGACGCTCGACGACAACCAGACCAGCATCCTGGGCGACAATTCGTTCGTGTTCGCCGACGAGGCGAACAACCAGGTGCTCGTGCAGGCGCCGCGGTCGCAGCAGCAGGCGTTCGAGAAGCTGCTCCGCCAGATCGACCTCCGCCGGCCGCAGGTCTACCTCGAGGCGACCATCATCGCCGTGACCGATGTCGACGACTTCCGGCTCGCGATCGAGGGCGCGTTCACCGACCTCGACGGCAACGGCAACGGCGGCGGTGTGCAGACCAACTTTGGGCTCTCGACCGCGGGCGATGTGTTCACCGACCCCCGCCTGGTGGCCACCGGCCTGGGCGGCATCACCGCGTCGATCATCCGCAGCGACTTCGTGCCCATCATCGTCAACGCCACCAAGACCGACACCTCCAGCCGCGTCGTCGCCACGCCGCAGCTGCTGGTCGACGACAACGCGCAGTCGCAGGTGCTCACCTCGCAGGAGGTGCCCTTCCAGACCACCACGGCGAACGAGGTGACCACGCTCACATCCTTCGAGTTCGCCGAGGCGACGACAAGCCTCGATGTCACGCCCCAGATCTCCGTCGGGGGCACGGTTCGGCTGGAGTACACGATCAACCTCGAGAGCTTCACCGGGCCGGCCGTGGGCAACGCCCCGCCCCCCCGGCAGCGCAACGAGGTCTCGGGCGAGTCGGTCACCGTGCCCAACGGCGGCACGGTCGTCATCGGCGGCATCGGGCTCAGCAACGCCGGCGAGACCATCATCAAGGTGCCGCTGCTGGGCGACATCCCCATCTTCGGGCACCTGTTCCGCGACACCAACCGCGACGCGAGCAACTCGAAGCTCTATGTGTTCATCACCCCCCGCGTGCTGCGCGATCCGGACCTCAACGACTACCGGCTGCTCTCGCTCGGGCCGTTCGCCGAGGTTGAGTTCGAGGACTACATCCCCGAGCTCGATGCGATCATGATCAGGTCGAGCCTGGCGCTGGAGCAGTCCGAGCGGGAAGAGCCGACCGGCTTCGTGCTGCCGAGCGACCGCAACCCGTCGCTGAACCAGCAGCAGCTCCGGCCCGCGGACGAGGACGGGGACTGATCGTGGATTCGCTCGCCCCCAGCACCGGCCGACCCAACGAGGGCTCACGCGCCCTGGCCCGCGCCGCCGACAGCTTTGGCCCGTTCAAGCTCGGGCCCGAGCAGCTCGCGGCCTTCGCCGCCACCCCGGGTTCCGACGAGGAGCCCTGGGACACGCTGCTCGCCATGCTCGCCACCGACGAGCAGCGCGCGCTCGAGATGATGAGCGAGCGCACGGGCCTGCCCTTCGTCGCCGAGCCGAGATTGGAAGAGTCCGCGAGCAAGTTCTACGAGCTCGTGCCACCCGACATCGCGCGGACGCACCACCTCGCCGGGCTCGAACAGGTCGGCGAGCCGGGCGAGCACGCGATGGTGGTCGCCACAGCGCAGCCCATGCAGCCGAGCGTCTTCAGCTCGCTCGAGGACCGGCTCGACATGCCGATCCGGCTCGTGCTCGCGCCGCGCGGCGCCGTCGCGGGCATCATCAACCGCGGCTACGAGCAGCGCCAGGACCTCGTCACCGAGATCGTCGACGAGATGCCCTTCGACGAGTCCGCGATCGCCACCGCCGCCGGCTCGATCGGCCAGGGCAACGACCTGCTCGCCCTCGCCCGACAGACGCCCGTCATCCGGCTGGTCAACATGATCCTCTTCGAGGCCCTCCGCCGACGCGCCTCCGATGTGCACGTCCACCCCGAGGAGGACCGCCTGGTCATCCGCCTCCGCATCGACGGCATGCTCGTCGACGCCTTCAGCCCCCCCCAGTCGCTCGCCAGCGCGATCTCCAGCCGGCTCAAGGTCATGACCGAGCTCGACATCGCCAACAGGCACTCCCCGCAGGACGGCTACACCTCCGTCCGCGTCGGCAACAAGAAGGTCGATATCCGCCTCTCGGTCGTCCCGACCGTCTACGGCGAACGCATCGTCCTCCGGCTGC
>DAIOTV010000063.1:0-1967 GCA_036751825.1 Phycisphaerales bacterium
TGCGCGATCCGCTCGACATCCTCGAAGCGGGG
The DNA here is from genome assembly GCA_036751825.1 of Phycisphaerales bacterium. Taxonomy (GTDB): domain Bacteria; phylum Planctomycetota; class Phycisphaerae; order Phycisphaerales; family UBA1924; genus JANQQZ01. Next base: position 33 of record DAIOTV010000063.1, read on the forward strand.
CGTGTCGCCCAGAACGATCTGCTCGTGGATCGGGATGCCGTTGAACTTCAGGAACGCGGCGCCCTTCTTGCCGCGGAGGTCGATGTAGCCGGCCCGGGCGGCGGCGTTCTCGCGGAGCAGCTGCTGGGCGAGCCGCAGGATCGAGCCGTTGTAGGGCCCGCACAGACCGCGGTCGGAGGTGACCAGCAGCGTGAGCTCGCGGGCGTCGTCGCGGAAGCCCTCGGCGGGGCCGTCGATCAGCGGGTGGCTGATGTTGCCGGCGGTGGCGGCGAGCTCGGTGACGAGGTCGAACACACCCTCGGTGTAGGGCTTCGTAGCCGTCGCCCGGCCCTGGGCCCGGCTGAACTTGCTCGTGGCGATCATCTGCATCGTGCGGGTGATCCGCTTGATGTTGCCGACCGCTTTGATCCGCTTCTTGATGTCTCGGGTGTTGGCCATGGGGCCAATCGTAGGCCGGTCCGGCCCGGGGGCCACCTCGGCCGCAGACCGGCTTCACCCCGCTCCTGACCGCTCAAACCGGTCGGGAGGCTGGGTCAATCCGAGTCGGTGACTCGCCCGGCCCGAGTCGCCCCCCAGTAGTTCTCCAGCTGCTCCAGATGCATGTCGAAGGCCGCGGTGAGCATTTCAAGGCGACGCGCCTGGACCGCCTTGACGCACTCCGCGTCGCCGTCACAGGCCTCCTGCTGGCGGGCGGTGACCTCGAAAATGAAGTCGGTCCGTGCGTCGAGCTCGGCGACGCTGGGCAGGGCGGGTCGCGAAGAGCACCCCGAAGTCGCTAATAACGTGGCGAGGGCGACAGGTCCAGCGGCGCGGCAGAGGTGTCGGGTCATCCACAAGATCCAGCCAGGTTCACGAGTGAACCAAACCATACTCGAACACAAGTTCTGTCGCAAGACCTGGAGCGAACTGCTCGGCTTCAGCCCGCCTGTTTGCCCACCGCAGCGGGGTCGGCAGGCTGTTGAAGCTGGTCCGCGTCGCTGGTCGAGACGACGCCGCCGGCGGGCATCCGCAGGGGGAAGGCGCGTCAGGCCGGTGGCAGCGAGGGGGGCTTCAGCAGAGCGGTTCATGGCGTCCTTCCGTGCTGGCGGGGCCTATCGGCAGCCCGAGGCGGGCCGCTCAAGTCATACCTCACCGCAAGCACGTCGGCATTGCAAGTGTGCATACAGCAACTTCCGCCGGTTTCACATTTCGGGGACGCCCGCTCGGGCGGCTAGCGCTTGGAGCCGTCCCGCCGCTTGGGGTCGGGGTGGTCCACACCCGCGCCCGTGCCGCCGCGGGGCATCTGCATCGGGAAGGCGAAGCTCAGGCCAACCAGGGACTTCTTGGGTGTGTCGGATCCGTTCCGCGGCGTGCTAGGGCTCATCGTCTTGCTCCCTCCCCCGGGCGGCGAACACCAACGCGCCGTCCCGATCGCTCCAGAAGGCCATAGATCTCGTCGCCACGCAACCGCGTATGCAGAACTTGGCACCAAAGAACTGTCCGCATTCCATGATGGGACCTGACACCGTCGGCACAATCGGCCGGCTCACGCCAGCGTGAGGCCGTCGTACGCCAGCGCGATCCCCGCGGGCAGCTCGGCGTCGGTCTGGGCGTGGGGCAGGTCGTGAGCCATGTGGATGAACCAGGTCCGGCCCGCGTCGATCCGCCGAGCCTCATCGATCGCCTGGTGCAGCGTGAAATGCGTGTCGTGCGGCCGGTGCCGGAGCGCATCGAGCACCAGCGTCTCGAGTCCCATCAGCAGGGGCCGGGCGGCGTCGGGAATGGCGCTCGTGTCGGTGCAGTAGGCCAGAGGCCCCCAGGGCGCCTCGACGCCCGGCCCCGCCGGCTCGATGCGGAAGCCCAGGATCGGCAGCCGCCCATGCAGCAGGGGCAGGGGCGTGAACCGCAGGCCCCAGAGCTCGACCGGCTCGCCCGGCGACAGCTCGTGCGGGTTCA
>DAIOTV010000063.1:1977-15561 GCA_036751825.1 Phycisphaerales bacterium
AACGGCAACGGCCCGGGCAGGCCCGCGATCCGCGCACCGTCGACGGCATCAAAGCGGAAACCCAGCACCGGCAGCCGGCCGTGCAGCAGGGGCAACGGCGTGAACCGCAGGCCCCAGAGGTCGACCGGTTCGCCCGAGGAGAGCTCGTGCGGCTTCAGGCTCGCCACGAACGAGGGCTGGAGGTTCTGGTCGGAGTCGAAAATATGCGCGTACACCCGGCGGAGGTGCTCGAGCGTGTGCGCGCTGCCGAAGACATCGATCGGCTGTCGCATGACGACATTGAACCGGCGCACCTCGTCGAGCCCGAAGGTGTGATCGACATGGTTGTGCGTGAACAGGATCGCGTCGAGGCGGTGCAGCCCGTCGCCGTCGTTGTGCGCGAGCACCTGCTGGCGCAGATCGGGGCCGGCATCGATCAGGACCGCCCTCTCCTGGCCTTGCGGATCGGTCCACTCGACCAGCGCCGAGACCCGCAGACGCCGATCACGCGGGTCGTCGGAGGTGCAGACGGCGCATCGGCACCCGATCATGGGGATGCCGGCGCTGGTGCCGGTGCCGAGGAAGGTGAATCGCGCGGGAGGCATCGAGAGAGAGCGTAGGTGGACGCGGACGCGGCCCGTTTCGATGCACGGTGCGCACGCGACAAAGCGGGCCGGTGTGAACCGACCCGCTCGTCAGAAATTTCGGAGTGGGCCGAGGGTTCAGGCGGCCTGCTGGTTCGGCACGGCGACGCCGTTCGTCTGGTTGGCGAAGTTGAACGGGAACGGGCCGTAGGGGAAGAAGCCGAAGGGGCCGAAGTTGCCCGGGGTGTTGGTGGCGTTGGTGGTGTTGGTGATGTTGTTCTGGCCGGTGTAGTTCTGGCCGTTGGCGTTGAACCAGTTGCAGGCGTTCTGGAAGCCGAAGGAGCAGCCGGCGTAGAAGGTGTTCCAGTCGAAGTTCTGGGAGCCGTTGAACGGGGTGGCGCCGTTCTGGTTCCAGTACTGGCCGTACCAGTTCTGGACGCCGTTGCCGGCGTAGCCGTTGGACGGGTTGAAGCCGTTGAACGGGGTGAAGCCGTTCCAGTTGAAGGGCTGGAAGCCGTTGGCGTAGGCGTTGGGCTGGAAGCCGCCGAAGCCGAAGGGCTGATAGCCCGAGGGGCCGAACGAGTTGAAGCCGTTGACCGGGAACTGACCTGCGAAACCGGGCGTGCACTGGTTGAACATGCGTGTCTCCTTGGATCTGTGCGATTCACCGGCAGATCGCCGGCGGATCAGTGTGATCGGACAGGAGAACGACTCGGTTTGGTGGCTTTGGGTGATTCCCGACGGAAACCGCCGATTCCCGTCAGCCGACGCGCTCGGCCTTGGGCGTGCGCGTCATCAGCCCGGTGATCGCCTGCAACGGGTCCAGCCCTTCGAACAGCACATCGTGCACGGCCTGGGCGATGGGCATCTCGACCCGGTACTTGGCGGCCAGCGCCACCACCGCGCGGGTCGTCGCCACGCCCTCGACCACCATCTCGCTCCCGGCGAGGTATTCGTCCAGCGGCACGCCCCGGCCCAGCGCTTCGCCGCAGGACCGGTTCCGGCCCTCGGGGCTGAAGCAGGTGGTCGCCAGGTCGCCCGCGCCCGCGACGCCGAAGAAGGTATCGCGGTCGGCGCCCATCGCCGTGCCCAGCCGGGTGATCTCGGCCAGCCCCCGCGCGAGCAGCGCGCTCTTGGCGTTGTAGCCCGCGTGCAGCCCGTCCAGGATGCCCGCGGCGATGGCGATGACGTTCTTCGTCGCCCCGGCGAGCTCGACGCCAAGCAGGTCGTTGTTGGTGTAGATCCGCAGCCAGCTGGTGGTGAACAGGTCCTGGAGCGTGCGGGCGAAGGTCCCGTCGTCGGTCGCCGGGTCGCTGGCGGCGATCATGGTCGCGGGCAGACAGCGGGCGAGCTCGGCGGCGATGGTGGGCCCGCTGAGCGCCCCCAGCGGACGGGCGGCGGCGTCGGGGTCGTCGGCGATGCCCTCGGCGATCGCCTGCGTGGGCCGACGCAGCGTCCCGACCTCGATGCCCTTGGCCACGCTCACCACCCCTGCGCCGAGCGGGAGCAGCGGCCTGAGCCGAGCAAAGGTCTCGCGCAAGAACTGCGCCGGGATGGCGGCGACGACTGCGTCGACCCCCGCGAGCGCCTCGCCCGCATCGAGGCAAACGCGGACCGTTTCGTCCAGTTCAAAGCCCGGCAGCCGGTCGGAGAGGCGGGTCTGCGCGACCGCCCCCACCTCGTCGGCATCATGCCCCCACAACCGGACCTCGACGGGCTTGCGCGCGTCGCCGTTGCCCCGGTCCCGCCCGGCCAGCGCGTTGGCGCAGACCAGGCCCATCTGCCCGACGCCGAGCACGGCGAGGCGCGTGGGGGCGGCGGGAGCGGGCTCGGGTGTGGGCATGGGTCGGGCTCGCTCCGAAGTTGAAGTCGGCCGCCGAACCCCCGGCAGGCGATCGGCGTAGGACCCTACGATATCCGCCCCCCGCGGCCCGGTGACTCGTGCGCCGCGGCGGGCCAATTTCGATCCGCTCCAGACACGCTCTTTCGACTGAGTTCCACGAGGTGACCCGATGGCCGACGCCGCCGCTGTTCAGCCCGCCCTGCAGCCCTCCCCCGAGCCCCCGATGACCGGGACCGAAGCTCTGGAAGCCGGCGCGTCCGAGGCGGGCAGCGAACGCCGCGTCATCTTCTACCTCATCGGCGGCGTGCTGGTGCTCATCACCCTCATCAGCGACGCGTTCGGCCTGCACAGCAGCAAGATCGCCTATGTGCCCGCGCTCGTCGGCTCGATCATCCTGGCGATCCCGCTGTTCATCAACGCCTTCGGCGAGATCCGCCGCAAGCACATCAGCTCCAACACCCTCGCCTCGCTCGCGATCCTCGCGGCGCTCGTCAGCGAGATGTACGTCGTCGCGGGCACGCTCGCGTTCATCCTGCTCGTCGCCGACCAGTTCGTCCGGCGGACCGCCTGGGGCGCGCAGCGGGCCATCGAGCAGCTCATCGGCCTCACGCCCGACACCGCCCGCATCGTCGAGAACGGCGCCGAGCGCGAGGTCCGGCTCGAGGATGTGCGGGTGGGCCAGACCGTCCGCGTGCGCCCGGGCGAGAACCTGCCGGTCGACGGCGTCGTGGTCGAGGGCCGCTCGACGATCAACCAGGCCTCGCTGACCGGTGAGGCCGTGCCCGTCGAGGTCAGCGCCGGCTCGCAGGTCTACGCGGGCACGAGCAACCTGACGGGCGGCATCGACCTGCGGGTCACCGAGGTCGGCGCCGAGACCACCATCGGCAAGGTCACCCAGCTCATCCGCGAGGCCGAGGAGAGCAAGACGCCCCGGCAGCTGATCATCGAGCAGGTCAGCCGGTTCTTCGTGCCCGTCGTCATCGCCGTCGCGTTCATCACCTGGTGGGCGATGACCCAGAGCGAGAACCCCGACACGCGCGACGCGGCGGTCAGCACCTTCGTGCAGATCCTCGTCGTCACCTGCCCGACCGCGCTGATCCTGGCGAGCCCGACGGCGATGGTCGCGGCGTTCGCCTCCGCCGCCCGGCTCGGCATCCTGATCAAGAAGACCACCTTCCTCGAGGCCGCCGCCAGCATCGACACCGTTGTCATGGACAAGACCGGCACGATGACCACGGGCAAGTTCGAGGTCTCGCGCCTCGCCCCCGCCGAGGGCGTCGAGGGCGCGCACCTGCTGCGGGCCGCGGCCAACGGCGACCAGCACTCAAACCACCCGCTCGCGCTCGCCATCCTCAAGACCGCCCGCGCCGCCAAGATCGAGGTCGACGGCAGCCGGGAGTACGAGGAAGTCCACGGCCGGGGCATGCGCGCCACGACCAGCATGGGCGAGATCTGCGTCGGCCGCCACACCTGGCTCGCCGAGCTGAACCCCGCCATCAGGCCCCAGATCGAGGCCGTCGAGGCCAAGATCGAGGGCATGTCGGGCGTGCATGTGATGCAGGACGGGCGCTACCTCGGCGCCGTCGGCCTCGCCGACGCCGTCCGCAAGAACACCAAGGCCGTCATCGAGCGACTGCGCGAGCTCGGCGTCCGCCGCGTCGCGATGTTCACCGGCGACCGCGTGAGCGTCGCCAAGCGCGTGGGCGTGCAGGTCGGCGTCGACGCCATCGAGGCCGAGTGCCTGCCCGAAGAGAAGCACGAGCAGATCAAGCGGCTCACGCGCTCGGGCGCCAAGACGCTCATGGTCGGCGACGGCATCAACGACGGCCCGTCGCTCGCGGCGGCGGACCTCGGCGTCGCGATGGGCCTGTCGGGCTCGGACATCGCCGCCAACTCCGCCGGCGTCGCGCTCATGAACGACGACCTCAGCCGCGTGCCCTTCCTGATCGAGCTCTCCCGCAAGGCCCGCGCCATCGTCACCCAGAACATCGCGATCGCCATCGTCATGGCCCTCATCGGGCTCGGGCTCGCCACGACGCAGACCCTCGACGAGTCCTTCGGCCCGTTCCTGGCGGGCCTCTACCAGTTCGCCACCGGCGTCATCGTGATCGCCAACAGCTTCCGGCTCTTCCGCTTCGGCGAGCATGTGCTCGAGGCCGAGGCCGAGGAGCAGCACGAGGGCATGATCCGCCGGGGCGAGGGCTCCATCCGCGGGCTGTCGGCCCAGCCGGCCTGACCCGCCCGCCGCCCGTCTTCGACGAGGCCGATACGCGGGCGAGGCGCGCCTTCCGGTTCACGCCTCGCCCGCGCTTCGGCCTTGTTGTTGCAACACCGGCTTGTTCTTGATTCAGCCCGCCTGCAACGCGGGCCCGGCGCATCCCAATACTCCAGCGGGCCGGTGTTCGTCGGCCCTGGAAGGGAATGCTCATGGGACCCCTGCTCGCGCTCTTGGCGGCCTTGCTCGCACCGATGGATGCGTCGCCGGACGACACCGGCCGCGGCGCGCCGAACGACGCGGTGGTCGAGACCGTCGCCTACGCCGCCCCGCAGCCCGACGAGGCGGACGCGAAGGGCCAGCCCGAGCCCGAGCGCTGGACCGGCGCGGTCGAGCTGCCGGGCGCCGAGCTCGGCATCACGATCACCATCGCGGCCGAGAGCGACCTGCCCGATGCCGCGTGGACCGGATCCATCGACATCCCCATGCAGGGCGTCGACGATCTTCCGCTGTCGGACATCACCCGCACGGGATCAACGCTGGCGTTCACGGCCCCCTTGCCGGGCATGCCCGAGAGCGCGTGGCCCCGCTGGTCGTTGACGATCGCCGAGGGCGGCGCCGCCGAGGGCGTGCTCCGACAATCGGGCGGCGAGTTCCCGACGACGCTCCGGCTGGCGCGCGAGGGCGAATCGCTGGGGCCCCCTCGGCCTCAGCAGCCCAGGCCCCCGTTTCCCTACCGCACCGAAGAGGTGACGATCGAAACCGAGATGGGCCACACGCTGGCGGGCACGCTCGTGCTGCCCGACCCGGCCGCGTTCGAGCCGCCCTACCCCACGGCCGTGCTGATCACCGGCTCGGGCCCGCAGGACCGGGACGAGACGCTGCTGGGGCACAAGCCTTTCGCGGTGCTCGCCGATCATCTCGCACGCCGGGGCATCGCGTCGCTGCGGTGCGACGACCGGGGCTTCGCGGGCTCGACGGGCGACTTCGCGAGCGCAACGACGCTCGACTTCGTCGAGGACGCCCGCGCGCAGGTCGCGTTCCTCGCCGATCGCGATGAGGTCGCGTCGATCGGTCTGATCGGTCACAGCGAGGGCGGGCTGGTCGCGCCGTTCGTGGCGGCGGAGAACGGCGAGGGCGACTGGCTCGTGCTGCTGGCGGGCACGGGCGTGCCGGGCAGCGAGGTGCTGATCGAGCAGTCGGCGGCGATCCAGCTCGCCGGCGGCGCGGACGAGGCGTGGGTGCGTGAGCACGCGGCGGCGCAGCGGCGCGTGTTCGACGCCGTGCTCGCCGACGATCTCGACGCCGCCGAGCCGGCGATGCGCGAGCTGATCCGGATGCAGACGGCGGCCAACGGCATCGAGGCCGACGACGCGATGCTCGATTCCATGACCGCGCAGCACATGCACGGGCTGACCGGTCAGCCCTGGATGCGCACCTTCCTCACGCTCGACCCCAGGCCCGCGCTCGCCAAGGTCACCCAGCCCGTGCTGGTGCTCAACGGCGAGCTGGATCTTCAGGTCCTGCCCGATCAGAACGTTCCCGCGATCGAAGCCGCACTCGAGCACAACGACGATGTGGAAGTGCGCATCCTGCCCGGGCTGAATCATCTGTTTCAGCCCGCCGAGACCGGCTCGCCCGGCGAGTACGCGGAGATCGAGATCACCTTCGATCCCGGCGCGCTCGAGATCATCAGCGGGTGGATCCAGAGGCGGTAGCGAGGACCAGCTCGGCTCGCCTACAGCACCAGCAGGACCGCCATCGCGAGGTAGATCACCAGGCCCGACACATCCATGAGCGTGGCGACCAGGGGCGAGCTGATCGAGGCCGGATCGAGCCTCAGCTTCTCGAGGATCAGCGGGAACATCGAGCCGATCGAGACGCCCCAGACGACGATGCCGACGATCGCGATGCCCACGGTCAGGGCGATGCGGGCGGCCGACAGATCGGTCTCGGCGATGCCCAGCGCGTTGAGCGCGATGACCACGCCGAACGCCAGGCCCCCGAGCGCGGCCCCGAGCGCGACGCCCGTCACGAGCTCCTTCTGCAGGATGCGCCACCAGTCGCCCGGCGTGATCTCGCCGAGCGCGATGGCGCGGATGAGCAGGCTGGCGGCCTGGGTGCCGGTGTTGCCGCCCGAGCTGATGATCAGCGGGATGAAGGCGATGAGCACGGTGGCCTGGGCGAGCTGCGCCTCGAAGGAGTCGAGCACGCCGATGGTCAGCACCTGGAGCATGAGCAGCCCGCACAGCCACCCGCCGCGCTTCTTGAGCATCTCGAGGATGCCCACCTGCATGTAGGGCGCGTCGAGCGCCTCCATGCCGGCCTGCTTCTGGATGTCCTCGGTGGTCTCTTCCTCGGCCACGTCCGCCGCGTCGTCGTGCGTGACGATGCCCAGCAGCACGCCCCGCGAGTCGACCACGGGCAGCGCCGACCGGTCGTAGCGGTTCATCGCCCGCACGGCCTCCTCGCGGTCGTCGGTCGCCTGCAGCGCCTGGAAGCTGTGGTCCATCAGGTCGCTGATGCGCTCCTCCGGATCGGCGAGCAGCAAGAGGCGGATGTGCAGGTCGTCGATCAGCACATAGCGCGCGTCGACCACATAGACCCAGTGCACGGTCTCGGCGTCGCGGCCGTAGCGGCGGATGTGCTCGAGCGATCGGCGGACCGTCCACTCGGGCCGGACGCGCACGTAGTCGGGCGTCATCAGCCGCCCGACGGTCTCGGGCTCGTAGCCAAGGATCGCCTGCGTCTCGCGCCGGCTGGCGGGGCTCAGGCTGCCGATCAGACGCCGGGCGACCTCGGTGGGCAGCTCGTCGAGCACGCGGGCGCGGTCGTCGGGGTCGAGCGCCTCGATCGCGTGGATCGATCGCACATCCCCCAGCTGCTCGATCAGCTCCTGCTGGCGGTCGGCCTCGAGGTCGGCGAACACATCGCCCGCCGCGTCGCGCGGCAGCATGCGGAAGCACACCGCCGCCTCGTCCAGAGGCAGCTCCATGATCAGATCCGCGATGTCCGCCGGCGGCACGGACGCCATCGACTCCCGCAGCTCGCGGAAACGACGGGCCCCGATCAGCTCGCGGACCTCGGGTTGCAGCAGGCTCGTGGTCGGGTTCACAATCAGAGGATACGCGAGCGGTCCGTCACACCAGATCGCCCAGCCCGCTCAGCCCCACGGGCTCTTTCGTGAAAAAGCCCTCGCCCGCCGCCGAGCCGATCCGGCTGCCCGTGTAGATCATCGCCGCCCGCACCCACTCGACGACCCCCCGGTTCTTCTCAGGAAGCACAAACTGCGTCTCGTAGGCGGTGATCGAATCGATCTTTTTCTCGACATAGCCCGTGCAGTCGACGACGAAGCTCGGGTTCGCCACCCAGCGCAGGTGCGTGGCGTAGTAGTAGAACAGCCACTTGGGGTACTTCGGCGGGCCCATCGGCAGCGTCTCGCCCGACCAGCCGTCGACCGGATCGGTCAGATCGAGCTTCGTGAGCTTGGCGTCGAAGCGTGCGTCCTCGACGATGCGCGTCACGGCACGGTGGTCCGGGTGCGCGTCCTCGAAGAAGGGCGTGAACACGATGTCGGCCTGGTGCGCGCGGATGACCGCCGCCATCGCGTGACGCGCTCGAAGCGTGTGCTCGACCGTGCGGTTGGGCAGGCCCATGAGATGCCGACGCAGCCGCGGGCCGTTGGTCGGCGACAGGATCTCGGCGGCGTTGGCGGCCTCGATCGCGCGCTGCTCGGGCGAGCCGTGGGGCGTGGGCTCGCCGTTGGTGACATCAACAAGCAGCACCTGGTGCCCCTGCTCGGCGAGCTTGGCGACGGTCGCGCCCATGCCGAGCTCCTGATCGTCCGGGTGCGGGCCGATGACGAGGATGTTGGCCATGGTTCGGGTCCTTATCCCATTCGGCGGAAGACGCCGAGCCCGTAGTTCAGCGGCGAGAGATACAGCTCGACGCTCTCGTACAGGCCGGCGGCGAAGGCGTTGATGTGGTCGAGCAGGTGCCTGCCGCCGACATGCCCGCCGCAGCGCTCGGGGATGGTGTCGTGCACGATCACATAGCCCCCCGTGACGAGCGCGGGCTCGAGGGCGACCAGATCCTTGCGCAGACCCTCGGCCGAGTGGTCGCCGTCGAGCAGGGCCAGATGCACGCCGCCGGCGGAGCGCAGCGTTTCGTGGAGCGTGGGCAGGACATCCCACGAGACGCCCGCGTGCAGCTCGACGCGGTCGCGCACGCCGGCGCTGGTCAGGTTCGACTCGACCAGCGCCCGGCGATCGGCGAGGGCGGCCCGTCGCCACTCGCCCGCGGGCAGGCTTTCGAAGGTATCGATGGCGTGAACGATGCCGGGGCGGCCCTGACCGTCGCCGGACGAAGCCGGCTCGTCGCCGACCTCGGCGAGCGCGGCCGCCATCCAGATCGTGCTCACGCCCATGAACGAGCCGACCTCGACGACTGTCCTCGGGCGGATGTTGCGGACGAGGCTGAACAGCAGCAAGCCCGCCTCGGGGCTGATGCTCGCCGGGAACGCGGCGGGGTGGTCGTACAGCTCGGCGAGGGTCTTCAGCCACGGCACCGAGTCGTTCCGCAGCCACGCGGGGAACACCCACCGGTCGGGGTGCTGGTCCTTGCTGACCGGGCCGGGAAAGAACGCGGGCGCGTGACGGGGGATCCAGAGCTTCTCGGCGGGCCTGTCCGGGCTGACCGGGCCGAAGCGGGTGTCGGGTTGGGGTTGGTCAGAGGGCACGCCACCGAGGTTAGCAGGGATGGCTTTGCTCCCTCTCCCCTCCGGGGGAGAGGGCCGGGGTGAGGGGGCCTGTGTCGGTCGTGCGGGACTCACCCTCACCCGGCCTCACTGCGCTCGCCCACCCTCTCCCCCCGGAGGGGAGAGGGAGCAAGGCTGGCCCGCGTGCTCACGCCCGCGGCTCGGTGGGGCTCGGAGGATCGAGCGGGTTGACCCTGGGCGTGGCGTCGCCGTGGGCTTCGATCAACCGGTACAAGTGATTCTCCAGCATGAGTTCCGTGTTGCTTCGGCTTTCCGTCCACCCCCACGACTGGCCGATTGCATGCGATGCCGAAGCAACCAGGGTCGCGATTTCGGTTGACTCGAGCGGTGCCCCGACTCCGCCCGGCTCATGAACGAGGGCACCGAGCATCCGCGCACAACCGACACACACCTGTTCCTGGTTCATCCATCGTTCGCGTCGCGCGCCCCCGACATCGATCATGGCGATGATCGGCCCCTCGCTCTTGAGCACGATCAGATTTGACGGCTTGCAATCGCGGTTGAAGAGGCCTTTGGCTGTCAGCAATCCGATCATTCGCCCACATTCGACAAGCAGCGCATCGCGAAAGTCGTCGCGAGCTTCGGCAAGACATGCCAAGACGGTCGGGCCGTCGAGCCACTCGCTCGCAAGGACCTCGGTGCGTCCGAGCCTCGCGAGGCAGTGGTTGACGGGCGTTGGGATGCGGGCCCGCCGCAGGTGGCGTTCGCCCGCGATGTGGCGTGCGAGATCCGATGGGACGAGCCTGCCCCACCAAGGCCGGGCCGGCCTGACCTTCACCGCAACCGTCGAGCCCAGCATGTTCGCCCGCCAGACCGCCCGCTCGCCGTCCCGCTTGACCAGCTCGCCCGATTCCCATGGCCGTTCGGCGAGCGCCCGCTTCCAGGCCTTGCGGTCTTCGCCCTCGCCCAGGTGCAGGATGGTCACGCGGCTGCTCACGCCGGGAGGCTATTCGGGCACGCGTGCTCACGCCCGCGGCTCCGATCCCGCCCCACTGCCCACCGACCACTGCCCATTGCCCACTGCCCATACCCTGCCCGCGTGAAGCTCTCGGCTGCCATCGTGTGCAAGGACAACGCCGACACCATCGGGCGGACGCTCGATTCGGTTCGGCATCTCGACGACTCGATGGAGATCGTCGCCGTCGATTCGGGCTCGACCGATGACACGATCCCGATGCTGGAGGCCGCGGGTGCGCGGGTGATCGAGAGCGAGTGGCTCGGGTTTGTGAAGACCAAGAACCGGGCGCTGGAGGCCTGCACCGGCGAGTGGGTGCTGGCGCTCGATTCGGACGAGTCGGTGCTTCCCGAGCTGGCCGACGCGATCAAGGGAGCCATCGCCGAGCCCGGGGATCGGGCGGGATTTCTGGTCAACCGGAAGGTTTTCTACCGGGGCGTGCCGCTGAACTTCGCGTGGCAGCCCGAGTGGCGGCTGCGGCTGGTGAAGCGCGGGCTCTTCCACTGGATCGGGCTCGACCCGCACGACCATCTCGCGCCGATCGAGGGCGAGCAGCGCATCGCCAGGCTCGCGGGCGACCTGCGTCACGACTCGATCGAGGGCGGGTTCGGGGTCTTTCTCGAGAAGCAGGCCCGGCACGCGCGGACGATGGCGGCCTCGATGCACGCCGAGGGCCGGACAGGCTCGGTCTGGAAGCTGATCACCAGCCCCGTCGGGGCGTTCGGCAAGCAGGCGGTGGTCAAGCAGGCCTGGCGCGACGGCGTGCCGGGCTGGCTGGCGGCGGCCTCGACCGCCGCGGGCACGCTCATGAAGCACGCCGCGCTGCTCGAGATCGACCGGAACGGGGCGGATCGGGGATCGTCAGGAACCGATTCGGTGCCGACCGATCGGGCGCCCTAGGATAGCAGGCGTGGGCCTCCAGCCCGCGGCAGCGCGGTCGCGCGGCGGAAGAGCAAGCCCGCCGGCGGACACACCGGACCCAAGGCTTCCTCTTCCCCCTGCGCAGGACCCTGCAAACAACCATGCCCGACGAGCACGACACCGACACCCAGACCGACATCCAGACCGAGTCCACCTCTCCCGAACCGACCGCCGACGGCGGCGAAGCGGGCGAAGGACAGAAAAAGCGCCGGCGCCGGCGGCGTCGCCGCAAGTCCGCGGGCGAAGGCGGCGAGGCCCAATCTTCTGATGGCCAGTCTTCTGAGAGCGACTCCGCCGAGGGCGAGTCCTCCGACGGCTCGGACGACAGCGGCTCGTCGGACGAGGGCGGCGACCGGCCCAAGCGCAAGCGGCGTCGGCGCCGGGGCAAGAGCCTGGGCAGCGACTCGGATTCCGGTTCCGGCTCGGGTGAGGATTCCCGATCGGAGCGCGGCTCGCGCGGAGCGCGCGACGGCCGGCCCGAATCGACCGAAGAGGACGCGAAGGTCGATCGCAAGCGCACCAAGCGCGACGCGTCGAACCTCGACATCTTCGACCACGATCGCACCTTCGCGGATCTCGGCCTGAGCGAGAGCCTGTGCGAGCAGTTGGCGTCGATGCACTTCCAGCACCCGACGCACATCCAGAGCAAGCTGATCCCGCCTGTGCTCAAGGGCCGGGATGTCCTGGGTCAGGCCAAAACGGGCACGGGCAAGACGGCGGCCTTCGGCCTGCCGCTGCTCGATCTCGTCGAGCCGGGCGAGCCCAACCAGGCGCTGGTGCTCGCGCCCACGCGCGAGCTGGCGATCCAGATCCACAAGGAGATCGAGGAGCTCGGCTTCAAGACCAACATCCGCTCGGTGCCGATCTACGGCGGGCAGAAGATCCCGACACAGGCCGCCAAGCTCGAGAAGGGCTGCGAGGTCGTCGTGGGCACCCCGGGCCGGGTCATGGACATGCAGCGCCGCGGCTACCTGCCGTTCCACAACTTCAAGTTCGTCGTGCTCGACGAGGTCGACCGGATGCTCGACATCGGCTTCCGCGACGACATCAAGTACATCCTGGGCAAATGCCCGGCGCAGCGGCAGACGATGTTCGTCAGCGCCACGCTGACTGACGACATCGAGAAGCTCGCCAAGACCTTCATGAACGATCCCGAGAAGATCGTCACGACCGCCGGCTCGCTCACCGCGAGCATGGTGCAGCAGTTCCACCTTCCCGTGCAGCCCTGGGACAAGAAGAAGCTGCTCTACCACCTGCTGACGCACGAGCAGCCCGACCTGACCCTGGTCTTCTGCCGGCTGAAGCGAAAGGTCGACGAGCTGGCGACCTACCTCATGGGCAAGGGCATCGAGGCGCACGCCATCCACGCCGACCTCGCGCAGGGCAAGCGCAACCGCGTGATGGAGAAGCTCCGCGGCGGGCAGCTGTCGGTGCTGATCGCGTCGGACCTCGCCTCGCGGGGGATCGATGTCGAGAACATCACGCACGTGATCAACTACGACCTGCCCGAGGACATCGAGCTCTATGTCCACCGCATCGGCCGGACGGCCCGCGCGGGCTCGGGGGGCACGGCGTGGTCGTTCGTCGAGCCGATCCAGGGCACGCTGCTGACCGAGATCGAGAACCATGTCAACGCCGAGATCCCCAAGCTCGAGTACCCCGACTTCAAGCCGGGCGAGCCGCCCAAGGGCTGGATCGAGGAGCAGGAGAAGCGGCAGCAGCAGATGGCGGCCCTGAAGCAGAAGGCCAACCGCTCTGCGCCGCCCCCGCCCGTCGCCGAGCCCGAGAAGGCCGACCCGGCCAAGTTCCCGGGCGGCGTGGTGCCAACCAAGCTCCCCCCGAAGCGGCTCGGCGGCAAGGTGCGGGGCCGACGCTAAGGCATGTCGCCCCCCCCGACACTCGAATCGCTGCTGCTTGAGCTCACGAGCATCCCGACCGTCGCCGGGCGCGAGGGGCGGCTCGTCGCGTTCATCGAGCGGTGGTGCGCCGAGCGCGAAGACATCGCGCTCGATCGCGACGACGCCGGCAACCTCACGCTGAGCCTCCACGGTGATGTTGAGGGACCGCCGATCTACACGACGGCGCACCTTGATCATCCGGCGTTCGTTGTGCACCGCGTCATCGGGCCCGGCACGCTCGAGCTCGCCTTCCGCGGCGGGGTCATGGACGACTACTTCGAGAACGCCCGCGTCGAGGTCGTCACCCGAGACGACCGCCGGCTGCCCGGCACGCTCATCGAGCGCGCCCAGGGCGCCGCCTCGCTCGGCACCGACAAGCACTTTCTCTGCGAGCTCGACGCTTCGTCGGAAG
>DAIOTV010000064.1:0-14576 GCA_036751825.1 Phycisphaerales bacterium
TTCCAGTACGGCATGGACTGGGTTGCCCGCGATCGGCGGACGGTGAGCCAGCTGTTCATCAATCCCGCGATCGGTGATCCGGATGAGCCAACGCTGCCAGATCCAGAAGATGCTTCTGGCTGGCAAGACCCTGCAGTTATTGATGGAATCCGGGATGAGTTCTTTAGCAGGGATCTTCGCATCGTCAGCCTCGATCCCTCGCTGCTCGGCGATCCGCTCCGGTTCAGCGAGACCGCCGGCGCGAGGTTCCAGCTGCCCGTGGCGGACCAGATCCCCGACGACTACGACGAGCAGCTGATCCAGATGAACCTGCTCGCCAACTCGGTGAGCACGAGCAGCGACTTCTACGCGGCGTGGATGGTCGTGCACGGGTTCACCGACGACGACGTCGAGGGTCTCGACGAGAATGAGCCGATGCGGCCGAGCTTCCGGGCGAGGTATCTCATGATCGTCGACCGTTCGAATGTGGTGTCGCGGAACGACCGGCCGCGGGTGCTGGCGTTCCTGCCCGTGCCGTACACCGAAGAGGTCCGCAGCGCGGTGTACACGCCGGAGTAGTCGGAGCTAGACTTGCGATGGCCGCGGCGTGCGTCGCGGGTTTCAGGGCGTAGCTCAGCTTGGTAGAGCGCGTGCTTTGGGTGCACGAGGTCGCTGGTTCAACTCCAGTCGCCCTGACTTGTGGACGCGGTTCAGGCTCGCCCGGCGAGCGCCGACGCTGTCGGGTTCGCGCCGATCGGACAGCCGGTGGCTTTGTTGGGCTTTGCCTCGATGGCGACCTGGAAGCTGCCCCGGATGCCCCGCCGGGCCCAGGCCCGCTCGCACGCCTGCTTCATTTTCGCGATCTGGCGGTCGCTGAGCCTGACGCTGATCGAGTTGCCGTGCATGCGGTACTTCAGAACGGTCTCGGGCAGGTTGTGCAGCTCGCCGATCTCACCGAGGCGGAGGAACAGGTCGAGGTCTTCCGCCGGGTACGCGTCGTGGTGGTACCGGCCCACGGCCTCGAACGCCTCGCGGCGGAACATGGCGGACGGGTGCGAGATCGGGGTGCGTCCGGCGAGCGCGTCCCGCTGAATCCGGGCGTCGCCGGTCACCGGCTCGGGCGACACGATGGGATCGCCCGTCTCGGTGATCATCTCGACGCGGCCGCCCACGCAGACCGCCCGCGGCCTGCTCCTGAAGAACGCCAGCTGCCTCGCGAACCGATCGGGCATCGCGATGTCGTCGGCGTCCATCCGGGCGAGGAACGGGGAGCGGGCGAAGTCGGCCATCTCGTTGAGCGTGTTGACGATGCCGGTGTTCGGGCGGCTGATGAGCGTGATGCGGTCATCGTCCTTGGCGTGCCGCCGGAGGACGCGGAGCGAGCCGTCGCTGGAGCCGTCGTCGATGACGATCAGCTCGAAGTCGCTGAAGGTCTGGTTTCGGATGCTCTGGACGGCTTCGTCAACGAACGGCGCCGCGTTGTACACGGGGAGCATGACGGCGATGGTCGGCGGCGGCGTGGTCACGCGGCGTGGCTCCGTTCACGGGTATGCACTGTACCTCGTCAACGAAGGAGTGTCCCCTGCACAGGTTGCCAACTTTGCGGTGAAACATCACTCGGTACTGAGTCGTGCCAGGGCTCCACCGTCGACAACGAGCGACTGGCCTGTGATGAAGGAGGAGGAGGCGGGGTCGGCGAGAAACAGTACCGCGCGCCCGATTTCTTCCGGTCTGCCGACGCGGCCGAGAACATGCTTGCGGCCGAGCCCGCGCACGAGCCCGTCGATGGAGTCGGCCTGAACATGTCCACGGGACAGTCCCGCGTGGAGCATGGGCGTGTCGACGGCACCGGGGAGCAGCGCGTTGACGCGGATGCCGTGTTCGCCGAATTCGAGGGCGAGCGATCGTGTGAACGCCAGCAGGGCGCCCTTGCTGGCGGCGTAGGCCGCGATGTTGCGGCTGGTCGCCATGGCGTGCACGCTCGAGACGTTGATGACGGACCCCTGGGCGGCCTTGAGCAGCCCGAATGCTTCGCGAACGGACAGGAAGACCGAGCGGAGGTTCGACGCCATGACGGCGTCCCACTCTTCGGGGGTCGTCTCGATGATGGGCTTGCAGATCTGCGTGGCGGCGTTGTTGACGAGCGCGTGCAAGCGGTCAGTCCGGCGACGGACCCGGTCGAAGATGTCCGCCGGGGCGGCGGGATCTGAGATGTCCGCTTCGATGAACTCGTCCACGGCCGGCGCGTCCACGGTGCAGCGGTCAACGCCGATGACGGTCCAGCCGGCTTCGTGGAAGACCGAGCACACCGCCGAGCCGATGCCGCCCGACGAGCCGGTGATGAGCACGGTGCGTGGATGGCGAGGGCTCACCGCCGACGCTCCGATGCCTGCGTGAGCAACTCGCACACATTGCGGACGACGATCGCGTGCACGCGGTGGGCAGAACGGTCGGAGCTGTTCGCGAGATGCGGCGACATGAGCACGTTGTCCATCTTGAGCAGCGGGCAGTCGTGGGGGATTGGTTCGATCTCAAAGACATCGAGGCCCGCGCCCGCGATCTGCTTGTTGTGAAGGGCACGGATCAGGGCGGGCTGGTCGACGACGCCGCCCCGCGCTGTGTTGATCAGCACGGCCGAGGGCTTCATCATCGCAAACTGCGCATCGGACATGAGGTGGCGAGACGACGCGTTCAGATCGCAGTTGAGACTGACAAAGTCGGACTCGGCGAGGAGCCTGTCGAGGGGCACGATCTCGACCCGCGTGTCGTCGATGAGCTGGAGCGGGATTTCGTCTCTCGGGTCGGTTGCCAGCAGCCGCATGCCGAACGCCGCGGCCTTGCGGAGGACCGCGGCGCCGATGTTGCCGACGCCAACGACGCCGAGCGTGCGCTCCGCCAGGCTTGGTCCGTCCATGGGCGTCCATCGGCCCGCGCGGAGCTCGGCGGTCAGCCACGGGATCTTTCGGGCGAAGCAGAGCATGAAGCACAGGACCGTGTCAGAAACCGGAACGCTGAACGCATCGGGCACATTGCGGACGAGCACGCCGTGGTCAGCCGCCGCGGCGAAGTCGATCTGATCGGTCCCCGTGCCCCATTTGCACAGGACCTTCAAGCGTGGCGCGCTCTCGAAGACCCGGTGCGTCCACTGGTCGCCGCCGCAGATCACGGCATCCACGCCGTCGAGCAGCGGGATCAGTTCGTCTTCGGTCAGTCGCTGGCGCACCTTGGCTTCGCGGAGGTCGAAGCCGAGCCGCCGGAGCTCGGGCCGAACGAGTTCGATGTCGCGGAGAAGCCTCGGCCCCGTCACGAGCAGCGTGGTTGAGGCGAACGAGTTGTCTGGGAACGGTGCTTTCATCTGGCGTCCTGATCAGGCTGCGAACCGGGATTGTCGACCAGTCCTGCGCTCGCGATCGCTTCGGCGAGCCGCCAGCCGGCGGCATCGTCGATGTCCGTGGCTTCGAGACGGTCGATCTCGAACATCCGGGGGGTGGCTCCGATACGGGTCCCGTGCCTCGCGAGCGAATCCCGGCTGAAAATATAGAGGTTCGAGTTCTCCTCGTAGACCGGATCGAGATCCTGCGTGCGGGCGAGAACCGTCGGGTTGTGGTTGAGCGGGGTGCCGTCGGAGCGGTACAAGCGTGTCTGCCATCGGGTCACGCCGAACAGCGAATCGTGGGCAGTTGTTCGGTCAAAGTACGCGAGCACGGCACGGTCGATGGTCGACGCCCGCAGGAGCGGGTTGGTGCTGTGCGTCTGCAGGAAGTGGTCGCCCTCGAGCTGGTCAACGGTGTGCAGCAGAACCCGATTCATGGAGATGCCGCCGTCGCGCAGGTGCTCGGGACGGGTCAGCACCGTTGCATCGGGGAAGCGTGCGGCGGTTTCCTCCGCGATCCGTTCGCTGTCGGTGTCGATGACGACGCGGCCGACGGTCCGGCAGCTGAAGAGCGTTTCCACGATGTGGCAGAAGAGCGGCTTGCCCCGGAAGTCCGCGAAGTTCTTGTGGGGCACCCGCTCGCTGGAGTGTCGCATCGGAACGAGTGCCGTCACCCGGCTGTGCGTCGGTCGTGTGGTCATCGCGTGGGGTCCCGCATGGGCTCCGCCGAGTGTAGGATCCGCTCGGCGGATTGGAAGGACGACCCAGCGTTGAGCGCAACCGAAGCGAAGACGGGATCGGGAGCTGTGGCGGAGGCGACCGCGGAGGCTCGGGCCGCGGCGCGGCCCGTGTGTGTCATCGATTCGTCCCGGTCGGGATGGATCGGACGCCTGAACGAGGCGTTCGGGCGTCGCGAGCTGCTGGCGATGCTCGTCCGGCGTGACATCGCGGTTCGCTATCGCGAGGCCGTCCTCGGCGTCGCCTGGGCGGTTTTCGTTCCGGCGGCCACGCTTGGGGTGTACTGGTTCGTGTTCGACGTCGTGTTCGGACGGCAGGCAGACGACACGCCGTATGTGGTGTTCCTGTTCCCGGCGATGCTGGTGTGGAACTATTACAACTCGAGCGTGGGGCGAGCGTCGAACTCGCTGGCCAAGGACGCGGCGCTCCTGGCCAAGGTGTACTTTCCACGCATTTTGCTGCCGATCTCGAACGTGATCAGCCCGCTGCTCGACTTCGTCATCGGGCTTCTGGTTCTGGTCGTGATTCTCGTGGTGTATCGATACACGCCGAGCGTGCAGCTGCTCTGGTTGCCCGTGTTTGTGCTGATGGGGATGGCCGCGGCCACGGGGATGGGCATGCTGATGGCGTCGCTGCACGCCCAGTTCAAGGACGTTCAGCACTTTCTGCCCGTGATGCTGCACTTGTGGTTCTTTGGGTCGCCGGTGCTCTACCCGACGTCTCGTGTGCCCGAGCGGTTTCAGCTGCTGTATTCGCTGAATCCGATGGTGACGGTGTGCGAGGGGGCACGCTTCGCCGTGCTGGGCACGCCGTTCCCGCTGTCGGCGTCCATGGTGCTTGCGGGTCTGGCGTCGACGGCCTTGCTGCTCGCGGTCGGCTTCGTCGCGTTCATGCGGACCGAGCAGACGATCACGGACCTGCTGTGAGGCTCATGCGTTGAACGGCTCGATGATCAGATGCACCAACTTGTCCAAGCGGTACGTGCTGCGACAGCGGACCAAGGGCAGCCGGCTGATGCTCGGGGCGATGTACGGCAGCGCTCGGCGGGCGCTTGGCGGCCGGCGGGACGACGACGATCCCGCCGATGTGCACTGGGCGCTGCGAAATGTCAGCTTCGATGTCGCTCCGGGGGAGGCGCTTGGGATCATCGGCCGCAACGGCGCTGGCAAGAGCACGCTGCTCAAGATCATCTCCCGGCTCACGCTTCCCACATCCGGCCGGGTCGAGCTCGCGGGTCGCGTGGGGTCGATGCTCGAGGTCGGCGTGGGATTCAAGAGCGAGCTGACGGGCCGCGAGAACATTGGGCTGAGCGGCGCAATCCTGGGCATCCCGGGCAAGGAGATCCGCGCCAAGACCGATCGGATCATCGAGTTCTCGGGGATCCGGCCGTTTATCGACACGCCCGTGAAGCGGTACTCCAGCGGCATGCGGATCCGGCTCGCGTTCGCGGTCATGGCGACGCTGGAGCCCGAGATCCTGCTGATCGACGAGGTGCTCAGCGTCGGCGACGCCGAGTTCCGCCGCCGGTCCGCCGCGCGCATGGAAGAGCTGATCCGGGGCGGCCGAACCGTGCTATTCGTCAGCCACAACCGCGACATCGTGGAGCGGCTCTGCGACCGTGCGATCGAGCTCGATCGCGGGCACCTGGTCTCGATCGGCGCGACGGCCCGCGTCGTGGAGCACTACCGAGAGATGGTGCAGCCCGAGGGAGAGACGAGGGCCTTCGCGACCTTCGAGCCCGACGCCGAGAGGCCGATTCGGATCCGGGCGGCGGCGATCCTGAGCCGGACGGGCGAGGTCTCCGAGGAGATCGAGATCGCCGAGAGCTTCCGCGTGCGGGTGTCCTACGACATCAACGAGGACCTTGAGAACGTTAACATTTTCTGCCGGCTCGAGACGCCCGAGGCCGTGGGCGTGCTCTGTTCGGGTGATGCGGACTATGACCCGGCCTGCCTGGGGCCGCGTCGCCGCGGGTCGTACTCGGCGGAGTTCGAGGTCGACGGCGGGCTGCTCGAGGCGGGGGCCTATCGCCTGACGGTGAGCGCGGGCATCCCCTTCGAGAAGGTGTACGACCGTTGTCCGGCCGCTGTGACCTTCCGGATCGTGGATCGCAGCAGCCGGCGCAGGCTGTGGTACCCCCAGACGCGCCCGGGGTTTATCGCGCGGGAGTACCCTTGGGTGTACGAGGGGCGATCGCCCTGGGTGTGAGGCGACAGGGCGGGCTGCCGCCGCCGATCGGTCTCTATACTGGCGTGTTGTGTCCGTGTCCGAGTGCCGATGAATCCGAGCGGGGGATGGCGTGCTAGATTCGTTGCTGTATGAGCCCAGGCGCCGTCGCGTGGCGATGGGAACGCTGGCCGTCGTTCTGGTCCTCGCGGTCGGGTTCATCGCGTTCGGTGCGTTGATGCCGACTGCCGCCGTGCTTCTGGTCTTCGGCGCGAGCTTCTTCGCGGCCGCTCTGTTTCTGATCGGCAAGCTGCTGGTCGTTTCGCATGTGCACATCCGGGGCACAGCGGCCCGGCTCGAAGCCCTCAACGACCGCTACGACGACACCGCTCGGTGGCTCGAGCGGTTCGACAAGGACACTCGAGAGTCGTTCCTGGTTGCGAAGCAGCGGCTCGCGGCCGCGGACAAGGGGAACACGCAGCTCGCCGAGGCTCTCGCCAAGCTGGGCGAGGAAACGCCCCGGCTGGCCGCGTTTGAGAAGCTGAGCGGCGACACGCCGCGACTGAAGGATCTGGCGGAACTGCAGGAAAGCGTTGTCGCGAAGCACGCGGCGCTCGAGGCATCGATCGAGAGCGCCAAAGCGGCGCAGACCTCCGCGAAGGGAGAACTCGAAAGGCTGTTCAAGGCCAGCGAGCAGAAGCTGGCGGCCGACATCGAGAAGGTGCGATCGGACCTGCCGGATGTCGCGCCCCTCGCCGACCGAATCGGCGAGCTCGAGGCCGAGCTGACATCGCTTCAATCCAGCATCGAGGCGGCCTCGTCTCGGGCCACGGAGCTGGCCGAGGCCACCAAGGCCGCTTCCGCGGGGGATCTCACCGCTGCGAAGGGGGAGCTCAGCGACAGGCTTCGCGTGCTCGACGACCGAGTGACGAAGCTGGACGGCGAGCACGACCGCAAGCGACAATCCGCGGTGACCGCGGCGAAGCAGGAGGCCAGCGAGTCGGCGGCGAAGCTGTCGCGTCGGGTCGACGAGACCGCCCGGCTCAGCGGGAGGCTCCGCGGCGACGGCTACGTGCAGTTCCCGCGGGTGCTGAGCGGAGAGGCGATCGAGGCCGCGTCTGCCTTCGGCGCAAAGGTGATGCCGGCCCACCTGAAGTATCTCGAACGAAAGCTCCAGGTCATCGAGGGGCTCTGCGAAGGCCGGCTCGCGGGCTCGGTGGACGACGCCGTGGGCCGAGCGCTCGCCGGCTATCTGGTCAAGGCGAAGGAGCTTCGCGTCCTGGAGATCGGCGTGCTGTTCGGCGTCGGCGCCGCGTTCATGCACCACGCGCTGTCGCCCCGGCACGAACGCGTGGTTCTGACGCTGCTCGATCCGTTCCAGGGCTACTACGGCAACGATCACCTCGATCCCCTCACCGGTCTGCCGGTGACCCGGGCGGCGGTCGAGCGGAACATGGCCCGCTGCGGCATCGATGCGGGCGACGTGGAGATCCTCGAAGGGTTCTCGCACGAAGAAGCGATCCGCGAGTCGGCCGAGCAGAAGGGGCCTTACCACATCATTGTGATCGACGGCGACCACACGTCCGAGGGCGTGCGGGCCGATTTCGAGGGCTACGCGGACATGCTCCGCAGCGGCGGGCTTCTCGTGATCGATGACTACGGCTCCGACGACTGGCCGGCGGTCACCGCGTTTGTCGACGAGATCGTCCGCACGGATCCGCGGTTCAAGTCGCTGGTGGTCATCGGCAAGACAGCCGTCTTCAAGCGATCGCGGAGCGGCGGGCCGAAGAAGCAGGCCCGGTCGCAGGCGAACCCGCAGGCGAAGTCACGGGCGGCCGTCGAGCCGCAGGGGCCGGAGGGGGGCGCCGCCACGAAGGACGACACGGACGCTCGCGTCGACGGCGCGGCCACCGCATCGAAGCGCGGCGCGTCGGGTACCGAAAGCGTGGACGCAAGCGAGTCCCCCGCGCCGATCGTGCAGACGCCGTCCCGCACCAAGAAGGGCTCCGCGAAGAAAGCAGCCAAGAAGTCCGCCAAGCGATCGGCGGTGGCGGCGGGTGACGAATCCGGCGACGCTGGTTCGTGATGCCGTCCGCGTCGAGGGCGAACGCGGCGCACGCGGCGCTGCGTTCCCGTCGCCGTCATCTCGTGCGGCGGTTTGTCGAGCACATCGCCCTGCCGAGGCCACCGGCTCGAGATCTTGCCTGGCGGTTCTCTCCGGCCGGAGCCATGAACGCGGCTCGGCTGGCCGCGATGCGGGGACGACTCAGCGGGCAGCGGTGCTTCATCCTGGGCAACGGGCCGAGCCTGAGTGAGACGAACCTTGACCTGCTCCGCGACGAGTGGGTGATCGGTCTCAACCGCATCTATCTGCACCCGGCGTCGCACGGCTGGAGGCGGTTTCTTTACTGCTGCGTCAATCCACATGTACTGTCGCAGTATCGCGAGGAGATTCTCGCGCTGGATGCGCCGAAGTTCCTGCCGTGGGAGCAGCGGGCACTGCTCGGGTCCGGGGCTGACCGCGTCTGGCTGCGGACGCGGCACGAGCCGCGGTTCTCGTTCGACCTCACCGACGCGATCTGGCAGGGCGCGACGGTGACCTATGTCGCGATGCAGGTCGCCTTCCACCTCGGGTTCCGCGATGTGGTGCTCGCGGGTGTGGACCATGTCTTTGCCGCCAGCGGACAGCCGAACACCCTCGTGACGTGCAACGGTCCGGACGGGGACCACTTCGCGGAGAACTATTTCGGCCCCGGTGTCCGCTGGCAGCTGCCCGACCTCGTACAGTCCGAAACAGCGTACCGCCTCGCGAGGCAGGCGTTCGAGCAGGAGGGGCGTCGCATTCGAGATGCGACGATTGGCGGCCGGCTCGATGTCTTTCCGAAGGTTGTGTATGAGGAGCTGTTTTAGCTCCGCACCGCTCGTCAGGAGGCGTGCTACCGATGCTTGGACGGATGCTGAAGGGGCTGCGGGGACGGTCCTCCGGAGATCGCGGCCGGGTGTGGACCGTAAGCGTCGTCACGCCCAGCTACCAGCAGGCCGAGTTTTTGCCCGAGTGCCTCGCGTCCGTCCGATCGCAGCGCCTGCGCGCGATGGAGCATGTGGTGTTCGACCCGGGCTCCACCGACGGCAGCCTCGACATCGCCGAGCGGGCGGAGGGCGTCACCCTCATCAACGAGCCCGACGAGGGCCAGGCCGACGCGGTGGGACGCGGCATGTCGAGTGCGAGGGGCGATGTCATCGCGTGGCTGAATTCCGACGACGCCTACGCGGACGACGGCGTGTTCCGGGATGTCGTGGCGCGGTTCAACGAGCCGGACAGCCCCGACGTTGTTTACGGCCTCGGTATCTACGTCGACGCTGCCGGCAACAAAACCCGCGACGCGTACGTCAACACCGACCCTGCCTCGCTGGCGGAGCGGCTGGCGCACGAGGTGGGGATCCTCCAGCCCGCGACCTTCATCCGGCGATCCGTCATCGACGACATCGGCGTGCCCGATGTGGGGCTGCACTTCGCGATGGACTACGACTTCTGGATCCGCTCCGTTCGCGCGGGGCACCGGTGGGCGTTCCTCGACCGCCAGCTCGCTCGCGCTCGGTACTACGAGGACAACAAGACCCTCGGCAAGCGCGGCGAGAGCTACGCCGAGATCGCACGGGTCGCCGCGGGGCACTACGGCTATCTCGACGTCCGATGGGCCCGCCGGTGGGCCGAGCACGAGGTTGGCGGTCTGGACGGCATCCTCAAGCACTCGAACAACTCCGCCGTCGACGCGGAAGCCGTGGAGCGCGAGCAGACGCGGATCCTGCGGGCGCACAACAGCGGATTCGCCGCACGCGAGGCGTTGAAGCAACCCGGCGCGCAGCGGACGCGGCAGGCGATGCAGCGGGCGGGGCTCTCGCTCGAGCAGGTCTGCAAGCCGGTCGAGCAGGACACGCCGAGCGGATCGGGCTTCCGCTGCTACACCGTCGGGGCGCAGCGGTGGGCCTTCCACTCGGCCTGGCACTCCCGTCAGACCGAGCTGGCGAGGCGGCGCTTCGTTGAGCTGGCAAACGCCCGCACGACCGACACGGCAGTCATCGTCGGCAACGGGCCGAGCCTCAATGAGACCGATCTCTCACGGCTCGACGGCGTCGATGTGTTCGTCAGCAACTATGCGCATCTCAAGCCCGATCTGTTCGAGCGAGCGACCTACCTGTGCGTCGTGAACAACCTCGTCGCCGAGCAGGGGGCCGCGGCTTTCAGCCTGCTTCGCGGCGTCACGAAAGTCTTTCCCTACTGGCTGGGCTACTGCATCGCCGAGGACGACGACACGCTCTTCGTGGATTCGATCGGCTATCCGGAGTTCAGCACCGATATCGCGAAGAACATCTCCTGGCGGCATACGGTGAGCTTCTTTCACATGCAGCTCGCCTATGGCCTGGGGTACCGGCGGGTGGCGCTCGTTGGGTTCGACCACAGCTACCGGCAGAACGAGTCGCTGGCCGAGGGCGATGTTGTCGACCAGCGCGAAGCGGACGCGAACCACTTCGATCCTCGGTACTTCAAGGGCAAGAAGTGGCACGCGGCCGATGTGGACAACATGGAGGCGATGTACCGCCTGGCCAAGGACGCCTACGAGGCGGACGGCCGGGTCATCGTCAACGCGACCGTGGGCGGGCACCTGGATTTGTTCGATCGCGTGGATCTCCCCGCGTTCGTCGGGGCGACGCAGACGGCCTAGGCCGAAGGCTTCGTGCGGGCGGCGTCCATGATCACGCGCTGGAATCGGTTGCGAACGACAGACGCGTCGTGGTTCGCGGCGGCGATGCGCTCCGCCCGTTCCGCGATGCGTTCGCCCTGGACCGGGTCCCGGACGAGACGCTCGATGGTTTCGGCGATCGCTGCGCCCGTCGGGTCGTGGTGATCGATGACAAAGGCCCAGCCGGCGTCCCGGGCGTAGCGGACGTTCGGGTTCGACGGCGGGCCGTAGACGAGAATCGGGGCGCCCGCGGCCATGTACTCGGGCCCCTTGGTCTGCATCGAATAGCCGACGTACTTGCGTGATCGCTCGTCGAAGTTGATGGGCAGCACCAGCAGATCGGCGGTGCTGAGGACGGCGGGGAGCTCGTCCTGCTTCAGGAACGCGCCGCGGCCGGTGACTGGAACGTCGGTGAGGTGCTGGTCGACCGCGTCGTTCCATGCCGGGCCGCAGTGGATCTCGAACCGGATCGAGCGACCGGCGTCGTGCAGCCGGCGAGCGGCGGCGGCGATCTCCTGCAGCGATCGAAGCTCCTTGTCCTCCATCAGGCCGCCGACATAGCGGATGACGAACGGGCGATCGATGCCCGCTCGCCCTGTGGGCCGCGGTTGGCGGAGCGACGACCATCGGCGTATGTCGAGCGTGTTGTGAAAGGCCTCGAACGGCCGGCCGTATCGCTCGCCGAACGCGGAAGCCATCTCGGGGCTGATCGCGATGTTGGTGGCCGCGCCGTCGATGGTGCGCTGCACGGCGGAGGCCATCCGGCGGGACTTCAGTCGGCCGCGGAGGCCGGGCGGGATGTCGGCGTTGGTGCCGGCCTTGGCCTCATCCGCGTAGCGGGCCGGCCAGTCGTCCATGATGTGCGTGACGTACGGGATGCCGAGCAGCGTGCACAGGTCGTGTCCGAACCACCAGTAGCTGCTGGGCTTGTCGAGCGGGCGCACGTAGGCGACATCCGGCTTGAACTGGCGTGCAAACGCGATGGCCTCCTGGTAGCGATGCTCGAGCCTGAGCAGGCGGTGCGCCCTCGATCGCCGAAGCACGCGGGCGACGGGCCCGCGCCCGAACAGGGCTCGGCCTTCGGTGATCTCGAACTGCCGGTCCACGGGCGGGAGCCGGTAGTAGGTCCGGCACACCGACATGTCCTTGTTGCGGACGCCGTATGTGTAGATCTGCGCAATGCGGTTGGTGGGCCAACCCTTGAACAGGTTGCACATCGTGACCCCGCCGCCGGCTTCCCAGTTGAAGCTGACCGTCGCGATGACAAGCACGCGAGGGAAGTCGGTCGGCACGGGAGAAGATCGGGGGCCGGAAAGAAACTGGTGTGCATGCTCGCTCACGACGACCGCGGTCCCCTGGGGCGGCTCGGCGCGGGGGAGCGTGCCGGCGGCCGAGGTCTCTGTGCTTCCGACGCGCTGGGCTGACTGCATCGCGGCACGATACCGCCGGCGTGGCGTTTGAGCAACCGCTCGCAGGCCCGGGGCCCGTGGGCCTCGGCATCCCGCCGATCTATCCTGCCCGGTGGAGACCAGTTCGCCGACCTTGAGCGTAGTCACCCCCGTGCTCAATGGTGAGCGGTTCATCGACGCGTGCCTCGCGAGCGTGCAGCGGCTGGCGCAGGCTCTGCCGGGGGCCGTCGAGCACATCATCGTCGACGGGGGATCCACCGATGGCACGCTCGAACGGGCTGTCGAGGCGTGGCGATCTCCGGCCTCGCCCGTGACACTGGTG
Source organism: Phycisphaerales bacterium (assembly GCA_036751825.1). Taxonomy (GTDB): domain Bacteria; phylum Planctomycetota; class Phycisphaerae; order Phycisphaerales; family UBA1924; genus JANQQZ01. The sequence goes on from DAIOTV010000064.1 coordinate 12,730, forward strand.
CTCGAGGGCCCGGACCGGGGGCAATCGCACGCGATCAACCGCGGCTTTGCCCGAGCGACCGGCCGCTGGTTCGCGTGGCTGAACGCGGACGATATCTACACGCCCACCTCGGCGGACCTGGTCGGAAGGCTCGCTTCCGCCGACGCGATTGACGCGGATGTTGTCATCGGTCGCTGCGAGTTTGTCAGCGAGTCAGGTCGCGTCGTGTTCGCGCCGAAGCCGCCGGATCTGTCGAGCGTGGCGGATCTGCTGCGCCCACTGTCGCGATGGTTCGCGGGACGGTGCATCGTTCAGCCGGAGGCGTTCATCAGGCGGGATGCGTTTGCGGCAGCGGGGGGGCTCGATGAATCCAATCACCTTGCCATGGACCACGATCTCTGGCTGAGGCTCATGGCCTGCGGGGCGAGGTTCGTTCCCATGCCGATCCTCGTTGCGCGGCAGACGGTGCACGCCGGGCAGAAGACCGTGAACAACCTCGAGGTCGCACGGCAGATCCTGGCGAACTGCGAGCGGTGTGTGCGCCTCTGTCCTTCCGAGCTCGCTCCGGAACTCTCCCATGAACTCGACGAGCTGCGGGACAGACTCGCGGTGGCGGGGCGGGTGCTTGGAACGCGCGGCGGGAGGCGTCCGATCGATCGGGACGCGGTGCTGGTGTCGCTGACCCGCGGGCTCGACGGCTTTCGATCCCGCCGCGGACCGCTGCTTGCGATCGGTGATGCAGCGGATCGCGCGGCTCGACGCGCAGGCTGGCGGGGCGCCGCGATCACACGCGCGCGTCGGCCCATCGGGAGCGACGGCGTCTTCGACGCGGTGGTCGTGGACCATGAGGCCGTGCGGTTCGACGCCGCCTGCGTTGCCGACGCGATCCGGTCGGTTCGAGTCGGCGGTCTCGTCGTCGTGGGGGGCGCGGTGTCGCGCTCGGCTCCTGAACGGATTCGACGCCATATCGCGCGAGCCCTGGGCGACCGTGTGACCTGGGCCGGGCGACCGTGGTCGGGTGAGATGCTGGCGTTCGCGCGAAGCGCGGTCGGCTGGGCGGCGTCGCTGCGGAGTGCGGGCTACGAGCGTTCGGCTCTGGCCGATGTGGTCGATCGGGTGCCCGTGCCGATGGCGGCAGAGCACGCCGCGTTGCTTGATGCGTTCCGGCTCGCGCCGAGCGACCTCGCGGAGACCTTGGTGCTCCAGCGCGGCAGCGGTGTCCGATAACGGGGCTCGCTGTAGGGATTGTGCTGTGTGGGCGAGGCGATTCCGACGGTGACGCCGTCGGAAGCACTGTATCGCACCGGTTTGCTTGCCGACTCCCTTTGCAGGTCCGGAAGCACAATCCGCGGGGGTCGGCACATGTTCAAGAAGCGTCGCAATCGCAAGGGCGATCCGAAGCAGGATCACAATCGCGGTCGTTCGCCCCGGTTCGACGTTGAATCGCTCGAGAAGCGTGTGCTGATGTCGGCGAGTTGGGTGGACGCGGACACCGGTGATGCGCAGGACGGCCCGACAAGCAACAACGACCAGATGCACGGGTCAGCGGGTGCTGACATCGCCGATGGACAAGGCGGTCAGGACATTCTGTTCGGCAACGGTGGCGACGACATCCTGTTGGGCGGCGAGGGTGATGATCGCCTCGAGGGCGGCGCGGGCGACGACGTGCTCGCCGGGAACCGCGGGCAGGACACGCTCATCGGAGGCGAGGGGCACGACACCGCGGACTACTCCTCGGCGACAGGCAGCGTGCGGGTCGACATCACGGTCGACGGCGAGCAGGCGACCGACGCGCTGCTCGGCGAGGCGCGGGCGCTGGCCAAGCTCGCCCACCCCAACGTGATCGCGGTGTTCGACACCGGGGTGTT
>DAIOTV010000065.1:0-7537 GCA_036751825.1 Phycisphaerales bacterium
GGCGTAGGTCGACACCGCGAACACGTCCCACAGCAGGGGCGAGCGGAAGTTGGGCCAGATCCAGTTGTAGTTCGGGATCGGGAAGAGCATCCAGGCGAACCACACCCGGCCGACGTGGATGCCCGGGAAGATGCCGGCGCAGATCACCGCGAAGATCGTCATCGCCTCCGCCGAGCGGTTGACCGCTGTGCGCCACTCCTGCTTGAGCAGGCACAGGATCGCCGAGATCAGCGTGCCGGCGTGGCCGATGCCGATCCAGAAGACGAAGTTGGTGATGTCCCAGGCCCAGTCGACCTGGTTGTTCAGGCCCCACACGCCGACGCCGGTGATGATCAGGTACAGGATCATGATCTGGGCGAGGCCCGCGACGGTGGCGGCGGCGCCGAGGGCGTGGAACCACCACCAGCCCGGGGCCTTCTCGGTGTAGCCGCAGACGATCTCGGTGACATCGTGGAAGTCTCGTCCGTTGAGCACGAGCGGCGGGCGGAGCGCCGGGTCGTCGACGAGGCTGCCGTCGCCGAGCGCCGGGTCGATGTCTCCCCGGCTGGCGGCGGGCCTCATGCCCGCGAGCCGCTGGGCGTCGATCTGGTCAGGGTTGATGACGCTCATGCGTGCACTCCCGTGGCCGCGCCCAGGACGCGGAGGCTGACGGCGTACCCGCCGTCGGTCTTCTTCTTCAGTGGATCAAGGAACAGGCTCGACAGCGCGTCGCCCTGCTCGCCGCCGGTCTCCAGCCCGTCGCTGTCGTCGCCGTGGTCGCCCCCGTCGTGGCCGATGTGGTGGAACGGGTCCTCGACGGGCGTCCGCAGCTTCGGGTTGGGGTTGGCCAGCGCGACCTGGTAGGTCGTGCGCGGGCGCGTGTTGAGGTAGCCGAGCAGGGCGTAGCTCCGCCCGTCCTTGGCGGCCTTGGCAATCTTGCTGGTTTCGTCGAGCAGGTCGCCGAAGACGATCGCGCCCGTGGGGCACGCGGCCTGGCAGGCGGTCTGGAAGAACCCGTCGGGAATCTGGGCGAGGTCCTGGAGCTTGACCTCGTACCGGGCGGCGTTGATCCGCTGGATGCAGTAGGTGCACTTCTCCATGACGCCGCGGCTCCGCACCGTCACGTCCGGGTTCATCTTCATCTTCTGGATCTCGGCGAGCTTCTCGCGCAGGCGCGGCGGGATCAGGTTGATGTTGGCGGGCGTGGGCGTGCCCTCGGGGATCTCCTCGCGCAGCCCGCCGTTGAGACGCTTCACGCCGTAGTCAAAGAAGTTGAACCGGCGGACCTTGTAGGGGCAGTTGTTCGCGCAGTACCGGGTGCCGATGCACCGGTTGTAGACCATGTAGTTCAGCCCGCTGGGCCCGTGCACGGTCGCGTTCACCGGGCAGACGGTCTCGCACGGGGCGTACTCGCAGTGCACGCACGCGACGGGCTGGTGGTACAGCTCGCCCGGGTTCATCGGGTCGCCCGTGAAGTAGCGGTCCACGCGGATCCAGGTCATCTCGCGGCCCTTGCGGACCTCGATCTTGCCGACGCTCGGGATGTTGTTCTCGCTCTGGCAGGCGATGGTGCAGGTGCCGCAGCCGATGCAGGTCGACTGATCGATGCTCATGCCCCACTGCGGCCGCTCGCTGTAGATCGAGTTGGGGGCGGCGTCTCGTTGCGAGTCGAGGTACGGGTTCTCGTAGATCGAGATGTTGGGCGGGGTGTGCGCCAGCTCGCCGAGCTGCTCGCCGAAGTTGATCTTCCACGACGCGCCGTAGGAGTCCTTCTTCTTGACCTGCATGTCGCCGTGCTTGGCGTAGGCGGGCAGGTCGGCGGTGCGCACGATGGAGGTGCGGCTCTCCATGGACCAGTGGTTCTGCGTGCTGCTAATGGGGTACTTGCCCCGGGCCGGCGCGACGGTCGCGGCCGCGTACACCCGGCCGCCCGAGGCGTCGCGGATGGGCTGCACATCGAAGCCGACGCCGGTGCCCACCACGCCGCTGACGCGCCGGCCGTAGCCCTGCGTGAGCACCACGGTGTTCTCGGCCATGCCGGGCATGATCCACACCGGCATCTCGACGCTTCGGCCGTCAACCGCGATCGTCGCCATCTGCGCCTTGGGGATCTTGACCTCGTAGGGGTCGGGTGTGAGGCCGAAGCGCTCGGCGGTGCGGGGGCTCATCAGCGCCGGGTTGTCCCACACGACCATCGTGCCGAACTGCGGAAGCTCCTGGAGCCACGGCAGGTTCGCGTAGCGGCCGTCGTGCATGTTGTTGATCGTGACGACGACATCCAGCGATCCGTCGGTCGGCACCGGGCCCGGGCGGAGTGCCCCCAAGAGCTCGGCCGTGTTGCGGTACACCGACGAGGCACTGACGGAACCGTCGGTCCCCCGCTGCGTTGTGCCGGCGACCATGCCGTCCTGCAGCGCACGCTTCCAGTTCGTTTCGAAGTCGCTCCAGTCGAAGCGTCCGGCCCAGACATCGCGGACGAGCTCGTAACCCGAAGGCTGCACATCGAACGCGCCCGGGTCGCGCTCGGCCGCGATGAGCGCGAGCAGCTCGATCTCGCTGAGCGCGCCGTCGTAGAGCGGCGCGATCAAGGGCTGCACCGCCGACGCCGTGCCGTCGGCCGCGGCGACATCGCCCCACGACTCGAGGTAGGTCGCGGCGTTGAGCTGCCAGGTGGCGAGGGCCGCGGTCTCGCTCGGCCCCTCGCTCAGCACGATGCGGTTGCTGACCGCCTTGAACGCCTCTTCAAAGCCCAGTGTCGTCGGCAGGTCGTAGCACGGGTTGGCGTTGAGGACGACGACGGTCTTGACCCGTCCCCGCTGCATGCTGCCCACGAGCTCGGCGATCTCACCGATGCCGTCCTTCGCCGCCTCGGGATCGAGCGGCACATACGACACCGTCGTGCCGACGGCCCCGAGCGCCCGGTTGACCGCGGCCACGAGCGCGTGCGCCTCGGCGGGAAGCGTCTCGCCCGCGATGAGCACCGCCCGGCCCCCGGCGTTGACCAGGTCCTCGGCCGCGGCGTCGAGCCAGTCGCTCGAGACCGGCGCCGGGCCCCGGGTGTCCCACGCCGCCAGCCGGCGGGCGAGCGACGCGTCCGCCCCGGTCAGCTCGAAGACCCGCCGGGCGATCTCGACGATCACGACGGGCAGCCGCGACGGCGCGACGATCGCGCGGTGGTCAGCCATGCCCCCAAGCGTCGTGTAGTTGCACTCGGCGGCGTAGATCCGGCACATGCGGTCGGCGGTCGAGCTCACGCGGCGGGCGGCGCCGAACCCGCGGGCGTTCCGCAGGCTCGCCGGCTCGTGCCGAAGCGGGTCCGCGTCGACCGACACGATCACATCGGCGTTCTCGAGGCTCAGCAGCTCGCGGTGGGGCTGACCGAAGGCCAGACGCAGGCCGTTCGCTTGGGTATCGGGCCCCGTGGCGTCGTACGCGATGAACTGCGCCAGGGGCCAGCGTGCGCGGAGCCGGTCGCGGACGGCGTCGCGCGTCGGGCTGCTCGTTTCGTTGGCGAGAACGACCAGGCCGAGGCCGTTGGTCGCGTCAAACGAGGCGAAGTGGTTGGCTGACCAGGCGCGGAAGTCGTCCCAGGTGGCGTCGCGCTCGGTCTCGGGCGTGCGGAACACCGGCTGCTTGAGCCGGTCGGGGTCGTAGAGCGACAGGATCGACGCGATCGACCAGGGCGAGGTGGTGCCCTGGTTGATCGGGTGACGCGGGTTGCCCTCAACGAAGGTGGGCCGGCCCGTGTGCGACTTGACGAGCAGGCCCTCGGCGCCGCCGCCGGGCAGGGGCATGGCCGTCGCGTAGAACAGCGGCTTGCCCGGAACGATCTCTTCCGGAACCTCGCGGCTGTAGGTCATGATCTTGTGATCGGGCCGGCGGCATCCCGGGAGGGTGGCCGCACCGGCGAGGGCGAGGGCTCCGCCCATGAGCTGCATGAAGGTGCGTCGGCTGCTCTTGAGCAGCTCGCTCGCGCCGGCGGGGAACTCGCGCTCGAGGAACGGGCGGAACTCACCCGAGCCGGCGAACTCGTCGAGGCTGCGCCACATGGTCTTGCTGCCGTTGACCGTCGTCGCCAGATCCGCCTTCGGATCCTGCTTGCCGATTGTCGATGGGCATTGGTCGGGTGCGCTCATGCGTCGCTTTCCGTGTCTGGCCCCGCGGATAGGGCGGGGGTCGTGCTTCGAGTGCGTCAGCGGTCGTCGTTCAGAGAAATCAGTGGTGGCATGCGCCGCAGTTCTGGGGGCCGCCGTTCGCGTGGCTCGCGTGCAGCGCGTCGATGATCGCCTGCGCCTCGGGGGTGGCGTTGTCGGCGCCCCGTGCACGCTCGGCGAGGTGGGCTTCGACCCACACCAGATCCGTCACACGGCTCGGGCCGACGATGTGCTCTTCCGGGTTGCGGTGGCAGTCGAGGCACCAGCCCATGGACAGCGACTCGACCTGGTGCACCACGGGCATGCCCACGATCTGGCCGTGGCACGAGTAGCAGCTCACGCCGGCCTGCACGTGCATGTGGTGCGGGAAGTTGCCGACATAGCCCGGCAGGTGGTGGATCTTTCGCCACGGGATCGACTCGTCTTCCGCGTACGCGTCGCGGATGAAGCCGACGAGCTCGACGCCCGGGTCGTACTCCGCCGCGAGCTTGCCGTCGGCGTGGCAGCCCATGCAGGTCGAGACCGTCGGCACGTTCGAGTGGGTGGACTCTTCGACGTTGGTGTGGCAGTACCGGCAGTCCATGCCGAGCTTGCCGGCGTGCAGCTGGTGGTTGAACCCGCCGCCGGGCTGGGTGGGCATGTAGCCGACCTCCCAGAAGTCGGGCGTGGCCCAGTACCAGGTTCCGACGACCGCCGACACCAGGCCGCCGGCGGCGATGCCGGCCGACACGGTCGGGAACGCGTTCATCCACTTGGGGAAGAGCACCGAGATCAAGCGCAGTCCCTCCACATCGAGGACCAGGTACAGCTCACTCCGCCACGCTCAGCGGAGTCCGATACCCTCTTTACAGGTGACGAATCGAGTTCTCGTCTGACCGAAATTTGTGCACCCACAGCATACCCTGTCAAGTCGGGCAACATCCGGCGAGACAGTTGAGAGCGAATCTCAATGGGCACGGGAGGCTTGTTTTGATGAGCAATGCCGCGGATTCCTCACGCATCGGCCCCGGCTTGGTTCCTGTTTCACAGGAATCAGGCCCGCGACGCCTGGTCTGGCCCGGCATCGTCATCGGATTCGGCACCGCCGTCGCCATGTGGATCTTGTGGTATGTCATGCACTTACCGTCGATCCGCGTCTCGCCGCCGATCTCCGCCAGCGTGCTGCTGATCGCCCTGGTTGGCGCGGTCGGGCTCGGCACCAGGGGACTTGGCCGAGTGGCGGCGAGGGTCGGTCTGGTCGCCGGGCTGGTCGCCGGGCTCGTCAACCTGCTGCTGCTCGGCTCCAAGCTGACCGAGGCGGGGCAAGCTCCGGGCGAAGCGAAAGCGACGCTGATCCCGAGCGCGCCGCTGATCGTGATCGGGTTTCTCGGCGTGTGTCTCGCGGCGGGCGGTGTCGGCGGTCTGCTCGGCGGCTCGCTGGCGTCGGCACGGCGGGCGGAGCCGGGCTTCTGGCTCGCGCGGTTCGCCGTGGTCGCGATCGCGTCGCTCGTCCCGCTCATCGTTGTGGGCGGCGCGGTGACCAGCGCCGGCGCGGGCATGGCCGTGCCCGACTGGCCGGGCACCTATGGCTCGAACATGTTTCTGTATCCCATCGGGCTCATGGCCGACCCGTACATCTTTCTCGAGCACACACACCGGCTGTTCGGAACGCTGGTGGGCCTGACGATGCTGACGCTGACGGTCGCGGTGCTCCTTGCCCGTGGGGGGTGGGCGTCGCTTCTGGTAACGCTGCCGCTCGCGGGCGGAGCCTTCGCGGTGACGATTGCAAACAACGCCGACGCCATGGGGCCGGGCCTGAGCATCCCGCTGCTGGGGCTCATCTCGGTGCTGCTGCTCGCCTGGACGCTCGTCTCGGCGATCAACCGCAGCACGAGCGGGCTGGCCACGGGGATTTTCGCTCTCGTCTGCACGCAGGGCATGCTGGGCGCCCTGCGGGTGACGGAGATCAACCCGATCTTCGGCGTGCTGCACGGCGTGCTGGCGCAGCTCATCTTCGGTGCCGCGGTCATCCTCGCCGCATCGCTCACAAACGCATGGCGATCGAACGCCACGCTGCCGACCGACACCGGCCAAGCGGCGCGGCTTTCTCGAGGTTTCGCGGTCGCGGCGAGCGTGTGCCTGCTGATCCAGCTCTCGCTCGCGGCGATGTACCGGCACACGGGCTCGACGCACGCGCTGTGGACCCACATCGGCTTCGCGATCGTGATCACGGTCGTGGTCGCGCTGCTGGCCTTCACGCTCCAGCGGGCCGAAGGGTTCTCGGAAGCGGGACGGATGATGCGGCGTGTCGGCAAGATCCTGATCGTCGCGGTGACGTTCCAGTTCCTGATCGGGTTCGCCGCCTGGGCCGTGGCGGGCCAGGGCGGGCCGGATCGCGTGGTCCCGACCGAGGCGATCGGGACCGTGGCGGGGCCGGCCATCGACCGGACGATCATCGCGACCATCCATCAGGCGAACGGCGCGTTGATCCTCGCGATGGCAGCCCTTGCGATGGGCTGGGCGTACCGGTTCGGGCGGGCCGAATCGGCGGCGAATCCCGCGACGACGGGCAATGCGACCGCGGCTCCCGCGTTAGGCTGAGCGGAACCCGCCGCGGCGTGTGCCGAACATCCGAGCGGGCACGCGATGGAGGTCCGCTGGGATGGCCGTTTCCGCAGGCGAGCGACACATCCGCGATATCGACTTCGGCTATGCCGAGGCGCGGCACCTGCTCTGGCGGGCCGGGTTTGGCGGCACTCCGCAGCAGATCCAGACGCTCGCGGCGTGGGGTCCCGAGCGGTCGGTGGACTATCTGCTGACCTACGACCAGGTCGCCGATCCCAAGCCGCCGACCCCGACGACGTTCGATCCCGACATCATGCGTCCGCTGTCGCGTGAAGAGCAGCAGCAGTACCGCCGCGCGCAGCAACTGCGCGACGAGAACACGCTCGCGCGGTTCCGCCTGCGCCGGCAGGACGCCCAGCGCCTCGACCGCCAGCAGATGCGCGAGATCCAGAAGTGGTGGCTCGCGCGGATGATCGAGACGCCCAGACCGCTGCAGGAGAAGCTCACGCTCTTCTGGCACGGCCACTTCGCGACCAGCTACCGCACGATCGAGAACAGCTACCACATGTACCAGCAGAACCAGCTGTTCCGCACGCGGGCGGCGGGCAACTTCGCGGACCTCATGTTCCAGATCATCCGCGACCCGGCGATGCTCGCGTACCTCGACAACGACAACAGCCGCAAGGGCCAGCCCAACGAGAACCTTGCGCGCGAACTCATGGAACTCTTCGGGCTCGGCGTGGGCAACTACTCCGAGCGCGACATCAAGGAGGGCGCGCGGGCGCTCACGGGCTACACCTTCGAGGACGACCGCTTCGTCTTCCGGGCCGAGGACCACGACGGGGGCAACAAGACGATCC
>DAIOTV010000065.1:7547-14233 GCA_036751825.1 Phycisphaerales bacterium
ACGGCTTCGTGAAGGCGATCCTCGCGCAGCGGAGCTGCTCAACCTTCATCTGCCGGAAGCTCTACCGCTTTTTCGCCGAGGACATCGACCTCGAGGCGGACACGCGCGATCTGTCCGACGGGGCGTACAGGGCCATCCGCGCCATGCAGCGGGCGATGCTCGCCACGAAGTACGAGATCAGGCCGGCGCTGCGCGAGCTGTTTCTTTCCGAGCATTTCTACTCGCGCGAGGTGATGGCGGGGCAGATCAAGAGCCCGGTGATGCTGGGCGTCGGCGCGGTGCGTTCGCTCAACACGCCGGTGCGCGACCTGAGCATCCTGCTCGACGCGCTCGAGCTGATGGGCCAGAGCCTGTTCTTCCCGCCGAGCGTGGCCGGGTGGGACGGCGGGCGCTCGTGGATCAACACCTCGACGCTTTTCGTGCGGCAGAACCTGCTCGCCTATTTGCTGACGGGCAAGAAGCCCCACGGCTACGACGCGCTCGCCGACCAGGAAACCTACGACCCCACGGGCCTGGTGACACAGCTCGGCGAGGCGCTCGCGGGCGCCGCCGACGATCCGGTGTCGGTCTCGTCCTACCTGCTTCAGTTCACGCTCGGCCGAGCCTCGAGCAGCAACGTCGACACGATCTCCGGCTTCCTGCACCAGCACGGCGGCCGGATCACGCCCGAAACCCTGACCGGCGCGCTGCTGCTGATCAGCGTCATGCCCGAGTACCAGCTCTGCTGAGGTCCACACGATGAGCCTGCACAACTCACCATCACACGCCCGTGCCTACACGCGGCGGTCGTTCCTCGGCCAGGGACTGACCATGGCCTCGGCCGCGGTGACCGTCCCCCACTTCCTGCAGGCGTCGGCCTTCGGGCTTCCCATGCCCGAGGCGGGGCTCAGCTCGATCCCCGGCGTGCCCGAGGACCATGTGCTCGTCGTCGTCCAGCTCGGCGGCGGCAACGACGGGCTCAACACCGTCGTGCCCTTCGGGCACGACGACTACTACAACGCACGCCCGACCATCGGCATCGCCAAGGACCGCGTGCTGAAGCTCGGCCGGGGCATCGACGTCGGCCTGCACCCGAGCATGGAGGGCATCAAGGCCCTGTACGACGACGGGCTCTGCGGCATCATCCAGGGCGTCGGCTACCCAAACCCCAACCGCTCGCACTTCAAATCCATGGACATCTGGCACACCGCCGACACCAGCGCCACCGGCAACGGTTGGCTCGGCCGTTACCTCGACAGCCAGTGCTGCGGCTACGGCAAGGGCGAGTCGGGACAACCCGAAGACGAAGGCAACGATGCGAGCGACGCGCTGCCCGCGGTGGCCATCGGCCGAACGGCGCCGCTCGCGATGCAGGGCGGGCAGGTCAAGCCCGTCGCCTTCGAGACCGCCGACCTCTTCCGCTGGACGGGCGAGGACATCCACGACTCGCTCGTGGAGCCCTACCGCGCCGTCACCATGCGCGGCCCCGACGCAGCGCACGAGGACGACCACCCCAACGCGCGGTTCCTGATGCGCACCGCGCTTGATGCGCAGGTCTCGAGCGACCTGATCCGCAGGGCCGTCAGTGTGCCGCCGCTGGTGCGGTATCCGCAGAGCAACCTGGGTCGGCAGCTGCAGATGGTCGGCTCGATGATCCGCGCGGGGCTCAAGACGCGCGTGTACTACGTCACGCTCGGCGGCTTCGACACGCACGCGGGCCAAGGCAACGTCAACGGCAGCCACGCGAACCTGCTGGGCCAGTTCTCGGCCGCCATCAAGGCGTTCTACGACGACATGAAGCTGCAGGAGAACGACGGCCGGGTCATGACCATGTGCTTCAGCGAGTTCGGCCGCCGCGTCAGCCAGAACGCCAGCGGCGGCACGGACCACGGAACGGCTGCGCCGATGTTCGTGTTCGGCTCACGCGTGCGGCAGGGCGTGATCGGCGATCACCCCTCACTCAGAGATCTTGACGCGGGCGACCTGAAGTTCCGCATCGACTTCCGCAGCGTCTACGCGGGCGTGCTCGACCAGTGGCTCAAGGCCGACGATCGGGAGATTCTTGAGGGGCGGTATCGGGCGCTTCCGATCGTCCGCAACGGCTAGGCGTGCTCGAAGGACGAGCCCCCAGCGCAAGCCGGGGGCTCTTGGCTGCTTCCAAACGAAAGACCCCTCGCTTGCGCGAGGGGCTCCTTGAGGTCAGAGATCGGTCGCGGGATGGATCAGTCCATGCCGTAGAGATGCTTCAACGCCATCGGGAACCGCTCGGCCCACGCGTTCTCGTTGTGCACGTGCCCGGTGCCGATGACGGTCTCGATGTTCGACCGCGCGTTCTCGCCGGCCTCTTTCAACTGTCGGGCGGCGACGATGTAGCGCTTGTTGAGCGCCTGCGCGTCGTCCGCGGTGCCGGCCTCCTGGTCGCCCATGCCGAGGAAGACGGTCTTCGGCCAGTTGTACCCCTCGGCGGTGAACTCGGCGAGCATGGCCTCGCCGCTGCTCAGCACGCTCGGGCTCTCGACGATCGCGGCGCCGAACAGGTCGGGCCGGCTGCTCGCCGCGTGCATGGCGAAGACGCCGCCGAAGCTCGCGCCGCCGATGGCGGTGTTCGCCGGGCCGGTCTTGGTGCGGAAGGCCCGCTCGACGCGCGGCATCACGGTGCGCTCGAGGAACCCGATGAATTCGTCCGCCCGCGGGTCGATGCCGGTCATGAGCGACTGGTGCAGATACTCGTCCGCCCGACCCTCGCCGGAGTGCGGCACGCCCACGATGATGAGGGGCCTGATCTCGCCGGATTCGATGAGCTCGGTCGCGGTCTCGTCGGCCATCCACTCGCCGGGCGTTCCGGGCTGCTGCATGAAGACGTTCTGGCCGTCCATCAGGTAGAGCACGGGGTAGGACTCGGTGGAGTCCTCGTAGCCCGGCGGGAGCCAGACGATGGCGTCGCGGACGATGCCCGCACCCCGGCCCACGCCGCCGGGGATCTGCAGGCGCACGGCGGTGCCCGTCACCTCGATCGCCGTTGACGGGTCCTCGATGCCGGGCTTGACGGTCGCGCCCGGGATCTCGTCGGCCCACTTGGGCACGACGAACTCGAAGATCGGCTTGCTGCCGTCGGCGTACTTGGCGGGGTCGATCTGGGGGAGGATGCGGTTGTCGATCTGCTGGCTGTTATTGGCGAGCTCAACGGTTTCCCACGAGCCGCGGGTGAACTTGAACTGCATCCGGCCCGGGTCTTCGGGCTTGGGCACGATGATCTGCCACCGGCCGTCGGAGCGGGGCGACATGACCCAGTCGGGGTGGCCTGGGTTCCAGTTGCCGTGGTTGGTACCGATGGTGATCGGCTGGCTGGCCGAGGCCTTCTTGCCCGGGTCCTCGACGACGATGATGAAGCCCTGCTCGAGTTCTTCGGGCTGGATCAGGCCGGCGTCCTCTTCCGGCTGCACGGCAGCGTTCACGACATAGCTCATCGGCTCGGCCTCGGCTGGCTGGCTGCGGGTGGTGGCGCCCTGCCTGGCGAGCGAGCCCGCGATGAACCACATCAGCAGGGCGACGATCAGCAGCGGAAGGGCGAGAAAGATCATCAACGCGAAACGGGTGCGCATCGAATTCTCCTTGCGGGCCGGTCTGGCTGGAGGGGCGGAATCTTTGGTTTCGGGGGTCACAACGGTCAGGCCATCGCCGCTTCGTACCGCTGGCTCACGGCCGACCAGTTCACAACATCCCACCACGCCGAGATGTAATCCGGCCGGCGGTTCTGGTACTTCAGGTAGTACGCGTGCTCCCAGACATCGAGCCCGAGGATCGGCGTGCCGGTGAAGCCGGCGATGTCCTCGCCCATGAGAGGGCTGTCCTGGTTCGGGGTGGATCCCACGATGAGCTTGCCCTCATCGACCACCAGCCACGCCCATCCCGATCCGAAGCGGGTGGCGCCTGCGGCGGCGAACTTCTCTTTGAAGTCTTCGAACGAGTTGAACGCCTGCTCGATCGCTCGGGCGAGGCTGCCGCCGGGCTCGCCGCCCCCACCGCTGCCCGCGGCCGCCATGATGGACCAGAACAGGCTGTGGTTCGCGTGGCCGCCCGCGTTGTTGCGGATGGCGCCGCGGACTTTGTCCGGAACCGAGGGGAGCCGTGAGATGACCGCCTCGGGGTCGGTCTCGTCGGCGAAGGGGGTCTTCTCGAGGGCGGCGTTGGCCTTGTCGACGTATGCCTGGTGGTGCTTGCCGTGGTGGATCTGCATGGTCTGAGCGTCGATCGACGGCTCAAGAGCATCGAACGCATACGGGAGCGAGGGAAGGGAGAATGCCATGCTGGCTCCTTCGTGGATTGGAACAGGCCTGGGGGCATCGGCTGGGCTTCTCGGCCGAACCGATCCACCCGCCCAGCACGAGGATAGACCGATCCGCGTGATTCGTCGCTGATCGTCGCCCGGGAAGCCGTGCAAAGCCCGACCCATGAGACAGTTGACATGAGGAGAACCGCCGAGTAGAGTCGAGGCTTTCCAAGCCTTGGCCGAGGCGGCGGAGCGCCCTGGGCCACGACCGATAACGTTAGGAATCCGGAACCACCCCGGTCAAGATCCGATTCGGCTTCACGCCTCGGACTCGACAAAGCCCATACAGCGATCCGGATTCTGATTCCTTGTGTGCAAGCGCCGTTCTGCGGGGGACCCGCGTCGGGCGCGACAACTCGACGTCGTCATGGTCGGCCCTCCGTGGGGTCGTCCTTGCCACCTCGCGCCGCATTGGATGAGGCGTGATTACTGCAGTCGAACGGAATCGCTTGCTCGTCAGAACCGCTTCGGCGGAAAGGGCGTACACATAAGGGCTTCGAGCGAATCGGCGCGCCGGCGCTGATGGCTCGTCACGGTTGCACACGGGGTCGAGGAATTTCGGACAAACGAAAGGTGTTTGGCCAATCGAGACTCTGATCGAGCGGTTCCCGCGAACCGCCACGGCGACTGCCCTCACAGGTAAACAACTGCCGACGCCGGCCGGGATGGCCGTCTCGGCGTCAGAATGCAGGGAACGCAGATGAATCGCATCCAGCACCGAACCCCGAGCCCCCTTGAGCAGGTCCGACGCCGGCACCGCGTCCGCGTCGCCACCTCGCCCACGGGCACTGGCCCCAAGAAAACCGTCCGCAAGCTCAGCCCGGCCGACGAGCGGCTGCTGCAGCGGCTGCTCCAGGGCGAGCAGGACTTCATCGACTCGCCCGTCTTCTATGAGGAAGACGCCGAGACCAAGATTTACCAGGAAGTTCCGGACGTTCAGAAGCCGGACACGACCTGGTACCACCCGGTGATGGACGATCTGTCGTCGTCAACGCGGACCCGGACGATGAAGTCGGCCCAGCAGGTGATCCTGACCGGTGCCGAGGAGCGGATTCTGTTCCATCAGTTCAACTTCGCGCGGTACCGGGTGCGTTGCGTGCAGCGGGCCGTCGCCGAGGCCGCCGAGAAGCTGCCGACGCCCGAGCAGGCCGAGGACATTCTGCGGTGGCACCGCCTGGCCGAGCGGATCCGCGAGCAGATCGCCGAGACGAACCTCGCGCTGGTTCTGGCGATGGCGAAGCGGACGCGCATGAGCGAGGTGGACTTCGCGGACCTGGTCAGCGAGGGCAACATGGCGCTGCTGCGTGCCGTCGACAAGTTTGACGCGGGCCGGGGCTACAAGTTCTCGACCTACGCGTGTCGGGCGATTCTGAAGGCGTTCAGCCGCCAGGGGATGAAGCTGAGCAAGTACCGCCAGCGGTTCCCCACGGACTTCGACCCGAAGCTCGAGAAGTCGAACTTCCTTGAGACCAAGCGGGCGGACTTCGAGAAGGACGCGGCCAGCGAGGTGCGGGACATCGTGGCCAGCAACCGCGCCGATCTGACCGAGGTCGAGCGGACGGTCATCGAGCACCGCTTCGGCCTCGAGGCCGGCGAGAACGAGAAGCCCATGACGCTCGAGCAGGTGGGCCAGATCATCGGCGTCACCAAGGAGCGTGTCCGGCAGATCCAGAACAAGGCGATGGAGAAGATCCGCAAGGAGCTCGAGTCGAACTTCCTGGGCACCCAGGAGAGCGAAACCGAGGCCGACGTGGAAGCGAGCAACGCCTGAGCCCCCGGCCTTGCCCCCCGCCATTAACGACCCGCCATTAACGACCCCTCGGCCCGGCTTGTCCGGGCCGATTTTTTTGCGGCGCCGACCGCCCCGGCGGGCATCCTTGAGAGCGCAGCGTGTATGGTCTGCGTTGGAACCGACGGACGCCACGCAGCGGACCGTTTGACCGACCAACGAACGACTCGCACGCGACCGGCTCACCGGCCGGGAGACCCTGGGGGAGCCCCGCATGAGCGTTGAAGCCCAAGTTCACTCCGACGCCACCGCCGTCGGCCATGTCGTCCTGCCGATCGCCAAGAAGAAGGACCCCCACGAGACACGCTGGGGCGACTTTCTCAAGGCGACGATCAAGATGGAGTCGTCCGACCTGATCATGAAGTCGGGCACGGTGCCGAAGCTCCGCATCAAGGGCAAGCTCAAGCCGCTGGACACGGCTCCCGTCTCGGCCGAGGAGTTCATGCAGATCGCCAATGCGATCCTCACCCCCGAGCAGTTCGAGGACCTGCACAAGTTCGGCTCGGTCGACTTCGCGTACGACTACACCGAACGGAACCGGTTCCGCGTGAACCTGTTCATGGCCCGCGGCAAGCTCTCGGTCGCGGC
>DAIOTV010000066.1:0-714 GCA_036751825.1 Phycisphaerales bacterium
GCGTCGACGGGGCAGGCCTCTTCGCACATGCCGCAGAAGATGCAGCGGAGCTCGTCGATGTCGAACTTGATGGGGTACTTCTCGCGGTCGTCCCAGGGGGCGGTGGCGCCTTCGATGTGGATGCAGTTGGCCGGGCAGAGGGTGGGGCACATCATGCAGGCGACGCACTTGACCCGCCCGTCCTCGTCGCGGTTGAGCCGGTGCACGCCCCGGAAGTTGCGGATCTCGATGCCCCCGTCCTCGGGGTGGTAGTCCTCGCGGCGCTGCTCGGGGTACTGGATGGTCCGGCTGGTGCGGCCCTGGCCGAAGCTGGTAAAGAAGTGGCGGAAGGTGGTGCCGAAGCCTCGGAAGATCTCGGGCAGGAAGGCGGACTCGAGCCGGTTGAGCTCGGGAACGTCGATCCGGATGATGTCGTCGTCGTGGATAGGCATGGTGCGGACTATAGGGAGGCTTGGGCACGGGTTCGGCGGTCGGATTCGGCTCCCCGGGGTCTTGAACGGTCTCCCGCGGGGTCCATTTGCATCGGGCCGGTTGGGGGGCGAAGATACAGCCATGGCCAAGCGTCGGAACTCGCCCGCGTTGTTTGAGTTGCTGCGTAACCAGTCCGCTTCGACCCACCCGGGCAGCGCGCCGAAGGTTGCCGCCCCCCCGGCGGCCGTGGGCGTCGGGCTCAGGCCGGCCGCCGCGGTCGCCCCGCCGCCGACCGTCGAGCCC
>DAIOTV010000066.1:724-14115 GCA_036751825.1 Phycisphaerales bacterium
GCGTGAGGCGGAGCCGCTGGACGACAAGCCGGATCTGGATCTCTCCACGCCGCGCTATGTCGCCGAGCCGGTCCGCGTGGCCCCCGGTTCTCCCGAGATGCCCGACCTCGCCGGGCTGGAGCCGGAGCCGCTGGTCAGCCGGGGGGACGACGGACGGGTGAGTTTTTCGCTGTCGGTGGGGACGATCGCGGGGATTGTGGGCGGCGTGGTGGTGGTGCTGGTGCTGTTCGGGGCGTCGCTGTACTCGCTGGGTGGTCGGGCGTCGAAGGAAGAACTCAAGCCCATCATCAGCGACGAGGCGAACCGGGCTCTGGGCGATTCGGACGCGGGCCAGCCGCGTGATCTGCGGGTCCGGGAGCCGGTGCGTGTGACGCCGCGTGAGCCGGTCCGCGAGGCCGAGGTTGCGATCTCGCCCGAGCCGACAGTCACCCCGCCGATCACTCCGCCGGTCGTGGCCGATGTCGAGACGCCCTCCGAGGACGGCCGTGCCCTGGCCCAGGATCCCGCCGCCGAGGCGACGGGCCCGAGCAATTTCGACACGAGGCAGCCCGGGCTGAACTACATGTACACCTCGATGACTTTCGACCGCGACGAGGCGGTCCGGGCCCAGCAGTTCCTGTTCGACAACGGGATCGACTCGATCATCGAGGAGATGACCCGGGCGTCGGACGGGCAGAAGGCGTACCGGCTGTGGACGCTGGTGGGCATCCCGGGGCAGGGCTTCTCGACGAGCCGAGAGAAATTCAATCATCAGAGCGCTATGTTTGACCTCGGTAATCGGTGGCTGACCGAGCAGGGTGGAACGCTCGATTTCAGCCGCGAGAGCCAGATCGGTTGGATCAAGTTCGGTGGATAATCGGGTTTTCCCGACGGATGACGAGGCGTGTGACATGAGCCTGAGCCGTAGCCTGAAGACGAGCGGTGGCCTGAGCGGCAAGCGGTCGGTCATGACCCGCGCCGAGCGTGTCGAGAAGCTCAAGAACGACAAGAAGTTCAACCCCAAGACCGACTCGCCGCTTCGCCTGCCCAAAACGCACGTCGTCGAGAAGTAAGCGGAGCGTTCGCAGAAGGACACATCGATGGACACGGCCTCGCTCATCTGTGATCGCGGCCGGGCGATCGATACGTCCGGCATCCGCAGGGTCTTCCAGCTCGCCGCCACGCTCAAGGATCCGATCAATCTCTCGATCGGTCAGCCCGACTTCCCGGTGCCGCTGGCGATCAAGCGGGCGGCGATCGAGGCGATCGAGCAGGACCGCAACGGGTACACCCCCAGCCAGGGCATTCCGCCGCTGATCGAACGCATCAACGCCGAGCTCACCAAGGACCTCGGCTGGGACACGACCAGCCGCGAGCACGAGACGCTGATCACCAGCGGCACGGCGGGCGCGCTGCTGCTGCTGTTTCTCGCGCTCATGGGCCCGGGCGACGAGGCGATCATCCCCGATCCGTTCTTCGTGATGTACCCGCATTTGGCGACGATCGCGGGGGGCCGGGCCGTGCGGTGCGTCACCTACCCCGACTTCCGCATGACCGCCGAGCGGGTGGAGCCCTTGATCACCGGGCGGACGAAGTTCGTGCTGTTCAACTCGCCGAACAATCCCAGCGGCGTGGTGTCGCCCAAGGACGACTGCCGGGAGCTGCTCGAGCTGTGCCGATCGAAGGGCGTGCTGCTCGTGTCGGACGAGATCTACGACGAGTTCACCTTCGCCGACGGCATGACCGATGTCTCGGCGAACGATGCCACCGAGGCGCGCTGCCCGAGCCCGGCGCGGTTTGCGGGCGCGCAGGACGATGTGCTGGTGATCCGCGGGTTCGGCAAGACCTACGGCTGCACGGGCTGGCGCATGGGCTACGCGTCGGGGCCGCGGCCGGTGGTTGATGCGATGCAGCGGATCCAGGGCTACTCGTTCGTGTGCGCACCGTCGATCGCGCAGTGGGGGGCCCTGGCCGCCATGGAGGTCGACATGGTTGACACGGTGTCGGCCTACGCGGCCCGCCGCGACAAGGTGCACGCCAGGCTCAGCGAGGTGACGGACGTGGCCTACCCGCAGGGGGCGTTCTACGCGTTCCCGAGGGTGCCCGAATCGCTCGGCATGACCGGCACGGAGCTTGTGAACCGCTGCATCGAGCGCAACCTGCTGATCATCCCCGGCGGCGCGTTCAGCGACCGGGACACGCACGTGCGCCTGAGCTTCGCGGCACCCGATGCCAAGCTCGACGCGGGGCTCGCGGTGCTGTGCGAGCTGATGTCGGGTGGCTAAAGCCGAAGCTCAATGCCGGCGTAGGGGCCGCCCAGCGTGAGGTCGAACTCGACATCGAACCCCTCGCTCTCCGCGGACATCACGCGGTAGCCGGCGAAGATGCCCGCGTTTCGGATGAAGTCCCAGCCGACTTCGAGCGAGCCGTCGAGCACGCTGCCGTACTGTCCGAGGTACACGCCCGCGATGCGTCCCTGGGTGTAGAAGTTCGGCCCCAGATCCGCCCGCGCGCCCGCGGCGAGCACGGGGATGGGCAGGAAGATCGACTCGTTCTCGTTCTGAACGGAGCCGCCCACGGTGCCGGCAATGTCGGCCTCGACATCAAAGAAACGAACGCCGCCGCCGAGGTGGATCTTGAAAAGGCTGATCTCGAGCAGCTCGTAGAGCGCGTTGAGCTCGTAGATCGTGTAGTTCGTCTCGGTGGCGACGTTGCCGGTGTATGTCTCGCCGTCGAAGCTGATCGATTCCGTGGTCACGCCGTCGTAGGTGTAGCTGCCGAGGAACCCGGCCTCGATCAGGATGTCGATGGCGGGGATGGCGACCGCGACCGAGCCGATGGGCGAGAGGTCGCTGGTGTCCTGGTTGAGCGTGTCCTCGAGGTCGAGGATGGAGACGCCGGCGCCGGCCTCGTCGCCCACGCGGACCGAGCCGGACTGGAAGAGGATCCAGCCGCCGCCGCGGACCTTGACGAACGTGTCGTCGGCGACGCTTGGCGAGCCGAGGATCTGCGGCGCCGGGGTCGCGATCGCCAGCGGGGCGACGGGCGCGAGCATGCTGCGCGGGGGTTCGGCGTCGGCGATCGCGGCGCCCGCCGCGGCGATCGGGACGATGACGGCGAGGGTTCTCATGGCGGTCTCCTTCCAGTCTTGTGCCTATCGACAATCTCGCGTGCGTGCGTGGAGTCTCCCGCGCTCCGGCCTAGATCAGCCCGCCGAGCCGGGCCGCGGCGATCAGCAGGACCGCGTCCACGACAATCTTGATCAGCAGCCGGGGCAGACGATGAACCAGCGACGAGCCCACCAGCGAGCCGATCACGGCGGCGGGGCCCATCAGCCCCGCGAGCCGGACAGCGTCAATCCAGAGCAGGTCGTGGGTGTGCAGGGTGGCGAGCTTGAGCACGGCGCCGATGGGAGCGATCAGGCACATCGCCGCGGCGCTGGCGGCGATCGCCGCGCGGACGCGAAGCCTCGCGACGGCGCGCAGCGTGGCGACCATGATGACCCCGCCGCCGATGCCAAGCAGCCCCGCGAGCAGGCCCGTGACCGCTCCGGTTCCCGCGAGCACGAAGGCGCGCTTGCGGGCGATCTCGCTGTCGGGCGTGCTGTCGTCAGGCTTGCCCAGCCGGCCGCCGAGCTCGCCCGCGATCACGAACACGACGATCATGATCGCCAGCAGCTTGATGAGCAACGTGGGCTCGACGCGGTTCGACAGCAGGACGCCCAGGACCATCGCGACCGCGGCGGGGGGCAAGAGGCGCACGACCACGGGCATGCGGATCGCCCCGGCCTTGCTGTGCCGCCAGGTCGCTGGCACGGCGACAAGAAAGTTCACGACGAGCGCGGCGGCCATGTAGATGTGCTGCTCGATGTGCGACTCGTCGGCGAAACCGATGATGATCGCCAGGCCCGGGAGCATGATGATCGAGCCGCCCAGCCCGGTCAAGCCCCCGATGAGACCGGCCACGAGCCCGATGACGGCCACGGCGATCGATTCGGTCAGAGACTCCACGCCACGAGGGTATCGCCTCTATCGGATCGAAGAGCGCCCGACGGGGTTGCCGCTGCCGATGCGGCGTGCGACCTGGGTCGGCGGCTCATCGTCTTCGGCCTGGGCGGCAAGCTCGTCGAAGACTTTCAGCGTGCCGGCGTGGGCCCAGCGGATGTGGCTGAGCATGAGCTCGCGGGCCTCCTCGGCCTCGCCGCGCTGCACCGCCCGAAGGATCACATCGTGGTCGGTGAAAATCTTGCTGACGTGCTCGGCGCTGAGCGGCCTTGGCCGGCAGCCCGTGGCGTGGATCAGCACGCGCGTGTCGGCGATGATCTTGACCACCCGCCGGTTGCCCGCCGCGCGCAGCATGGCGGCGTGGAAGTCGCGATCCATCCGTTCGAGCCGGTCGTACGCCGTTTCCGAGATGTTCTCGGCGGTCGAGCCGTGCTGCTGGCGGAGGAACTCCATCATGCGGTCGCAGGCGGCGCGGGCGTCGGAGAGCTCGGGCCGCTCCTTCTGCCGAGCCAGCGAATACACGGCCTCGCACTCGAGCCATTCGCGAACCTGGAAGGCCTCATCGAGCCCCTCGCGCGTCGGGCTGGTCACGAACGCGCCGTATCCCGGGATCTGCTCGAGCACGCCCTCGGCCCGGAGCTGGCCGATGGCCTCGCGGACGGGGCTGCGGCTCACGCCGGTCGCCTTGGCGACCGTCAGTTCGCAGACGCGGCTGCCCGAGCGAAGCTCGCCGGAAAGCAGCTGATCGCACAGATAGTCGTACACGACCTTCCGCAGACCCTTGGACACGGCGACCCCTCCTGTCTGGGCGGCATCGCCCCGCCGGCAGGTGAATCGAACTTTAGACGGCTTGACACCGCGCCAGACCCCGGCTGGGCCCGGATTGCAACAGTTTCACCCCTTCGCGGGTCCGATCAGAGCAGAATCGCGCCGGCGAGGCTCAGAAGGGCGATTCCGCCGCTGGTGAGGGCGATCACCGTCAGACGCTGCCCCCGGGCGATCTCGTCGTGAACCCGGGCCTCGAGGTTCTCGCACCGCATCCGCATCGATGTCAGCCGGTGGACGAGCTTGGTGAACTCCTCCGTCCGCTTAGACGACCGCCGGCGGGCCCGGCGGACGATGGTGGCGGCCTTTTCGAGCGATCGCCGGGCTTTCTCGGTGTCCTGGCAGTAGCGATCCGCCCGCTCGTCGGCGCGGTCCATCTCGCCCCGCAGCGAGGCAATCTCGAGGTCCTTTGCTTCGAGTTCGGCGCGGAGGGCGGCCAGCGCCTCGGTCTCGACGACCGGAGCCGACCCCGCCTCGGTCGCCGGGGCGGGCGCCGCGCCGTCGAGCAGGTCGGCGAGGTCGCGGTCGCGGCTCGACAGCCGCTGGGTGACCTCGGCGAGCTCGCGGCGGATCGAGGCCACCTCCGAGTTCCGCTGGGCGAGCTTCGCGGCGATCGCTTCCCGGGCCTCGGTCGCTTCGGCGAGTTGGGTCACCGCCTCGGCGAGCCCCTCGCGGGCGATCTGCGAACGCTGGTCGGCGTCGGCAAGCTGGTTGCCGCGCTCGGCGAGCTGATCGCGGACGGCGGCGAGGTCTGCCAGCAGCAACTCGATGCGGGCGACGCGCTCGTCGTTGGCTTCTTCGAGTTCGTCAACCTGATGCCGCGCCGCGGTCAGCTCGGCGACGACCGACTCGGTGCGATCGGTCTGCTCGGCGAGGTCCTGCCGGGCGGCGAGCAGATCGAGCTCCAGCGCCTCGATGCGGCGCTGCGCCTCGCGGGCCGCGGCGTCCATCGCGTTGCCGAGCGAGGCGATGCGGTCCCGGGCAGCCTGAAGATCGTCGGCGGACGCCTGCCGGGCGGCCTCGGCTTCTTCCAGCGCGGCCTGCACGGCGTCGCTGCGTTCCCGGAGCGACTCGAGTTCCCGCGTCAGCGTCGCGTGACGCTCGCTCAGGCCCGCGAGCTCGCGCCCCCGGTCGTCGGCGGTCACCCGGAGCAGCTCGATCTCGTCGCGCGCCGAATCGAGCTCCGTGGTCGCCACCGCGAGATCCGACGCGTGGGCGCCGGCGAGGGCCCAGGCTTCTTCGGCCTCGGCGAACCGCTCCTCGGCGAGCCGCTCGGCGGCCTTGATCCGCGCGGTCAGATCGTCGATCTGCGCCCCCGCCTGCTGGATGCGTCCGTTGAGGTCGGCGATCTCGGCCTCGTGCTGGGCCCTGACCTCGGCGACCGAGCGGCGCAGGTCGTCCGGCGCTTCCTCGCCGAGGATGTCGAGTGCCTCGCGTGCGATCATCTCGACGCGTGAGAGCTTGCTCTCCGTGATCGACTCGATCGAATCGGCTGCCTTCTTGACCGCTTGCTTCGCCACGCTTGGTCCCCCACGCGGGCCCGCCGGTTTCCGGACGGGCCGAGAATCAACCCGTAGAGCGGCAGAATCCGGGGGCCGCATCAGCCGCAGCACCGAGAGCGAGCGAAATAACTCGCGTCGGACCGCGGGCCTACGCTCCTCCGTTGACCGGCGACCAGCGTGAATCAGGCCTCGGTGTGCTCGCGGGGCTCGTCACTGTGCTGCTGACGCTCCTGGGCTGGACGGTCACGCCCCTGTTCATCAACCACTTCGCCGACCCCGAGGGACGGGGCTACATCGATCCGTGGACCAGCAACGGCTGGCGCTACGGGTTCAGCGCGTTGCTGTGGGCGGTGCCGCTGGCGGCGTGGCACATGCGGGGCAAGCTGCCGCGGGGGCTCTGGAAGGCGGCGCTGATCCCGGCCCTGATGAACATCCTGGGCCAGCTCGGGTTCACCTGGGCGCACTACAAGATCGAGCCGGGCCTGCTGACCTTCGGCTTGCGGGCGCAGATGATCGTGGTGGCGATCGGTGCGGCGATCCTGTTCCCGATCGAGCGTCGCGCGATCCGCAAACCCGCGTTTCTCGCGGGGCTGCTCATGGTCATGGGCGGCACCGCCGGCACGATCGTCTTCGACGACGGCTTCGGCGAGGGCACGACGATGTTCGGCGTCGGGCTGGCGCTCTGGGCCGGCGCGTTCTTCGCGGGCTACGCCCTGGCCGTGCGCCGGTGCATGGCGGGCATCAACCCGATGATGTCCTTCGCCATGATCAGCCAGTACACCGCCGCCACCATGATCGGCATCATGCTTTTCGCCGGCGACGAATCGGGCGCGACCGCGATGCGCATGCCGATCGATCAGTTCGGCTACCTGCTGCTGTCGAGCGTGATCGGCATCGGGCTCGGGCATGTGCTGTACTACATCAGCATCGCCCGGCTGGGCGTGGCGGTGAGCACGGGCATCATCCAGTTGCAGCCCTTCACCGTGGCGCTGCTGTCGTACGCCTGGTTCGGCGAGGTGCTCCGGACGAGCCAGTGGGTGACCGGTGGGATCGCCGTGGGCGGCGCGGTGCTGATGCTGGTGGTGCAGCACCTCGTGCTGTCGCGGCGGCGGTCGGACGAACTGCCGGCGGACCACGTGGCGGCGGCGGCCGAGGCCGAGAGCGCCGCGGGTCCCGCTAGCGCTTCGCGATGATCGTCCGCTTGCGGTCGGTCGCGAAGCGTTTCTTGAGTTTGAGGATGGGCGTCTCGACGAGGCGGAAGCTCGCCTCGGACACGGCGTAGGTCAGCAGCAGCCCCGCGATCGGGAAGACGAGCACCACGACTTCCGCCGACCATCCGGTGGCGCGGAGGCCTTCGCGCACGAAGTGGAAGCACCACATGTGGTAGAGGTACATGCCGTAGGAGATGACGCCCATCCGGCGGATGGGCCAGAAGGTCAGCGGGCGCTTCAGCCAGTGCTGCTCGCGGATGACCAGCGAAGCGAGCATAAGGGTCATGAGGATGTGGATGATCAGCCGCGGCAGGCCGCTGATGTCCAGCGGCGTGGTCTCGAGATAGGCGAGGAAGGCGAAGAGCAGGACCACGGGTGTCCAGGCGGGGTGCAGCAGCCGGTACAGAAACTCGAAGCTCCGCCGGTGATGCAGCAGGTGGGCCAGCAGCACGCCGAGCGCGATGGGCGTGAAGGTGGCGTCCATGATGCTCAGGCGGTTGAAGTCTTCGCCGAACCAT
Organism: Phycisphaerales bacterium; assembly: GCA_036751825.1. Lineage (GTDB taxonomy): Bacteria > Planctomycetota > Phycisphaerae > Phycisphaerales > UBA1924 > JANQQZ01. The sequence goes on from DAIOTV010000066.1 coordinate 8,764, forward strand.
CGCGCGGTGAGCGGGTCGGTGACGCCGAAGTTGACGAGCTGGTTGACCCCGATGATGCCGAACAGCACCGCCAGCGCCCATCTGGGCCGGAGAAGCTTCTCGACGAGCGGCCAGAGCACGTAGAACTGCTCTTCCGTCGCGAGCGTCCACAGGATGGCCTGGTTGCCCGCGTCGACGTGGACCCAGTTGGATGTGTAGGTGAGGAAGTAGGGCAGGTCGTTGAAGAAGTTGTGGGAGGTCGCCGAGCCGCGTTCGATGAAGCCGTAGTAGACCGAGAGCGCGAGTAGCAGCAGGTAGTAGATGGGGAAGATGCGGATGGTCCGCCTGGCGTAGAAGTCGGCAAGGCTGATGCCGCCGGTGTTGTCGCGCTCGCGCAGCAGCAGCGTGGTGATCAGAAAGCCGGAGAGCACGAAGAACATGCCGACGCCGAGGAACCCCATGTCGTCAAGCCGGATGCCGAGCTCGGGCCGTCTGGAGTGATGCCACAGCACGGCGAGGATGCACAGACACCGAACCCCGTCGAGCGATCCAAAGAAACGGGTCGAGAGGTACCGCTCGTGGGGGCTGGTCTGTGAATCCGTCAGGCCGATTGCTCCTGGGTCGCGTCTTCGCGGTGTTGTAGGTCATCGGCCGCCCGGCGGGCGAGAGTTGACCAGGGGCGGGCGATCGCCCAAGGCGGGCCCACGCGAACATCGCGGCGAACCGCCGCTACGCTGCCTTCTGGCTCGCGATAACCCCGGGGGACTTCTCATGCGGATCACGGTGCACGGAGCGGCGGGGGATGTCACGGGCTCGGCGTACCTGATCGAGACCACCTCGGCCCGCGTGATGCTCGACTACGGGCTCTTTCAGGGGGGCAAGAAGGAGGACCGCCAGAACCGGCGTCGGCCCACATTTGACCCGAAATCCATCGACGCCGTCGTGCTCACGCACGCGCACCTCGACCACTCGGGCCGCCTGCCCATGCTCGTGAAACAGGGCTTCGCCGGGCCCGTCTTCGCCACGCACGCGACGGTGGAGCTCGTGGACATTCTGCTGCGCGATTCCGCGTTCATCCAGGAGATGGACGCCGAGCGGGCCGCCCGCAAGAGCGGCGGGCAGTTGCCCGAAGAGGACCGCCCGCTGTACGAGATCGAGGATGTTGAGCTCACGCTCTCCAGGTGCAAGGGCGTGGACTACGACCAGCCTGTCGAGGTCGCGCAGGGCATCGCCGCACGCTGGATCGACGCGGGCCACATTCTCGGCTCGGCCAGCGTCGAGCTGACGATCGAAGACGGCGGCACGACGAGGACCGTCGTCTTCTCGGGCGACATCGGACCCCGGGGCGTGCCGCTCTTGCGCGACCCGGTCCGGCCGAGGCACGCGGACCTGGTCTTCCTCGAATCGACCTACGGCGACCGCGATCACCGCTCGATGCAGGACTCGCTCGGCGAGCTCGCGGGCATCATCAAAGCAGCCCGCAAACCGGGCGGGCGGGTGCTGATCCCCAGCTTCGCCGTGGGCCGCACGCAGCAATTAATCTACGAGCTGGGCGCGATGATGCGCGATGGCACGCTCGAATCGACCGAGGTGGTCGTTGATTCACCGATGGCGACGCGGGCGACGGACCTGTATCGCCGGCACCGACCGCTCTTCGATGAGCAGGCTTGGGACATCATCGACTCGGGCGACACGCCGCTGAACTTCCCCTCGCTCCGCTTCACCCTCGGCCCCGACGACAGCAAGGCCCTCAACGGTCTCGGCGGGGGCATCGTCATCGTCAGCGCCAGCGGCATGTGCACGGGCGGACGCATCCGACATCACCTCAGGCACAGCCTGCCCAAACCAGAGACGCATGTCGTCTTCGTTGGCTTTCAGGCCCGCGGCACGCTCGGGCGCCTGCTTGTCGACGGCCGAAAGGAGATCAAGATGTTCGGCCAGATGCTCGAGGTCCAAGCCAGCATCCACACCCTCGGCGGCTTCAGCGCCCACGCCGGCCAGACCGAGCTCGTCGAGTGGATGACCGACCTCGCGCCGCACAAACCACGCGTCCTGCTCACCCACGGCGAGAACGGCCCGCGACGCGAGCTGGCCAAGAAGCTGAACGAGCGGTGGGGGCTCAGGGCCGACCGACCCGAGCTCGGCGCGATCGTCGAGCTTTAGCGGCCGTGAACCCAGAGGACGGCACCGTGCGTACTCTCACCCGTCGTCCCAATGCCGGGTCGGCTCTTGCACAGAGACACCCGTCCATGCCAACAACACAGCACGCCCGTCCGCAACCGATCGAACCGGGTCCGGACGGCGTTGTCGCGCGCTCGCGAATCGTGCCCAAAGTCGTCAACCTCACCGCCGTGCTCCTGCCCTTCCTCGCGCTCGGGCTCGCCATCGGGCTGCTCTGGGGCGTCGCGTTCAGCTGGATTTATCTCGCGATCATGGGCGCGATGTACCTGATCACGCTCTTCGGCGTCACGATCGGCTACCACCGATACTTCACGCACAAGAGCTTCAAGACGCCCCGCTGGATGGCGGCCGTGCTCGCGATCATGGGCTCGATGGCGGTCGAGGGCTCGATCCTCACATGGGTCGCGCACCACCGCCGGCACCACCGGCACAGCGACCAAGACGGCGACCCGCACTCGCCCGCGATGAGCGGCACGGGCACCTGGGGCACCATCAAGGGCATGTGGCACGCGCACCTGGGCTGGATGTTCAAGGCCGAGCGCACCTGCCCCGTCCGCTGGGCGCCCGATCTGCACAACGACAAGCTTGTGCGGGTCATGAGCAAGACGTTCGCGGTGTGGGCTGTGCTGGGCCTGCTGCTGCCGGCCGTGCTCGGAGGGCTGCTGACCATGAGCTGGACGGGCGTCTTGCTCGGGTTTCTCTGGGGCGGCGTCGTCCGCGTCGGGCTCGTGCACCATGTCAGCTGGAGCGTGAACTCGGTCTGCCACATCTGGGGCACCAGGCCCTTCAAGAGCCACGACGAGAGCCGGAACAACGCCCTGTTTGGCGTGATCGCGCTCGGCGAGGGCTGGCACAACAACCACCACGCGTTCCCGACCTCCGCCCGCCACGGCCTGCGGTGGTGGGAGTTCGACCCGAGCTACTGCGTGATCTGGGGCATGTCGAAGCTGGGGCTGGCGAGCGAGGTCAAGGTGCCAAGCGCTGAACGGATGGCGGTGAAGAAGGCCTAATCAACGATCGGCAACCCGCGAGGTCTTCCCATCTCGCACCACCCGCCGGTACAGCGTGTCCCGTTCCACCGGCTCGTAGCCCGCTTCGCGGATGGCGCGCTGCAGGTCCCACACCGTGGTCTCCTGGTGCGTGCTCGCGCCGCCGACTTTGGTGATGTCATACCAGACCACGGTGCCGTCGATGTCGTCGGCGCCGGCCTGGAGCATGAGCTGGCTCATGGGCAGGGTCTGCATGATCCAGAAGGCCTTGGCGTGGGGGAAGTTGTCGAGCATGAGCCGTGCGACGGCGAGCGTGCGCAAATTCTCCAGGCCCGTGGGCCCGGGCAGGTGCTCGATCTCGCAGCCGTCGGGGAAGAACGGCAGCGGGATGATGGTCTGAAAGTACCCGCCCTTTGCCGCGAGATCGGGCGTGGGCAGCACGGCCCCCTCGGCGGTCAGCGAGATCGCGGGCGCGTCGATGTGCTGGGTCGCCGGGTAGGTCTCGCTGTACTTCGCCCAGTCGGCGTCGCCCGTGTAGCCCAGCCTGTGCAGCGCGGCGTCCTGCGCCCGTCGCAGCATGTCCATGTGCACGAGGCGTTCGCGGCGCTGCTCGATGTGGCCGTAGAGGATCGTGCAGTTGCTGTTGAGCCCGAGTTCGTGGGCGATGGTGTGGACATCGAGCCAGACATCGGATCGGATCTTGCCCTTGTAGGCCTCGTCGTGCACGCGGTCGTCGAAGACCTCGGCGCCGCCGCCGGGCAATGAATCGAGGCCGGCGTCTTTGAGTTCTTGCAGCACCCACCGGATGCCGGCGCGGCGGTCGTCGCGCTTGTACTTCTTGGCGATCTTGGCGAGGTGCACGATCTCGACGGCGGTGAAGGCCTTGATGTGCAGCGTGCCGCCGAGCTTGGCGATCTCGTCCTTGATCCACCGCATCATGTCGGGGTAGTAGTCCCAGGGCAGGTAGGGGTGCAGCCCGCCGACGATGTGCATCTCGGTGGCGCCGTTCTCGACGGCCTTGCGGGCCTCGGCGCGGATGTAGTTCTCGTCGCGGGTGTACGCGCCGTCGTCGCCTTTTTTGCGGTAGAACTCGCAGAACTTGCAGCTGAGCGCGCAGAGGTTCGAGTAGTTCATGTGGCGGTTGATGTTGTAGTACCCGACGCCCGGGTGGAGCCGGTCGCGGACGATGTTGGCGAGTTCGCAGACGGTCCAGATGTCGGGCGTGGTGTAGAGCGCTTCGCCGTCGGCGAGGGTGAGGCGCTCGCCGCGGAGGACCTTGTCGCGGATCGCGTCGAGCGAGGGGTCGGGCCGGCCGAGTCGGGGGCGGAAGAGGTCTGAGGCTTCGAGCTGCGGGGTGTCGGCGGTGATCATGCTTGTCTTTTCGTCCGAGGGCGGGCGGTCGAGGCGGTTGGTTTCAGTCTTTCCTGAAATCATTGTAGTCGGACGATGCCTGGGGGTGTAGCGGCGTTCTCGGGCCCGGCGTGGCCCGCGCGAGCCCGTCGACCGTCGCACCCAGCCTGATTCGGCCGATCGCCGCCCGCTCGCGGTGGGGAGGCGGGCAGCCGGATCCGACGACTGGAGCGCCGGCACGCGCGCACGCCGGGAGGGAGACGCACCATGTCGCAAGCCGCAGGCCGCCCGGACCTCTTCGGTCGTCCCAAGGACGCCTCAAAGCCAAGCTTTTGCCAGAAGGCCTCGGCGGGGCTCTTCAGCCTCGTGGCGACGCTGGTCGTGTGGAGCTTTGCGCTCGGCACGGCCGCCCGGTGCTTTCAGTTCGCTCAGGAGGTCTGGAACGGCGGCACTCGGGAGTTCATGCTCGCGAGCATGGGCTCGCTGTCGTTCTCGGCGGCGGGGCTGCACTACGAGGGCCAGTGGGGGGCCGTTCTCGCCGGCGGTCAGGGCGTGCTGGTGCTGCTTGGCCTTGGCATGACGCTGAGCCCGTCGACGATGATGCGCCGTCTGGGGTCGCTGATCCTGATGGCCTGGGCCGGGCTGTGGATGGCGGGCGGTGTGAGCCTGGTGCTGGAGGTTCCGAACCCCTCGGTGGAGGACTTCGCCCGCGTGGCCGCGACGGGTGTGATCTTCTTGTGCACGATGTTCCGCACCGCCCGGATCTGGGCAGGCCGCAAGAAGAAGCCGGGCAAGGACAAGAAGTAGGCTCCGCGGCCACGTCCGGTCGATCCTGCCAGATCGGCAGAGCGGT
>DAIOTV010000067.1:0-13313 GCA_036751825.1 Phycisphaerales bacterium
AACGTGGTCGACGGCGACCTGACCACCGCCCAGAAGATCGTCAACGACGCCATCGAGCAGGTCTCGACCACCCGCGGCCGCCTCGGTGCCTTCCAGCGCAACACGCTGGGCGCCACGATGCGTTCGCTCTCGGTCAGCTTCGAGAACAGCTCCGCCGTCGAGTCCGTCATCCGTGACACCGACTTTGCTGCCGAGACCGCGGCCCTGACCCGCTCGCAGATCCTCAGCCAGGCCGCGACCAACACGCTCGCCCTGGCCAACAACCAGCCGCAGAACGCCCTCCAGCTCCTGGGCTAACGCCCTGAGCAGGTAGGACAGGCACGGACACCACTCCTGGCCCGTCTCGGCACCGTCCGAGGCGGGCCATTTCTCTAGGTTGACCTCGGCCCACGCCGACGATTTCTCAGATGACCCTCCCGGTCCAGATCGATACGTGGCAAGGCGTCGCCCCCGCGCTCGCCGCGGCCGGCCGCGCCTTCGCCGCGTTCATCCGCGTCGAGTGCGGGCTCCGGCCCAACTCGATCGAGGCCTATCTTCGCGATCTGCACGAGCTGCTCGCCTTCGCGACCGACCGCAACGCCGACGACCCCGAGAGCCTCACCCCGAGGCTGCTCAGCGAACACATCCGCTATCTGAGCGCCGACCGGGGCCTCGCGGGGTCCTCGGTGGTCCGTCACCTGGCGACCATCCGCGTCTTCGGCCGGTGGCTCGAGGCGACGGGCCGGGTGCCGGAGAACCCCGCGGGCATTCTCGAGCGCCCCACCCAGTGGAAGCACCTGCCGGGCGTCTTGAGCCCGAACCAGATGCGTCGGCTGCTGTCGGCGCCCGAGCCGCGTCCGACGGACCGCGGCGCGCCGCTCTGGGTGCGCGACCGGGCGATGCTCGAGCTGATGTACGCCAGCGGGCTTCGGGCGAGCGAGGCCGCGGACCTCAGGGTAAACGATGTGCTGCTCGACGCGGGCGTCGTCCGGATCACGGGCAAGGGCGACAAGCAGCGTCTGGTGCCCATGGGCGCGCCGGCGGTGGGTGCGGTCGATCTGTACCTCGAGGAGTGCCGGGGCGTGCTCGCCCAGGCCGGGCCCGAGCCCACGGACCGGCTGTTCCTGTCACGGTCCGGGCGTCCCCTCGAACGGGTGGCGGTGTGGCAGATCGTCAAGCGTTGGGCCGGCGCGGCCGGGCTCGAGTCGGTGCACCCGCATGTGCTCCGGCACAGCTTCGCCACCCACCTGCTCTCAGGGGGAGCCGACCTCCGCGTCGTGCAGGACCTGCTGGGCCACGCCGACATCGCGACCACGCAGATCTACACGCATGTCGACAGCGCTCGGCTCCGGTCGGTGCACAAGCAGTTCCACCCGCGGGGATGAGAACCAGGCGCCACCGGCGGCTCCGACCGACTCAAATGGGCCGCTTCCAGTCCTCTTCCTCGGCGGCGTTGAGCGTTCCGCGGGGCCTCTTGGGCGGGGCGGGCGCTCGGGCGGGCTTCTCGGCGGGCGACGGCTTCGTGTCGGACGCCGGCGACGCCCCGACGACCTTGCGGAAGTCGTTGCGGACCGCCCCGATCTGGCGGTGCGACCCCATCGACTGCACGCTGGCGGCCATCTGAAGGTCCACCGCATCGGGGGCGTTGGACGCGAGGATGCCGCGCTCCACGCCTGTCCAGAAGTTCGTCGCCACGATGAGCGAGCCGACCATCGCCACCAGCGGGATGCCGATGAACAGCAGGATGAGCGTGATGCCGGGCATGGTGCCGCTGCTGGCCTGCACCATGGTGCCGTAGCTGGTGAACACGCCCGCGAAGGGCATGGACGAGAAGATGTCCTGCCAGGGAAGCACGAGCAGGCCCAGCACGAGCCCCCAGGTGCACGCCGCCACGGCCCGCTCGACGCCCGGCACCGCGCCGCCGCCCGCGACGATCGCCCCCAGCAGCGTGAAGGCGGCGAGCGACAGGGCCGAGAACACACCGATCACCGCCGCGGTCTGGCTGAAGCGGTTCAGCAGCACACTCGCGGTCGATTCGACCCGGTTCAGGTCAACCGGGCCGCTGGCGGTGACCAATTCGGCCTCTTTCGCGGCCTGCTCCCTGGCGGGCCTGCCCGAATCGGCGAGGGCCCGCAGCCCGGCGGGCTCGGATCCAGCCGAAGCGTTGACCACGACCGGGCGGTTCGGCGCCTCGCTCTTGAGCGTCTCAAACCGCACGTCCGTAAAGTGCACGAACCCGAAAACCAGCAGCTGGACAAAGCAGGCGACCGCGACGCCGGCCGCACCGACGTTGACGCCCCGGCGAAGCTGGCGGAGGGCCGCAGAGATGTGGGGTCGCGCTGTCATGTGACCGTCCTTGCATCTTGAACTTCAGGGGCAAGCCGCTGCTGCTCCAATGCTGTATCGAATGTGGATGGCACCCGAACAGCGTGAACGCCCGGCATTCGCGTCAAGAGGGGCGCGACCTCGCCGGATCTGCGGGCTGGGCGAGCGGAACAGCCCGACCCGAACGTCCGGGAAATCCAGAACACAAGCACGCGGATTCGCTTGACTTTCTTTCAGTAATGACTGAAAGTTCCGAAGACAAGCCGCCTTCCGAACGAAAGCACCGTCATGAACACGATCTACCACCCACCGGCCGAGCACCCCGATGCCGATGCCACCGACCCGGGGCTTCTCCGCGATGTCGCCGCCGGCGCGGCCAGGCTCACGCCCGAGCAGGGCCTCGAACTCTTCAACCGCATGCCGCTGCTGGGCCTCGGCCGATGGGCGGACAGCCGCTGCCGGGAGATCCACGGCGATCACCTGCGCACCTACGTCATCGACCGGAACATCAACTACACGAACATCTGCACGGCCAAGTGCATCTTCTGTGCCTTCAAGCGCACGGCCCAGGACCACGACGCGTACACGCTCGAGCATGAGCAGCTCTACGAAAAAGTTCAGGAGCTTTCCGACATCGGCGGCACGCAGATCCTCATGCAGGGCGGGATGAACCCGGCTCTCCCGCTCGACTGGTACATCACGCTGCTCAACGGGCTCAAGGAACGCTTCCCGCACATCCATGTGCACGGCTTCAGCCCGCCCGAGTTCATCGAGTTCGTCAACTTCTTCAACCCGCCCGGCGCCACGCTCGAAGACAAGATCCGCTGGGTGATGATCCGCCTGCGCGACGCGGGGCTGGACTCGCTGCCCGGCGGCGGCGGGGAGATCTTCGCCAAGCCCGTCCGCGACAAGATCGGGCTGGGCAAGTGCGATGCCGAGGCGTGGCTGACCACGATGTACGTCGCGCACTCGCTCGGCATGTTCACCAGCGCGACGATGATGTTCGGGCACATCGAGGGCTTCGCCGACCGCGTGCACCACATGCGGCTTGTCCGCGAGTGGCAGGACCGCGCACTGCGCGACCTCGGCGCGGGCAGCCCGTTCACCCGGCACCACGAGGGCGAGCTCGCAAACCCGGACGATCAGCCGGCGGGCGGGCACTACAAGGCGTTCATCTCGTGGCCCTTCCAGCGGGACAACACAGCGCTCGGCCGAGTCAAGGAATGGGGAAGCCAGCCCGAGGACCGCGAGCCGGGGGCGGTGTTCCCGGGTGATCTCTTGGCGAACCTGACGGGCGACGCGGATCCGAAGTCGGTGAAGGAATTCGGCCGGCGGATCCGGATGAGCGGCTCGACGGACTACCTGCGGACGCAGGCGCTCAGCCGGCTCTTCCTGGACAACATCTATTCGATCGGCGCGAGCTGGGTGACCATGGGGCCGCATGTTGGGCAGGTGGGACTGCAGTTCGGCGCGAGCGACATGGGCTCGGTGATGATGGAAGAAAACGTCGTCTCGTCGGCGGGCACGACGTACTGCCTCGACGAGGCGGTGCTGTGCCGATTGATCCGCGACGCGGGGTTCATGCCGGCGCAGCGGAACAACACCTACGACATCGTGTCCATGAAGGACGGGGCGGATGCGCCGGACCGGCTGGTGACGGACTGGTCGGAGCACCGGGCGCAGCGGCTGCACATCGAATCCGAGTCGAAGGCCGATCTGACGGTGAGCGCGACGGAGGCGGTTGTCGAGTAGGCTGCGGGCATGGCCAAGCAGCCGGCTGCAGTTCGATGGGCGCTGATCGCTCTCATTGGTGTGCTCATCGGATCACTTTCTCTGATCCCTGGGCCCACTGTCGGATCAAACACGCTCGTTGGCTATGCCACCATGATCTTCTCGCCACTCTGGGGAGGACCTGGCAAGGTACGCGACGGAGGCTGGGACGGGTTTGCTCTGCTGGAAGTGAACCTTGTCGCGTCGCCGCCGATCGTGGCGGAACATCTATCGACGGAAGAATTCTGGCATAAGCGCGAATTGGCCGCGGGCTGGTACAAAGTCAAATCGACCGTCGACTACCGCTGGGGTGGGCTTGTCTTTCGGAGTTGGTTTGGACACCGGTACACCATCGAGGTGACCGACTGGTTCTCGGGCGATCCCGTCACCCTTGACGACCCGCAGCAGCGCAAGCTTGAGGTCGCGATCGCCGACTGGCTCGACGCGAATCCCGAGAAGATGGATGATGCACCGCGATGGTCTTCTGACCTGCGGGCGGGGATCGATGGCTGGACCGAGCACTATTGGAGGGGCTACGTCGGGAGCATCGCCTGGCTCCTCGGTCTTGCTACGGTCATCGTCGGCCTGAACTGGTCGTACACTCGCCACATGACCGACCAACTCCGCCTGCTCGCGCGGGCCATGAAGTACAGGCACAAGCTCGACCCGGCGGAGATCGCGTTTCTGCGGTCGGCGGTCAAGCCCGGCATGGTCGCGCTCGATCTGGGGGCGCACAAGGGGGCGTACGCCTACTGGCTGGCGAAATCGGTCGGAAAGACCGGGCGTGTTCTATGCGTCGAAGCGCAGCAGAAGCTGGCCGAGCGGCTCACGGCGGTTATGGCGAAGCGGCCGCAGGTCTCGGTGACCTGGGCGGCGATCAGCGACACGACGGGCACGGGCCAGCTCAGCCTTCGGCCCGACGGGTCGTCGCACGGGGCGTCGATCGCTGGCTTCGCCGACGGCAACGTGGGCGCGACGGCCGAGGTGCCGACGATCACGCTGGCGGACCTCCTGAAAGGCCAACGCGTCGATCGGCTCGATTTCATCAAGTGCGATGTGGAGGGCCACGAGGGCGCGGTGTTCGCGGCCTCGATGGATGTCATCCGCGAGTTCGCCCCCACTGTGCTGATCGAGTGCGAGGATCGGCACGCGGGGCCCGACACGCCGCACGGGGGTGTGGCTGGCTTGGTCGGGTTGTTCGAGCCGCTCGGGTACCGGATCCGGTTCTTCAAGGGCGGTGAGCTTCGGCCACTCTCGCAGTTCGACGCGAGCGTGCATCAGAACTACGGGGTGGGCGAATACTGCAACAACTTTGTGCTGGACAAGCCCGCGTAACGACAAGCCCCTCGATTGCGCGAGGGGCTCGTTGGTGCGTGTTCGTTGTCGAGCGTTCCCGCGTGCTAACGCCCGCGGCTCTGCGCGGCTGTCTACTCCTGGAGCAGGTCGAAGATGTAGCCGTTGGCGATGGGTCGGATCCACTCGCCGCCAAGGCCCTGCTGGAATCCGTAGGTGGTTTCGGTGACCTGTTCGCGGGTCATGCCGTCGCGGATCGAATCGCCGACGGCCTCGAAGATGTTCTCGATGTACTCGATCTGTCCGTCGAGGATGGGCTTGCCGCCGAGCTCGCCGTGGCCCGGGACGAAGGTGGTCTTGTCGTTGCCGAACTGTCGGATATTGCGGAGAACGTTGCGCCAGTTGCGGGGGTCGCAGCCTCCGTCGGCGTCCATGAAGGGGTTGACCCGGTTGAAAACGAGGTCGCCGGTGTGGACGAGGTTAAGCTCTCGGCAGTAGACGATCAGATCGTTGTCGGTGTGACCGTTGCCCATGCGGTAGAGCTCGAGCTCGATGCTGCCGCAGGCGACGAACTCCTGGGGCTCGAGCACGGGGGTGTCGGGGGTGAACAAGTCGGCGTCCAGCTCGCCGAGCTGGCGGGCGTACGCCATCACCGCGTCCTCGGCCATGGCTCGCTTGTTGGCGGGCAGCTGGTCGAGCTGGCGGACGGCCTGCTCGCCCATGCTGCGGTACCAGTCCATGTTGTCCTTGATCCGCGGGATGGCGTTCTCGTGGGCGATGATCTCGCCAGCGTCCTTGAAGGCGATGTTGCCGGCGGTGTGGTCGCCGTGGTGGTGCGTGTTGAGGATGGTCAGGTTGTCGCCCGCACCGAGCTTTCGGATGTCGTCGAGCAGGACCTGGCCGAAGGGGCCGTTTTTGCAGTCGACGAGCAGGGCGCTGTCGCCGTCCATGATCAGCAGGGAGTTGCCGCCCTCGCCGATGATGGCGAAGGCGTTGCCCTTGTCGCCGATGGGGACGACCTCGAAAAAGGTGTCGGCGGATCGTCGGGCGGCCATGGCCCAGGCGGGCAGGGCGGTCGCGGCTCCGGCGGCGAGGGCAAGACCAAGGAAATCACGGCGGTCGAGGCGGTTCATGCTGGTGGCTCCGTCCTGGGTGGGCGATCCGTGCCGCGGTGTTCGTGGACTGGGTGCTGGCGTACGATCGGCGGGGCCGTGGGCCCCGAAACGTGCGACACACAGGGTATCGCGCCGGCCGGCCTGCTTCCCGCGGGCGATCGAAGCGGCGGCGGGCGGAGGGAAAGCAGAGATGCGAGCGAACGAGCTGCGGCCGGGCATGGCGATCAATCTGGACGGCAAGCTGTACGTGGTTCTCCGGACCGACCACACCAAGCCCGGCAAGGGCCCCGCGTACGTCCAGGCCAAAATGCGGGGCGTCGACGGCTCGGGGACGGCCGAGCGGCGGTTCAACACCGACGCCGTCGTCGAGGCCGCCACCCTCGACCGCCGCGAGATGGAGTACCTCTACTCCGACGCCAGCGGTGCCACCTTCATGGATCGTGAAGATTTCGATCAGAGCATCATCAGCGAGGATCTGCTGGGCGACGCGCTGCTGTACCTCAAGCCCAACACCAGCATCACGGTGCTCTTTCACGACAGCAACCCCGTTTCGATCGAACTGCCCGCATCCGTCGAGCTCGCGGTCACGGACACAGCCCCGGGCATCAAGGGAGCCACGGCGACCAATCAGCTCAAAGAGGCCACGCTCGAGACCGGGCTCAAGACCCGCGTGCCGCCGTTCATCGTCAACGGCGAACTGGTGAAGGTCTCCACGGAAGACGGCTCGTACCAGTCGCGCGCCAAGGGCGACTAACGAAACCCGCGCGTGCGGGTGTGACGCGGGGAAGGGAATCCGACAATGCCTGCCACAGTCGGCCTCATAGGCCTGCGGGGCTCCGGCAAGAGCACGATCGGCCCGACGGTCGCGATCCGTCTCGGGCTGCCGTTCAAAGATCTTGATCCGCTGGTGCTCGCGTGGAACCGCGTGCGCACCGTGCGGGAAGTCGTCGACACAAGGGGCTGGCCCGCGTTCCGCGCGATGGAGCACGCGGCCCTCGAACGGGTCCTCGCCGGCGAGACCTGCGTGCTCGCGCTCGGCGGCGGGACGCCCACGCACAAGCCGAGCCAGAAGCTCATGGCCGCCTGGCAGTCGTCGGGTGCGCTGCGCGTGATCTACCTCCGCGCTCAGCCCGAGACCCTCGTGCCGCGAATCAGCCCGAGCGACAATCGGCCCAGCCTGACCGGTGCGGACCCGGTGAAGGAGTTCGGCCGAGTCTTCGCCGACCGCGACCCGCTCTACACCCGGATCGCCGACGCGGTGGTCGAGTGCGACGCCCTGTCGATCGACGAACAGGTCGCTGCGGCGATCGCCGCCGCGAAGCGCTAGCCGGCGTCCGCGGCGCGAACGGCGTCGCAGAAGGCGTGGATCAGGTCGGCGTCCTTGACGCCCCGCTCCGACTCGACCCCGCTCGACACATCGACGGCGAACGGCCGAACCACGCGGATCGCTTCGGCGACATTCGCTGGCGTCAGCCCGCCGGCCAGGATGAGGGGCGTGGCGATCGACGCCGCCGCGTCGGCGAGGCCCTGCCAGTCGAAGGCGGTCCCCTCGCCGCCCGCGGAACCATCGACCAGGATCGCGCTGACCTCGCCGATGGCGTCGTAGTGCGCGAGGCGGTCGCGGATGGTGGCCGGGTCGTAGCGGACGGCCTTGATGACATCGGGCCCGAGTTCGCGGACGATGTCGTCGGGCTCGTTGCCGTGCAGCTGGCTGAGGCCGGTCGGGCACCGGCCTTCGATCATCGCGAAGTCGTCGAGCGAGAGGTCGACGGTCAGGCCCACGGTGGTCATGAACGGGGGCGTCCGGCAGGCGAGCTCCCACGCCCGGTCGGGGTCGATGTGCCGGGGTGACTGGGGATGAAACACGAAGCCGACGGCGTCGGCGCCGTTGTCGGCGCAGGCCTGGAGGGCGTCGGCGGTGGTGATGCCGCAGATCTTGATGCGCGTGCGTGGCATGGGTTAGTCGTCCTTGTCTTCGTTGGGGCCGATCTCGACCAGCAGGGTGTCGGCGAGCGCCCGTTCGTCGCCGGCGAGGCGTCGGCGGGCCCATTCGAGGTGCGGGCGTGCCTCGCGGGGCCTGCCGAGGCGTCGCGAGAGAAGCAGTCCCATCATGAGCGAGGCGCTGGGCGTTTCCCGGTCGCGGGGGTAGGCGGCGACGAAGCCGTGGAACGCCTGGAGGGCCAGCGCTGGTCGATCGGTCTTCAGCAGGTGCTCGGCAAGGCGGAGCTGGTGCTTGGGCGAGAGTGCGGCGCCGCGTTCGGTCGGGCTGTGTTCCCGCGTGAACTGCTCGTAGGCGGCGGCGGCCTCGTCGAGCTCGTTCATGCCGACGAGCCGGGCGATGGCGGAGCGGTCTTCGTGCATCCGGCTGGCCTGCGGGCTGAGCTGTGGCTCGGCGTCGGCGCCGACCGACCGCTCGATCCGCTGCTGCTGCTCGCGGATGGCCTCCTGGATGGCGGCCTTGCGCTTCTTCTGCCGCATGATCGTGAAGAGGTCCATCGGCTCACGCGCGATCAGCTTGACCTGAAGTCCGAGGAGCATGAGCCCGATGCCGAGCGCGTACCCGCCGAGGTGCGCCGCGTGGGCGATGCCGGTGTTGCCGCCGAAGCCCCCGGCGAGGATGTCGATCGCGATCTTGATGCCGATGAACCACCATGCGGGGATGGGCATCCTGCCGATGAAGCCGATCCAGATGGTGAAGCAGATAATCCGCGAGCTGGGAAACAGCACCAGGTACGCGCCCGCGACCGCGGCGATCGCTCCGGACGCGCCGATCGCCGGGCTCTGGGTGAAGGCGATGTGCGCCCCGCCGGCGGCGGCCGATCCGAGGAGGTAGAGCAGCAGGTACTTGATGCGCCCGAGCTTGTCCTCGACATTTGGGCCCAGGGCCAGCAGCACGAGGAGATTGAACCCGAGGTGCAGCAGCCCGCCGTGGAGCAGGGTGCTGGTGAAAAGCTGGTACCACGCGAAGCCGTCGCGGATGACGGCGTAGGGGATCCACTCGGCCGTGGGAACCGCCCCCTGGACGACATACGCGGCGATGCAGGCGGCGATGACGGCGTAGGTCACGACCGGCGATCGGGCGCGGGTTCGGGTCGTGCCGAGGGGGATCAGCAAACGGGGCTCCAGGGGTGTGCGGACGGAGGCATCCGCGGGGCGTGGGCGGGTTGAGTGTTCTATATTTAGGCGGCGGGTGGGTTCCGATCCGGTGACCAACGCTAGACGACGGCGGTGTCCTGATCCGCCAGCGTGTTCAACAGACGAAAGGGCAGGATCGATGAGTGACTTCGCGAAGGGTCTGGCGGGCGTTACGGCCGCGGAAACGAACATGTCGTTCATCGACGGCCAAGAGGGCAAGCTGGAGTACGTGGGCATCAGCATCCACGACCTGGCGGAACACTCGTCGTTCGAGGAAACCGTCTACCTGCTCTGGAACAGCCACCTGCCGACGGCGGCGCAGCTGGCCGACTTCAAGAAGGACCTCAGCAAGCGCTACGCCCTGCCCGCCGGCCTGGCCCGACGCGTCACCGAGATCCCCACGACGGCCCAGCCCATGCACATGCTGCGGACGCTCGTGTCGGAGATGTCGCTCTACGACACCCACCCCAACGACAACGACGTGGAGCAGGCCCGCAGAAAGTCGCTCAACATCCTCGGCCAGGCCCCCACCATCGTGGCGATGTTCGACCGCTGCCGGCGCGGACTGCCGATCGTCGAGCCGGATCCGAGCCTGAGCTTCAGCGAGAACTTTCTGTACATGCTCAACGGCGAGCGGCCGACCGCGACGATGGCCCGCGCGTTCGACATCTGCATGATCACGCACGCGGACCACGGGCTCAACAACTCGACCTTCGCCGCACGCGTGGTCATCTCGACGCTCAGCGATGTGTACTCGGCGCTGACGGCGGCCATCGGTTCGCTCCGCGGCCCGCTGCACGGCGGCGCGAACGAGGGGGTGATGCACATGCTCAACGAGATCCCGAGCGTGGACGCGGTCGAGAGCTACGTCATGGGCAAGCTCGAGCGCAAAGAGAAGATCATGGGCTTCGGGCACCGGGTCTACAAGGCCAAGGACCCCCGCGCCACCTACCTGATGACCCTCGCCAAGCAGCTTGCCGAGGACACCGGCAACGCGGAGCTCTACGAGAAGTCGCACGCCATCGAGCAGATCATGGAACGCGAAGTCGCGTCGAAGGGCATCTACCCGAACGTCGACTTCTACAGCGCGACCACGTACCACTGCATCGGCCTGAAGCTCGACCTGTTCACGCCCATGTTCGCGCTGAGCCGCATCGGCGGGTGGTCGGGGCATGTGATCGAGCAGCTCAGCGACAACCGGCTGTTCCGGCCCGCGGCGGCGTATGTCGGGCCGCACGGCGTGCCCTACACGCCGATCGACAAGCGGTAGTCAGCGGTCCACTCTACTGGCCGAGCAGCACGAGCATCTCGTCGAGAACGACCCGCGCACGGTCCTCGTCGGGCCGCGTCCGGGTGATGATCTCGACCCGGATGTCGCGCACGTCGGGCTCGGCCTTCACGACGATGCGGTCCGCCTGCGTGCCGCCCGGTGTGAGCGCCGTGACCGTGGCGCGATCCATCGAGGCGTGACGCTCGGTGATGACATAACCCATCCGCCGCAGCGCGACCTCGGCAGCCGCTGCGATGTCGGTCGCGCGGATCGGATCGTTGAGCGTGGCGCTGAGCACCGGCGGCGACCAGGTGGCGCGGACGCCGTGGTACCCCTGCGTTGCCACGGTGGAACGGCACCCGAGCCCGGCGAGGGCCGCTAGCGCGAGTCCGAGGATGGATGCGAGTCGCCGAGCCATTGGTTCATATCGAGATCGTCCAGCGAGAGCCGACCTCGCCATTCTTCGAGCGCCTCGGCCAGGATCGGGTCGATCGGATCGACCGGTCGGGGCGTGCGGGGCATCGGCGGCGACGGCGCGGGCTTCGAGCCGACCGCTTCCGGGGCGGGCAGAGATTGCGTAGGCTGCGGCGCCCGCGGGGCCGGGTCGGCGGGCAGATCGTCGAGGTTGATGTCGAACAGGTCATGCCAGTACCGCACCGCCGCCCGGCTGAGAGGCACCTCGGTGGCGAACGCGGGCCGGACCCACCGCTTGCCGGCCCGCTCGGCGTCGTCGAGCAGGGTCTCGACAAATCCGTCGGCGGAGACGGGCCTCGCGCGGACGGCCTTGGCGGCCCGGATCAGGCGGCGGTCGTTCGACACGATCTTCAGCCGACGCGGGGCCGAGTCGCGAGCGATCCACCGCTCGATCAGCGAATCGGCGTCGCGGCCCGGGCCCGCGTACACGATCTCCACGCCCTCGACGCGGTAGCGAAACGCCGCGCGCCGCTCGGCCGACGGGCCCAGGTGCTCGGGGTGCGGCGAGCCATCGCAGATCAGCGCGGCCCGGTCCCGCCGGAACCGGCTCGCCGCCACGAGCACGGCGAGATGCCCGGGCGTCGGCTCGTCGTGCAGCGACCGCAGGGCGGCCGGGGTGTGGAGCACGTTGTAGGTGTCGATAAGCAGCATCGGTCCACGCAGGCGTCTGTTCGGGTTGGGTCGGCGTCGGAATCGAGAACCAAGCGCTGCCCACCGGGGTCGGTTTTGTTGAAAGCGTTCCTCGGGTTGCCTTTACTTGCCGCCCGGGCGATCGAGGTTGTATACGGCCGCGCGGGGTGGCCGAGCGTTCGGCCCATGCAGCGTAGGACGACGGTCGAACCCTGAATCAGCTCTGAGGAGTGTGCACTCGATGGCGATCCGGATCAAAGCGCGGAACAACGAATCTCCCGAGCAGATGATGCGCCGATTCAAGAAGCTCATCGAGAAGGAAGGGCTGACCAAGGAGATCAAGCGGAAGGAGTTCTACGAGAAGCCTTCCGAGCGTCGGCGTCGAGCGGCCCGCAAGGCCGAGTCGCGCCGCATGAAAGAAGTCTGATGCACACGCCCGGCACGATGCCGGGCGTTTTTGAGCGCCCCGGCGCTGTCCACCGGACAGTGACGGCGGATTCCTGACCCGAGGCCCGCGACCGATCTCGGTCGTCGTGAAGGGGGCGGGCCTGCCACATCACGAGTCTGTTGCCGTCCGCGCCGAGCATCCTCGGTGCGCCGTCGTTGACGGACCACGGCAACCCCGCAAGCGGAGACCCTCGGCATGACCCTGCTCGAACCGGCTGCAACGCTCGCCTCCATGGGCGACATCCCGTGGCTCTACTACTTCGCTCCCATCGGCGGCATCATCGCCCTGCTGATGGCCAAGACCTTCAGCAACTCGGTCATGAAGAAGTCCGAGGGCGACGACGAGATGATCCGGATCGCCGACGCCGTCCGCCAGGGCGCCATGGCCTACCTCGTGCGCCAGTACAAGGTCGTCGCCGGCGTGTTCGTGCTGCTGCTGCTGTTCCTGGGCGGCATGGTCGCGCTCGATCTTCAGGCCCCGCTCACGCTCCTCGGCGTGCCCGTCGCGGGCCTGCTCTCGGGCCTCTGCGGCTGGTTCGGCATGAAGATGGCGACCAACGCCTCGGCTCGAACCGCCTTCGCCGCCAAGCAGTCGCTCAACGACGGCCTCACCGTCGCGTTCCGCTCGGGCGCGGTCATGGGCCTGGTCGTCGTCGGCTTTGCGCTGCTCGATGTCAGCGTCTGGTTCTTCGTGCTCAACAGCTTCACCGACTTCGGCCTGCCCGAGATCTCAACCATCATGCTGAGCTTCGGCATGGGCGCGTCGACGCAGGCCCTGTTTGCCCGCGTCGGCGGCGGCATCTACACCAAGGCCGCCGATGTCGGCGCCGACCTCGTCGGCAAGGTCGAGGCCGGCATCCCCGAGGACGACCCCC
>DAIOTV010000068.1:0-513 GCA_036751825.1 Phycisphaerales bacterium
CGCGTGCGGTCGGGGGCGGCGGAGGAGTCGAACTCGTTCTCGGCGACATCGGGCACATCGCTCGTGAGCTCGTCGAGCCGCTCGAAGCTGTCGGTCGACTCGTCGTGCGCGTCGCCGTGGTCGTCGGTGCGCTCGGGCGCGTCCAGCTCGTCGCGCTCGGGCTCGGCGAGCTCGAGGGTGATGTTGCCCTCGAGCTCCTGCTCGATGCGCTCCTCGAGCTCGGCGAGCGGCAGCTGCAGGATCTCCATCGACTGGATCACCCGCGGCGCCAGCTTCATCGACTGGCCGAGCTTCATCGACTGCGACTGGTTGAAGTGCATCGACACGGCTTACGGCTCCGCCACGCGCACGCGGCCCTCGATCGCATCGGCGAGCACCGCCTTGCTCGCCAGCTGCATCGACCAGCCCGCCGGCAGACCGCGCGCGAGCCTGCTGATGGCAACGCCTGTCCCGGCCAGCCGGTCCAGCAGCAGCAGCGAGGTCCCGTCCCCCTCGACCGTCGGGTTCATCCCC
>DAIOTV010000068.1:523-13038 GCA_036751825.1 Phycisphaerales bacterium
CATCGGCGAGCACCGCCTTGCTCGCCAGCTGCATCGACCAGCCCGCCGGCAGCCCCCGCGCCAGACGGCTGATCGACACGCCCCCGTTTCCAGCATGGCCCCGCAGACGCTCCATCAGCAGCAGCGAGGTCCCGTCCCCCTCGACCGTCGGGTTCATCCCCAGGATCACCTCGGCGATGCGCACGCCGCCCGCGTTGGCCTCGGGGTCCTTTACCCGCTCAAGCAGCTCGGCGAGCGTCAGGTCCTCGGGGCCCACCCCGTCGAGCGGGCTCAGGCTGCCGAGCAGAACGTGGTACAGCCCACGGTACAGCCCTGCCTGCTCGAGCGCGATCAGGTCCTTGGGCTGCTCGACCACCAGCACCGTGCCCCGGTCGCGCGCGCCGTCGCAGCAGATCGGACACGGATCGGCCTCGGTCAGGTTCGAGCACACCGAGCAGTGGCCGATCGCTCGCTTCACATCCGCGATCGCCTTGGCCAGCCGGTCGGCGTCGGCGCGGTCGTGCTTGAGGATGTGGAACGCCACCCGCTCGGCGCTGCGCCGGCCGATGCCCGGCAGCCGCGTCAGCTCCGCGAGCAGCCGCTCGACCGGCGCGGGATAGGCGAGGGATCGCCTGGCGCGGGATCCTTCCGCCGGGCTCCCGCCCGAGCCGCCGCTCTGTCCCTGGCCGTCCGTTGCCATCTGGCCATGGTACCCTCCCCTATCATCGAGGCGATGGACACCCCCGGATCATCGCTTCGCGTCACACGGATCGTGCTGATCGTTCTCTCGCTCGCGGCGCTGGCGTGGTACGCGCGCTTCGGCGTGCGGGATCATGTGTGGGCGCGCAACTTCGCCGTCGTCGAGGCCGGCGAGCTCTACCGCTCGGGTCGGCTGACCCCCACCGCCACGGCGCGCATCGTCGAGAACCGCGGCATCCGGACCATCATCGATCTCGGCGCCTTCCACCCCGGCTCGGCCGAGGAGCGCCGGGCCCAGCGCGCCGCCGAGGCACTGGGCGTCACACGCTACCGCCTCGATCTTGAGGGCGACGCCACCGGCAACCCCAACGAGTACGCCCACGCGCTGCGCATCCTGAACGACCCCGCGAACCGGCCCGTGCTCGTGCACTGCGCCGCCGGCAGCGAGCGAACGGGCTGCTTCGTCGCGCTCTACCGCGCGCAGGAGCGCGGCGTGACGGTCGCCGAGACGCTCGACGAGCTGATGAACGAGGCGCAGCGCTACCGCGACAGCGACCAGCCCGACCTGCGCGGCATGCTCGAGGTCTGGGGCGACCGCGTGCTCGAAGCCGTGCGCACCGGCGAAGACGTTCGCGGCATCGAGCCGACCACCGTGCCCGCGCCCATCACGAACCACGCGGGCCTAGCCGCCGACGACCCGCGGTACGACGCCGACTCGCCCTACAAGCACGAGGTGCCGATCCCGACCGATCGGCGACAGGAAGACGCGTCCTGATGCGCGGATTGGTCGGCGTTCTGGCGGTGATCGCGGTGGCCGCGGCGGTGTATCTTCCGGGGCTGGGCGACCGCGGGCTGGGCGCGAGCGAGGGGCACCGCGTCGTGCCCGCCGTCGAGTTCGCCGAGCGCAGCCAGTGGCTGCTGCCCACGATGTTCGAGACCGTCTACATCCGCAAGCCGCCGGGCATGCCGATCGCCATCCTGCTCAGCTCGCAGGCGCTGGGCTGGACCGAGTTCGGCGCGCGGTTCGTCAGCGCCGCGAGCGTGATGCTCGGCGGCGCGCTGCTCGCCGGCTTCGGCGCGCGGTGGTTCGGCGCGCGGTTCGGCTGGTCGGCGGGGCTGGCCTATGTGCTCGCGCCCGCCGTCGTCGCCACGGGACGGGCCGCCGAGATCGAGGCGCTGCACAACCTGTTTGTCCTGCTCGCGTGCGTCCTGATCGTCGAGCTGATCGTGCGAAAGCCCGGCAAGGGCGTTGATCGCGCCGCCCTGGGCGGCGTGGCGCTCGGCGTCGCGCTGCTGGGCATGATCCTGACCAAGGGGCCGGCGGCGATCCCGACCGTCGCGGGCGCGGTCGCGGCGTGCGCGATCATCGTGCGCCGGTGGCGTGCGCTCGCGGCGCCGGCGCTGCTGGTCGGCGCGGCGATCGCGGCGGGGGTGACGGCGGTGCTCGCGCTCGAGCTCGCGGCCCAGCTTGAGACAAGGGCCGAGCCCCATGTCGCGCAGAGCCCGCTGGCGTTCTCGTTCTCGGCGGGCGGGATCCTGGCGGTGCTCGCGCTGCCGATCGCGGCGTTCGCCTCGCACCTGCCGGCGTCGATGGCGGCGCTGCCGATGCTCGGCTGGCGCACACAGGACGACCGCGACCGCCTCGCCCGGGCGTGCGCGCTGGCGTGGCTGGTGTCGATCGCGATCTACATGCTCGTCGGCGTGTCGAACAACCGCTACGCGCTGCCCTCGATCGGGCTGGCGTGCCTGTGCGTGCCGTGGATGCTGCACGCGCTGGCGGAGCGGCGGCTCGGCGGGCCGCGGCGGCTGGTCGCGCGGGTGGCGGTGCTGGGCTCGCCCCGCGTGCTGTTCGTGCTGCTGCTGGTCGGCGCGTTCGCCCGGCACGCGCTTGTGGAGCCGCGCGAGGCGGTCAAGAGCGGGCGTCTGCCGGGTCTCGCCCTCGCCGACGCGCTCATGGGCGAGACCCCGCTGCCGATCGAGGTGTGGGCGGATCAGCTGATCGAGGTGCGCCCCGAGACGCTGCTGTACGCCGAGCGCCGCGCGGACGATGCGGGCCGCGAGCTGCGCGGCTTCTGGAGCGCGTCGTGGGACCCGGTCGAGGAGCAGGGCCCGAGCCTGCCCGCCGCGGCGCCGGGGCTGGCGCGGTTCGTCGTGCTCCGCCGGGACACCGACGAGTTCGGCAGCAGTGAGCTCGAACGGTTCGAAGAGGCCGGGCTCACGCACCGGCTGCTGCCCGTGTACGACGGCGGGATCTACCCCGAGCCCGGCGCGGCCGGCGAGCGCGGACAGGGGCCGGTGTACCGATTCCCGTTCACGGCCTTCCGCGTGCTGCCCGAGTGACGCGCGAGAGCTGGCCGCGGGTTACGGGCAGCCGGCGTTGTAGTTGATGATCCAGGCGTTGAAGTCGCCGGGGGAGCAGAGCCCGTCGGCGTTCTGGTCGCACTCGGGGGCGTTGGTGTTGAAGGCGACGATCCACGAGTTGAAGTCCGCCGGGGTGATGGCGCCGTCGCCGTTGGTGTCGGCGGGGTTGTCGCAGGTGGGCGTGTCGCACACGAACGCCTTGAGGCTGATGGCATCGACGCCGGCCTCGACGACGCTCTGCGGGTCGTTGTCGGCGGCGGTGAAGCGCAGCCGGAGCTGGGTGGTGGCGGGGAACGGGCTCTGGCCGCCGATCTCGACCTGGTCGTCGACCCAGGCGTTGGTGGCGGCGTCGAGGTCGCGGATGGTGGTCCAGCTGGCGCCGCCGTTGGTCGAGAGCTCGACGCGGAAGACATCGTTGGCGTCGAACACGCCGCCGGCGATGTCACCGACCCAGTAGCTGAAGCCGAGCACGCCCCCGCCGGAGGCGTCGATGACGGGGCTGGTCAGGATGGTGCTGCCGTTGTCGACATCGGAGTTGCCGCCGTTGGCCGAGCTGTTGTCGGTGAGCCAGGCGCGTCCGGACCCGTCGGCGTCGGTCGGGGGGTCGCCCCGCCCGGCGTTCACGGGGATGCCCCGGTCCCAGTGGCCGTCGGTCGCGTTGCCGGTGACGGTCCAGCCGGTGTCGGTCTCGGCGTTGTCCTGGAAGGCGAAGTTCTCGCCGGTGGCGACGATGGCGGTCTCTTCGGACGAGGCGAACAGCGCGCCGGCGGTGGTCTCGGCCTCGATGCGGTAGGTGAAGCTGGTGAAGCAGTCGAGCGGCGGCATCGTGAAGCTCGCCACGCCCGCGGCGACGCTGCTGGCCGGGACACGCACCTCGGCGCCGCCCTCGATCGCGACGACCAGTTCGACGCTCGACGCATCGAGCGTCACGCCGTTCTCGCTGATGGCATAGAACACGGCCTCGCCGCCGGTGGGCTCGGTGAAGGTGCCCAGGCCCCCGAGCAGCTCGAACGACAGGCTCTCGAGCTCGGGCCGGACGACGACCAGGCCCTGCTGGATGTCGCTGATGATGACATTGCCCGAGGGGAAGAACGGGTAGTTGGACCACGCGCCGTCGAACCCGCCCGAGCCCTGGTTGGAGTCGTCGGCGGGGTAGGTGTCGATCCAGGCGACCTCGACGGGGTTCTCGGGGTCGGAGATGTCGTGGATGCGCAGGCCGCTGCGGTAGTTGGCGGCGTAGATGTAGTTGCCCTTGACATAGAGGTTGTGGTCGCGGGCCGTGTTGCCGTTGGTCCACGACTTGACATAGACCGGGTTGTTCAGGTCCTCCACATTGATGATGTGCAGGGTGGTGGTCGAGCGGGTGGCGCCCTCGTCGATCTCGTCGTTCATGTAGAAGTAGCGGCGGTCCTCGCTGAGCCAGCCCTGGTGGGCGTAGGCCCGGCCCGGGTAGGCGCCGATGGTGCCCATCTGGAAGATGTTGCTCTTGTTGGTGACATCGAAGATGCGCAGCGAGGTGCTGGTGCCCCCGTTGCCGAAGCCCGAGCAGAGGAAGGCGATCTCGCGCCCGGCGTAGGGGCCCGAGTCGTAGGTGACGACCTGGGCGTCGTGGACGTAGAGGTTGGACTGGACGGAGGCCTGCACGGGCTGGGTGGCGGTGCCGGGCAGGCCGTTGGCGCCGACGGAGTACGCGCGGAGGCCAAGGTCGTTGCCGCCGCCGACGCGGTAGAGATAGCCCGAGTCCTCGTTGACGACGATGTTGTGCGTGGCGCTGGAGCCGCCGAAGCTGGTGAAGCCCCGGCTGATGACGTTGCCGTTGTCGACATCGGTGAGCTCGAAGATCTGGATGTGCCCGCCGCCCTCGGTGACGACATAGGCGAAGTCGCCGAGCACCTTGATGTCGCGCCAGAGGCTGGGCGGGCTCGAGAAGGTGCCGAGGATGACGGGGTTGACCGGGTCGGTGATGTCGACGAACGAGGTGGCCTCGCGGAGCCCGATGATGGCGATCTCGCGGCCGGTGGGCGAGACATAGCCCCAGCAGTCGTTGGCGTCGGCCGACCCGGGGTCCATCTGGGCGACGCTGACGCGCGAGAGGAAGGTGACATTCTGCGACGGGTAGAGGCCCAGCCGCGCTTCCTCGCCCGCGTCGCCCTTGCCGAGGTAGAGCGCCTCGGCCTCGGGGTGTGCGGCGGCGGAACCGGCGGCGAGCACGAGGGAGGCACAGAACAGAAGGGTGTGGCGCGGCACAGAGAACCTCGGGTTTGGGAATCGTCCCCGCGGGCGGTGACCCGCGGGGACGCGAGCTATCTCAGCATACGGCCGCGATCACGGGCAGCCGAGGTTGTAGTTGGCGATCCAGGCGTTGAAGTCCGCCGGGGTGCACAGCCCGTCGTTGTTCTGGTCGCACTCGGGGGCGTTGGCGTTGAAGGCCGAGATCCACGCGTTGAAGTCGGCCGGGCTGACCAGGCCGTCGTTGTTGGTGTCGGCCGGGTTGTCGCAGGTCGGGACCGATTCGCACTCGACCACGCCGATCTCGATCGCGTCGACCGCGCACTCCAGGACGTCGCCCACGCCGTCCTCCTGGGCGCGCCAGCGGAAGCGGACGCTCGAGGCGAAGCCGACCTCGGAGGCGTCGACCGAGTCGGTGAACCACTGGTTGGCGGTGCCGTAGTCACGCAGGGTGATCCACGACGACCCGCCGTTGGTGGAGTACTCGAAGAACAGCCCGTCGGTGGCCTCGTCGAGCGGGTTGAGGCTGTCGGCGGCCCAGTAGGCGTAGCTGACGAAGCCGCCGCCCGAGAAGTCGTAGGCGATGGTCTCGAGGGTGGTGAACCCGTCGTCGACGTCGCTGTTGCTGTTGCCGGGCGTGCGGCCGGTCAGCCAGCAGAGCCCGTTGCCGTCGAAGTCGGTGGGCGGATCGTCGCGGTCGTTGCCCTCGGGCGCTCCGGCGATCCACTGCCCGGCGGACTGGCTGGTGATGGTGCCGCCGACGGTCAGCCCGATCGTGTCGGTGCCCGAGTCGCTGTCGACGGTGGCGGTGCCGATCAGGGTGCCGAAGGTGTCGGTGCTGACCAGGCCTGCGAGGCTGCCGGTGACCGAGACGAAGAAGTCGGGGTCGTCGCCGCAGTCCTGCGCGGGGATCTGCGCGGTGAAGCTGCCCCCGCCGTTGTCGATCAGCGGGACCGTGACCGAGCCGCCCGGGTTGACGACGGTCAGATCGGGCCCGTCGACGATGGTGTCGTCGTTGAGATCGATGGTGATGTCGAAGAAGCCCGGGACGCCCGGCGGGATGAAGGTGGGGATGGTGCCCGCGGCGATCTCGAGCGGCTGCTGGACGGGCGTGCTGGCGACGAGGTCGAGCACGTAGGCCTGGATCTCGTCGTTGGTGGTCTGCGAGACATCGACCGAGACGATGTAGTCGCCGGCGTCGAGGTTCTCGAAGAGGGTCTCGGCGAGGCCGTAGCCGTTGGCGTCGACCGTGGAGAGCAGCGTGCCGCCGCTGGTGAAGATGCGGAGGCGCAGGTTGCCGAAGCGCAGGGTGTCGTAGTCGACGCCGGTGTTGCAGTTCTGGGTCTGGGTGTTGTCGAGGTAGGTGTAGCCGAGCGGGGTGGCGGTGACGGTGAGCAGCGCGTCCTCGGTGAGGGTGATGGCGTAGAAGTCGTCGTCGTTGTTGTCGTCGATCGAGACGAAGTCGACGTTGTCCTTGTTGGCGATGCCGATCTCGATGGTGCCGCCGGCGTTGGCGGTGCCGCCCACGCCGATGGAGCCGAGCGGCGTGGCGGTGGCGATCGAGTCGTTGGGCTCGAAGGGGTCGCCGTAGTGGCGCTGGGCGTTGAGGGTGTCGTCGAACTGTGGCCCGTCGAAGTTGAGGTTGATGAAGGGGTTCATCAGCATCTGGTTTTCGAGGGGGCAGACGTGGAGCTGGCCCATGCCGTGGCCGTGCTCGTGGTAGAGGATGTTGCGGAGGCGGAGGCTGTTGTTCTGGAGGTTGTTGTAGAACCCGTCGGCGGAGTCGAGGACCATGTCGCCGTTCTGGGGGAAGAAGTTGTAGGCGAGCACGCCCGAGTTGCCGTCGATGGTCTTGGCGGCCATGCGCAGGTCGCCGCGGACGCCGGCGACACCGGGGCTGTTGAAGAGGGTGACGTTGTCGTCGTTGGGCTCGAGGATGTAGGTGTTGCCGGAGATGTCGCCCCAGCCCTGGAAGATGTCGTCGTAGAGCGCGCGCCAGGTGGCGCGGTTGCCGTAGATGCCGTCGAGCCAGCTGTTCAGGTTGTTCGGGCCGCTGCCCTCGCCGATGCCGTCGGGCACGGTGACGCCGTCGGCGGGGAACGAGTAGGTCAGCACGGTCGGGTCGCCCTGCGCCGCGCCGCCCGGGTTCAGGGCGGTGGACTGCCAGCGGCTGGTCTGCTGGAACGCCATCGGGTTGGTGCCGAAGACGATCGCCTCGAACGCGTCGATGAGCGCGCGGTCGGTGCCGGGCGTGAAGCAGGGCATCACCGGCACGTCGTGCGTGCGGGCGACCTCGGCGAAGCCGGCGAGCATGCGCTGGTGGATCGGCGCGAAGCGGTCGAAGGTGGCGCGCTCGATCTCGATCGTGGCGCTGACGGTGGCGAACGCCTCGTCGGCCTCGGCCTCGGACAGCGGCGTGCTGCGCTCGAGCACCTCGGGGTTGGTCTGGACGGCCAGGTCGTCGGCGGTCATCGGCAGCTCGATGCCCTCGGCCTCGGCCTTCTCGATGATCTCGGCGCGGTGCGACTCGGGCAGGCTGTAGAACGTCTGCATCTGGATCAGTCGGAACGCGTGCTCGTGCTGCGCCTGGTCGACGCCCTCGGGCGCCGAGCCGGGCTGCAATGGGTCGGCGGTGGCCAGGCCCGCGATGGCGATCATCGCCGCGATGCTCAGTGTGGTCTTCATGTGGTTCCTCTCTTCGGATCAGATCGACGGGACGGCTCTCGCCCGGCCCGCCGGGGTTTGGGACACCTTATCGTCTGCGGTCGTGCGGGCTCACGGGCAGCCGGCGTTGAAGTTGGCGATCCAGGCGTTGAAGTCGCTCGGCGTGCACAGCCCGTCGCCGTTCTGGTCGCACGCCGGGGCGCCGGTGTTGAACGCCGCCACCCACGCGTTGAAGTCGGCGGGCGACAGCACCCCGTCGCCGTTGGCGTCGGCCACGCAGTCGTCGCCGCCGCAGTCGTCGACCGTCGCCGTGTACGGGACCGCCGGGTTGCTGGGCGAGTTGAAGGTCTGCGCGGCGTTGTTCGTGATCGTGAAGTAGAACGACGCCACCTGGCCGCACGAGCCCGCGGGCAGCGTGGCCTCCCACAGGTCGCCGCTCACATTGGTCAGCGGCGCGGGCAGGAACGGCTGGCCCGGGGTGTCGAAGCCGTAGAACACGAACGCCGACAGCGGGGTCAACGGGCCCTGCGTGCCCGGGTCGATGTTGACCGACAGCGTGGTCGGCTGGCCCTCGGTGAGCGAGGTCGGCAGGCCGCTGGGGAACGAGAACTCGAGCGGCTCGGCGGGCACATCCACCGTGATGGGCGCCTTGTTCATGTCCCAGAAGGTGTTGACCAGGCCCTCGACGATCACATAGCCCTGCGTGGTCGTGACCGCGGGGAGCGTGACGGTCTCGCTGCCGTCGTTGGGCGTGCCGCTGGCGAGCACGAACGGGAAGGTGTTGCCGCCGTCCTCGGAGAAGAGGATGTTGACGTTCTGCTCGAACAGGGGGAGCTGGTTCGTGCCCGCGACATCCCAGGTCACGGTGAGCTGGCCGTTGGTGACGGTGGTGGGCGCGTTTGGGCTGGTGACGCGGAAGGGGCTGGTGCCCGCGAGGACCTGCACGGTCGTGCCGTCGATGTCGAACCCGCCGCCGGCGGGGCTGTTGTCGCGGACGGTGAGGTTGAAGTCGAGGGTGCGCGCCACGGTGGGGAGCTTCTCGCCCCGGCTGAGCACGCCGTCGCGCCAGTCGACGGGCCTCGGGAAGTAGCGGGTGGGGCTGGTGGTGCCCTTGAAGGAGCGGAAGATGGGGCTCGAGCCGTTGTCGGACGCGCTCACATCGCGCTGCGGGCCCAGGTCGGCCTGCTCCCAGGTGTAGGTCAGCACATCGCCGGCGTCGGGGTCGCTGCCCGAGCCGGTGAGCTTGAAGGGCGTGTTGAGCGGGACGGCGATCGAGCCGCCGGCGTTGGCGGTCGGCGGGGTGTTGGTGGTGACGGCCTCGCTGTCGCAGGTGCGGGAAAGGATGTGGGACTGCATCTCCTGCAGGCTGCGCCAGTGGAAGTAGTCGTCGCTGAAGTTCTGGACATCGTCGTTGCCGCAGATGCCGGCGTAGGCCATGATCGTGGTGCCCGAGCCCGGCTCGTAGGCGGTGGACCCGTTGCGGTTGCCGCCCGAGCACGAGCCCGAATCGCCGTTGAAGGTGTGGTTGCCGGCGAACTGGTGGCCCAGCTCGTGGGCGAGGTAGTCGATGTAGAAGCGGTCGTTGTTGGGCGGGGTCAGGCCCGTGTAGCCGCCGCCCTTGCTGCCCGTGCAGACGACGCCCAGGAACGCGAAGCCGCCCGAGCCGGTGTCGACCAGGTGGCCGACGTCGTAGTTGCTCGAGCCGATGATGCCGTCGATGACGCTGTCGATCTGGGTCAGGCTGTTGGGGTTGGCGGGCCAGGGGTCGGTGCTGGGGTTGGTGTAGATGAGCAGGTTGTTGTTGGGAACCAGCTGCAACCGCGCCGCGAGCTCGCGCTCGTAGACGCCGCTGACCCGGTTTATCGCGGTGACGACCGCGGCCTGGCCGGCGGCGACGGTGCCCCCGAAGAACTGGGTGTACTCGCCCGTCGTGGTGATGGCGGTCTGGAAGGTGCGCAGCACCGTGGGCGCGCCGCGGTTCGCGGGCGCCGAGCGGTCGCGCTGGCCGGCCTGCATCACCGGCTCGGACGCCTGCACGTGGCAGGTCCATTCCAGGTTCTCGCGCGTCAGGTCGTACTCGTAGTAGCTCGTGTAGAAGTCCGCGTTGCCGTTGCTGTAGCGATCGACATACACATCCGGGCCCGTGCGCATGACCATGGCGTCGAAGCCGAGCTGCGTGACGGTCACGCGGATCGTCGCGCTCGGGTCGTTGACGCTCCCGCCGGCGTAGGTCTTCATCCACGGGAACTTCGCCTGCAGGCCCGGCGACATGATCGGGGTCTCGTAGACCAGGAAGGTGTCGAACCCGCCGTCGGGCATCGGCAGGTCCATCGCCACCGGCGCGGCGCCGTCGAAGTACGCGCTCTCGGTCGGCGCGTCGGCGAGGGCGCGCGACAGGGACTCGGCGTCGATGACCGCGGGCACGAACACCGTCGGACGGATGAACGCGGGCTGGGCCTCCACCGCCGCCGGCACGCGGTCGACGATCGACCACACGCCGTCGGGCGACCGCAGGACCACCCCGGCCTCGCCGGCCTGCACGCCGTCGCCGCGGGGGGCCTGCTGCGCCTGGGCCGGGCACACGAGAAGCACACCCGACGCGATCGCCGCGCTCATCAACGTCTTCACCGTCATCCGCTCACTCTCCTTCGCTGCAGGCCCGCGACCGACGGAGCGGCCACTGTGAGAACGACTTATCAGAATCAACAGACCGTTTGGGAGACATCCCTGAGAACTGTCTCGATTCGGCCACATCTGCGCTTCGGTTCCCGATGACCGGCTGAACGCCCGGTTCAAGGGGGAGGCACCGACGCCCCGGAATCGAGTGTCAAGCTACCACACCCGTCGGCCGATACCAACTCTTCCGAACCGATCGTGCACGTATTCCGCGAACGCTCAGTGTTGTGCAGGGTCCGAATAGACACGGGTAGCCGATCCACATGCCCTCAATTGACTGTCTGCTGATCGTATTTTGTACGCTTGGCACGCCCGCCGACGCGGTGCCGCTCGCACCATGCCCGCCGGTCGCGGCATCGATCGGCATCGGGGTCGAGAGCCTCGACGGGCCGGCCCGCGGCGGGCCGTTCGCCATCGCCGGCCTCCTGCTGCTCGCCCGACGCCGGCACAGGACGACCGAGAACCCCCGCGGCAAGCCACCCGGCTCGGCCCGCGCAGCACAGCGGCCCGCCACGCCGACGGGCCGCTGAGCGGGTGATCCGATTGTCCCGGCGGCACGCGCCGTCGGTGTGATCCGTCGCCTGATCAGTCTTCGCCGAAGTCGCAGCCGGCGTTGAAGGCGGCGAGCCAGGCGTTGAAGTCCGCGCCGGTCAGCTGCCCGTCGCGGTTGATGTCGGCCAGGTCGAGGTCGCCGGCGTTGTAGGCCACGATCCACGCGCTGAAGTCGGCGCCGGTGAGCTGCTGGTCGCCGTTGACATCCGCCGGGCAGGGCGGCACGGGCGACTGCTGGCAGCGCTCCGAGGGCTGCACGAGGTTGCAGCCGGCGCCGCCCTCGATGAACGGGCGGATGAACTCCTCGACCATGCGGTCGTCGAAGCGCAGGTCGATGTTCTGGATGCCGGGCGAGCAGAGGTGGCAGTAGCTCATGATCGTGCCGCCCGCGGCGTCGCCGCAGCTGCCGAACGCGCACCGGTCGATGGGCGGATCGATGCCGTGCGTGTGCGGCGCCGCCAGATTGTGGCCCCACTCGTGCGCCACGACGATCAGGTCCCAGTTGAACGCGTCGCGCGTGACGGGCAGCCCGGCGGGGGTGAGCGGGAAGGCGGCGTTGAGGTCGGCCGACACCGCGTGGGCGAAGTCCTGGTTGCAGATGCCCCGCAGGAACGCCACGCCGCCGCCGAGGTTCCGCGCGCTCAGCAGGTGCACGCCCTGCCAGTTCAGCCCGGTGGGCGCCGAGGTGGGCGTCCACTCGGCGCGCAGCTCGAAGAGCACCTCGGCCGTCGACAGCCCGTCCCACGGGTCGGCGTTGGTGGCCTCGCCCACCCAGTCGCGGGCGAAGATGACATTGAACTCGAGGTTCAGCTGCTGCGTGTAGATGTAGCTGACCGTGCCCACGAGCGTCTCGATGTAGTCGAGCAGCGCCTGCCGCTGGTCCTCGGCGCCCGCGAACTCGTTGCCGAGCTCGACATCGGCCTCGATCGCGACATCCACGATCCGGCACTCGTCGATCGGATCGTCGTTGCGCGCCGGGGCCGCGTCGCCCGCGGGGGGCGGGGTGAGCGGGAGCTGCGCCAGCACCTGCCGGGCGCGCTCGGGGGTCAGCTCGGTGTCGTTCAGCTCGAGCATCGTCTGCGGGTCGATCGCGCTGCACTGGAATTCCTTCCAGTTGATGAACCCCTCGGGCAGCGTGGTCAGGTTGAACACCACCGGCTCGGCGTTCTCGATGTGCTTGCCGCTGCTGATCAGGTGCGTCTCGCCGTCGAGCCGCACGAACCCGTTGGTGCCCGTGGGGGTGAACGCGATGAACGCGGCCGAGCCCGGCGCGCCGGCGACCTCGCCGCCGAACATCATCGTGCGCCCGTCGCGGCCAGGTCGGCGAGCGACTGCGCCGGGTTGGTGCCGCTGAC
>DAIOTV010000069.1:0-12680 GCA_036751825.1 Phycisphaerales bacterium
CGACCAGCGCGTCGTTCGAGGCTTCGCACCCCGGGGTCAAGGTGGAGTGGGCCGATGTGCCGTTCGACGCGATCGAGCGGAAGCTGGTGGCGGCGACGGCGGCGGGGCGTTCGCCGGATGTGGTGAATATGTCCGACCTGACCTTCGCTCGGTTCGCGTCGCTCGGGGCGTTCGCGGACCACGGTCCGCTGCTGGCCGAGCCGGCGGAGCGGACATACCTCGACGGCGCGCTGAGCGTGTGCCGGATCGACGGGACGCTGCGTGCGCTGCCGTGGTATCTGACGACGCAGTCGGTGCTGGCGAACCGTTCGGTGCTCGCCGAGGCGGGGGTCGATCCAGACGCGGTGCCGACGCGATGGGACGATCTGCTTCACCTCGCGGAGCGGACGCGGCTCGGCGGCGATGCGTTCCTGTTCTCGCACCCCCTGGGTCGCGAGTCGCAGCTCCCGGCGATGCTGCTGGCGGACGGGGTGCGCCTGTTCGAGAAGGACGGCACGGGCCGGCTCCGATCGACGCTGGCGACGCCAGAGGCCACGCGCATGCTGTCGCGGTGGGTTGACGCGTTCCGCGCCGGGCTGGTGCCGCGGGAGTCGGCGACGAAGGGGCACGCGCACCTGATCGAGGGCTACCAGAGCGGCCGGCTCGGGCTGATCAACACGGGGCCGAACTTCCTCGGTCGGATCAGGGATGTGGCGCCGAGCGTGTTCGACGCGACGGCGGTGCGGCCGGCGGTGACGGGCTCGCTCGGGCGGCCGCACATCTCGGTGATGGTGCTCGGGGTGATGGCCCGGTCTCGGAACCAGCGGCTCGCGGCGGAACTGGCGTCGCACGTGACGAGCGCGGCGGCTCAGCTGGCGTTCTGCCGGATCGTGAACATCCTGCCCAGCACGCCCTCGAGCCTGGAGGACCCGCTGTTCGACCCGCCGGCGCGGACGGACGACGCGGAATCGAAGATCGCGCTCGCGCGGTCGTCGGCGGCGCGTGCGTTGCCCGCGGCCGTGGCCTTTACGCCTGCGCTCGCGGCGTGGCCCGACATGCGGAAGGTCTTCGAGGATCGGATCACGCGGGTGCTGCTCGGCACGAGCGGGCTGGAGGAGGGGCTGGCGGAGATCGAGGCGCGGTGGAACCAGCTGCTGATCGCGACGGGCGGCGGGCCTATGGACGCGATCCCGACGCCGTCGCCGATCGGCACCGCGGCGGAGGGCAACGCGTGAGCCGCTCGCTGCACAACAACAGGCTGACGCCCTACGCGTATCTGCTGCCCGCGGTGACGGTGCTGGCGGTGTTCTTCATGATCCCGACGGCGCAGGTGGCCTACTTCTCGCTGACGAAGTACACGGTGTTCACCGAGCCCGAGTGGATCGGCATCGAGAACTACCGCCGACTGGCGGCGAGCGACTGGTTCTGGGTGACCATCGCCAACAGCTTGCTGTATCTGCTGGTGACGCCGGCCTTGATCTTCGTGTCGCTGCTGGCGGCGTTCACGGTGCACGCGCAGCTCAAGGGAGAGCGGCTGCTGCGGCTTCTGTTCTTTCTGCCCGTGATCACGCCGACGATCGTGGCGGCGATCGCGTGGCGTTCGCTGCTTCGCGAGCAGGGCGGGCTGCTGAACGCCGGGCTCGAAGCGGTGTCGCTGCCCACGGTGGCGTGGCTGACGGAGAAGCCGTGGACGCTGATCAGCCCGATGCTGGTGACGCTGTGGAAGGGCTTCGGGTTCTACATGATGATCCTGCTTGCGGGCCTGCTGGCGGTGCCGAAGGAGCTTCGCGAGGCGGCGGCGCTCGACGGCGCGGGCCGGCTGGCGGTCGCCCGGCATGTGGTGCTGCCCAGCCTCGCGCCGCTGCTCGTGCTCGTCACGATCGTGTCGTCGATCTCGGCGTTGAAGGTGTTCGACGAGATCTTCGTGACGGTGCGCGGCGTGCCCGTGGACCACCAGACCGCGGTGCCGATGGTCTACGAGCGAGCGTTCGTGGAGGGTGACTTCGGCGTGGCGAGCGCGCTGGGCATGACGCTTTTCGCGATCATCCTGGTGTTCAGCCTGCTGAACCTGTGGATCACGAGGAGCCGCGACGCATGACCCACTCGCGGGGGGACAAGGCGGTGCGTGCGCTGCTGTACGTCGGCGCGGCGTTGCTGGTGGCGCTCAGCGTGGGGCCCACGCTCTGGCTGCTGTTCGGCGCGTTCAGCCCGGCGACCGAGGACCTCGGGGGGATCCCGAAGGAGCTGACACTCGACAACGTCCGGGCGATCTGGGATGACGAAGGCCTGCGGGACGCGCTGGTGAACAGCGTCGTCGTTACCTTCGGTCGGGCCGCGCTCAATGTGCTGCTGGCGGCGCTGGCGGCGTACCCGCTGGCGCGGATGAAGTTCCGCGGGCGGGGCACGCTGTTCGTTCTCATCCTCGCGACGATGATGGTGCCCGAGCAGGTGATCGTCGTGCCGATGTTCACGATCGTGGTCGGCATGGGGCTGTACGACACGCTGCTTGCGCTGATCGTTCCCGGGTCGGTCTCTGCGTTCGGGATCTACCTCTGCCGGCAGGCGTTCCTGGCGATCCCGACCGATTTGGAAGAAGCGGCCCGCATCGACGGGGCGTCGACGTTCCGCATCTGGCTGAACGTGATGCTGCCGCTGGCGGCACCGACGCTGGCAACGCTCGCGGTATTCAGCGTCATCGGCGCGTGGAGCGACCTGCTCTGGCCGCTGGTCGTGCTCAAGAGCGAGGACAACTTCACGCTGCCGATCAAGATCAACGAGCTGCTGGGGCAGTTCTCGACGAATCTTCGGCTGGCGTACGCGGCCTCTGTGCTGGCGCTCATTCCCATCGTGGTGTTCTTCTTCGCGGCGCAGCGGTGGCTGAAGCCCAACATGTTCGCAGGGGCGGTGAAGGGATGACCAGAGAGATCGCCGCGGAGGTTGTCATCGTCGGCGGAGGCGTCGGGGGTGTGGCGGCGGCGATGGCTCTTGGCGAGTCGGGCGTGCGGTGCGTGGTGCTTGAGCCCTCGGCGTGGGTCGGTGGGCAGCTGACGAGCCAGGCGGTGCCCCCGGACGAGAACCGATGGGTGGAGAGCTGCGGGGCGACGCGGAGCTACGCGCGGTTCCGTTCGCTCGTACGCGCCCGCTACCGTGGGCACGAGTCGCTTACGCCGGATGCTCTGCAGAAGGACAACCTGAACCCGGGCGGCGGCTGGGTGAGCCGGCTCTGCTGCTCGCCGCGGATCGCGCACGGCGTGCTAGAGCACATGCTCCGCAAGGCCGGTGCGCCGGATCGCATCTCGGTTCTGACGGGCTTTGCGGCCGAGTCGGTCGAGCGCGATGGCGACCGCGTCTCGGCGATCATCGGGACCGATTCGGCGGGTGACCGCGTCGTCGTCACGGGAGCGGTCTTCCTCGAGGCGAGCGAGTCGGGCGACCTGCTTGAGCTCGGGGGGATCGAGCACCGCGTCGGCGCGGAGGGCGCGGGGGCGCACGGCGAGCGGCACGCACCCGCGGAACCAGACGAGCGTTGCCAGCAGCCTCCGACATGGTGCTTCGCGATCGAGCATTATCCGGGCCGGGAAGCGGTGATCGATCGGCCCGCCGGGTACGACGAGCTGCGTCGCTGGGTGCCGACGATGCACGACCGGCCCTGGCCCGGGCCGCTGTTCTCGTGGGTGATCCCCACGCACGGCGACCGCGCGACACGCACGCTCGATCTGGTGCCGCCGCCGGACGAGCCGGAGCGCGGCGCGTGGGAGCTGTGGCGGTATCGCCGGATCGTGGACGGATCAATCCACACGGATGGCAGGCCGGATGTGAGCCTGTTCAATGTTGTGCAGATGGACGACTGGCGCGAGCCGATTCTGTCGCTGCCTCGCACCGACAGACGCAGAGCGTTCGAGAACGCGAAGCAGCTGTCGGCGTGCTTCCTGTACTGGATGCAGACCGAAGCGCCGCGGCGCGATGGCGGGATGGGGTTCCCCGGGCTGGTGCTGAGCGGAAGCGAGCTCGGCACGGCGGACGGGTTCGCCATGATGCCGTACATCCGCGAGCCTCGCCGGCTGGAGGCGGTGCGGATGCTGGCCGAGCCCGATATCGGCTCGCAGCAGCGCGGGCATCTCGACGCGGGTGTTGGTGGCGTGCCAGCGGAGGGCCGGTGCGAGCCATTCGATGACTCGGTCGCGATCGGGCACTACCACATCGACCTGCACCCGACACCGACGGGGCGGAACAGCATTTATGTGGAATCGACGCCCTTCCAGATCCCGCTGCGATCGCTCGTGCCGGTGCGGGCGACGAACGTGATCGCGGCGGGCAAGTGCCTGGGCGTGACGCACATCGCCAACGGGGCGACGCGGACGCACGCGGTGGAGTGGGCGATCGGCGAAGCGGCGGGCATGGCCGCGGCTGCCTGCGTGCGCGACGGAGTTCCCTCGCAGGCGTTGTGCGAAGCCGTTGCAGCATCGAATGTTCGGCACACCATTGAAGCGCGCGGCGCGCCGACGCGCTGGCCCTGGGACCCTGCCTAGCGGTCGAGCTTGATGCGGAGGGTGAGGATCTGGCCGCCGCGCACGGGGATGGGCTGGTCGGGTCGCAGCGTTCCGAGATCGGTCGTGCCGAGCGCGTCGGTTCGCGTGATCGAGCCGATCTTGCCTCGACCGATGACGCGGATCGTGCCCGTGCCGCCTTCGACCTCCACGAACCGTGCGAGCACGCTTCCGGGGTTGGCCTTGTCGGGCAGCAGCGCGGCGAGCTCGATGCGGCACGAGCCATCGGTGTCCCATGCGAGCGGGCTGGCGGCTTCCGATCGGCCGACGGGCCGGATCGGGCGGGCGGAGCGTTCGGCGAGCTCGCCGATGCGCGACTCGCGCCAGTCGCCCGAGTGCGGGCAGAGGCCGAGGGCGAGCCGGTGGGTGCCGCGGTCGGCGATCGGGTCAGGGTGGACCGGGCTTCGCAGGAGCGAGGCACCGACGATCGAGCCCTGACAGCTCCAGCCGTGGATGTCGGCCGCGAGCACCGCAAAGCCCCGATCCGGCTGCCCGAGGCTGACGAACCGATGGGCGGGGAACTCGAATCGGGCGCGGTCCCAGCTCGTGTTGCCGTGGGTTTGGCGTTCGATGAAGCCGAACTGCGTGCCGCAGATCGCAGACGATGATGCGACGGTCGTCGGGTACTCGACGCGCAGCAGCCGGCGGGATTCGTTCCAGTCGATGTCCATCTCGACGCGCAGCACGGGCGATTCGGCGTCGAGGATGTACCTTGTCGTGACCGAGGAGGACGCGCCGATCGCGCGTCTCGCTTCGATGACGCCGCGGAGCGGGTCGGTTCGCGTGACGGTGATGTCAACGCTTCGATCGAGTTCGATCTCGTCGGCGTCGTAGCCCGGGTCGATGTCCCATGCGTCCCACATGTGGGGACGGTCGCGGAAGAGGCGGTAGCAGTGCATCGGGCTCTCGACGAGTTCGTCGCCATCGGACCGCCGGAACGATGCGATCTCGCCGGCGTCGTCGAGTTCGATGCGGACGAGGCCGTTGTCGAGGGTCGATGCCGAGACACGCACCGGCTCACGCGGGTCGGAAGCGGCCAGCGGAGCGACGGAGATCGGCGGGATGTCACGAACGAAATCGAGCCGATCCCCGGTGTTGAGCACGCCGGACGCGGGCGAGCTTGCAGGGTTCCAGACGCCCGCGGGTTGGCCGTCGCCGAGTGACTTCGCCGCGAGGCCGGACGCCTCGGCACAGACATTCGTGAGTTCGTGGCGGGCCTGCTCATTGACCTCTGTGATCGACGAGCCGGGCAGGATGTCGTGGAACTGGTTGGTGAGCAGCGTTCTCCAGAGCTCGTCGAGCGGTGTGGCGCTTTCGGCTTCACCCAGGCACGCGAGCATCTCGGCTTCGCGAAGGCCCTCCTCGGCGGCGACATTGAGCTGCTTGAGCTTGCGTTGCGTAGTGAACGTGCCGCGGTGGAGCTCGAGATACAGATCGCCCCGCCAGTTTGGCCAGGTTTCGCCACGCGTTGTGGCCTCGTCTCGATCGGCGTGCAGCGCGTCGACGAGCGATCGGCCCGTGCCGAGCGTGACACGCGGCATGCCCGGGCAGCGCTCGGCGAGAAGCGCGTTCTCGATGTGCTGCGCGGTGGGCCCGCCGCCGCCGTCGCCGAAGCCGAAGGGCTGGAGCCATCGGTCGGCGGGCGGCGCCGAGAGGCCGACGCGCTCGCCCTTGATGAGTTCCTTCGGTGTGTTGGTGGCGTTGTAGTCGCCGCCGGGCGTGAGATGGGCGAGCACGGCCGAGCCGTCGGGGCCGATCCAGTCGAAGCTGGTGTGCGGCATGGGGTTGGTCTGATTCCACGACATCTTGTTGGTGATGAAGGTGTGGACGCCGCAGGCCGCGAGGATCGTCGGGAGCGTGGCGGGGAAGCCGAAGGTATCGGGCAGGAAGCACACGCCGTGGCCGATGCCTTCGCCGAATCTGTCCTGCCAGTAGCCGCAGCCGACAGCGATCTGCCGGATGAGCGATTCGCCCGAAGGCACGCTGCAATCGGGCTCGACCCACATCGAGCCGAAGGGTTCCCATCGGCCTTCGGCGACGCGCGACCGGATCTCCTCGAACTGCTCGGGCGCGTCGCGTTCGACCATGGCGTACTGCGCGGCCTGGCTGCACAGGAACGGGAACGAGTCGTACCGCTCCATGAGCCGCAGCACGTTTGCCCACGACCGCTGGCACTTGCGCCGGGTGTGGTCGAGCGTCCAGAGCCAGGCGGTGTCGATGTGCGCGTGCCCGACCGCCACGGCTTGGCTGGCGCCGGCGTCGGCGCCCGCGGACAGCGATGCGTGCAGCTCGGCGAGCCCCGCATCCGCCGTGCCGAGGACATCACGGTCATCGATGACGCGCAGGCAACGCTCGATCGACTGCTTCACGAGTCGTCCTGTGGTCGATCGCAACCCGACCTCGGCGAGCAACTGGCGCGCGAAGCGGAAGGCGCACGCGAGCCGTTGGACTGGCTCGTGGCTTGTTGCCAGCTCGGCGAGCGTGAGGTGGCCCGGGTCGTCGCTCCCCCACCGCTTGTGCGTCTCGGATGCATCCCAACTGAACGCCTTCACGCCCCACGGGTGCATGCACTCGGCCTCGATCAAGAGCTCGATCTGGCCTCCCATTGACGCGGCAGCGGGCGGCAGGGGTGCGGCGTCGCGGTTGGCGTCGAACCCCTGCCAGGGCCGGTTGCCGTCAAAGAGCAGAGCCTCGGTGCCGCAGTCGAAGCGCACCACCGCATCGCTTCCGTTCGGCCGGGGTCCACGAAGGCGGAACCAGCCGCGTGTCCACGCGGGCCCCCAGCGAAAGCCGGGTCGGACGGGCGTGAAGTCGAGCTTGGCGGCCTCGCTGGGTCGCAGGTCGGTGGTGACCGGGCACCAGCCGACATCGAGCGGGGCGATGCGCGAACTGGTCGCGGGAGCGATGACCTCGCGCTCGAAGGTCTCGTACTTGTGGAGCAGGAAGGTGAGCTCGCGGTCAGTCACACGGTGTCTCGCTTTCACGGATCGCGCGGGCGGCGGCGAGCACACGCTCCCAGTCGAACGCCGGGCCGGGGTCGACCTTGTTGTCCTGCACATGGTAGTGGCCGAGCACGCCGGCGAACGAGTCGAACTCGTCCTCGGAAAGAACCGAGTCGGCAACCGAGCCGTCGGCGGCGCGGGGCGCGTCGATGGGCATGCCGGGAAAGACGGCGTTCAGTGTGGCGATCAGTTTGGCGAGCGAGTCGTGCTGCTCGGGGGTGAGGTCGTACATGACGAGCTCTCGGCCGTTGATCGTGCCGCGAACGGGCTCGGGGCGCGCGGGCCTTGCGACGAAGCCCCGCGTTCGGATGCCGCCGTCGCCGAAGCGTGAGGGGAGCGTCATCCGCGTGCCGGATTCGTCGGTGGTGTACCACTCGTCGAGCACGCGGGCATTCTCGGGGCTGTACGCGCCGATGTTGGCGATCTCGATGCCGATGGAGCGGTGGTTGGCCTTGGTGGCGTGCCAGGCGCGCTCCTTGAGGTCGAGGGTCTGGTAGATGGTGCCGTCGACATCGAGCATGAAGTGAACGCTGAGGCCCCGCATGTCCTGGAGCACGCGGAAGCAGGTCCGGCTGGTGCCGCAGACGTCGTAGTGGATGACGAACTGATCGACGACCTGTTGCAGTTCGTCGAGGGTCCAGTCGCCGGCGCGTTTGGCGGCGAAGTCGACGTCTTCATACGGTCCCTGGCGGGTGTTGTACCTGGGCTTGCCGTCCATCTCGTGGCCGTTCTCGATATCGGCCGGGCTTGCGAATCGCTGGTGGACGCGGTAGGCGTCATAGCCGCCGGGGTCGGTCCAGAGCACGACCGGGGCACCGGTGTGGAAACGACGGCCGGCGACCACGATCTCGTCGCCGAGGCGGGCCGCTTCCTGGCCGACCATCGGCCGGGCAGAGGGCAGCGGGTCGGCGGGCCGTTCGCGGGGTGTGGAAGTGCATCCGGCCGCGAGCACGGCAAGCGTGGCAAGGGCAAGGAGCAACGGGATCATCAGCGTGCGCACGGTCACCTCCAGGCGAGCATTCCGGGCCGACTTCGGCTAGATTATAGAATATTGACCTCTGGTGCCCGCAGCGGAAGAGAAACCCTTGACGACGCTCGTGCTCGCGACATTTCTTCCGCTTGACTGGGCCGTGCTCGGCGGATATTTCCTGCTCCTCGCGGGCACGGGGTACCTTTTCAGCCGCCGCGAGCAGCAGAGCACCGACGACTACTTCCTCGCCGGCCGGCGCATGCCGATCTGGGCGGTGGCGGTCTCGATCGTGGCGACCAGCATGTCGGCGGCCTCGTTCGTGGGCGTGCCGCAGCAGGGGTACACGGGCGACCTGACCTACCTCTCGACGAACCTCGGCATGATCATCGCGGCGATCATCGTCGCGCTCGTGTTCATCCCGGCGTTCTACAAGGCAGGGGTCAGCTCGATCTACGCGCTGCTCGCCGATCGGTTCAGTCCCACGGCGATGCGGGCGGCGAGCCTGGCGTTCCTGGTCGGACGGATGATGGCCAGCGGCGCGCGGATCTATATCGGGGCGATCCCGCTCTCGCTCGTGCTCTTCGGGGTCGAGGAGGGCATGCAGCCGCCGAACCTGCTGATCGCGATCGGCGTGCTCACGGCCGTGGGCATCACCTACACCTTCATCGGCGGCATCGCGAGCGTGATCTGGACCGATGTGATCCAGATGGCGGTGCTGCTGTCGGCGGCGATGATCGCGATTGTTGTGATCGCGATGCGGATCGAGGCGCCCTGGTCGGAGGTCCTCGGTGCGCTTCGGTCGGGCGGCACCGACGGGGCCAGCAAGCTCACCGTCCTCAACACCGATCCCGACCCGCGCCTGCCCTTCGGCCTGCTCACCGCCACCATCGGCTTTGCGATCATGGGCATCGGGTCGTACGGCACGGACCAGGACCTCGTGCAACGCATGCTCACCTGCAAGGACGCCAAGGCCGGCTCGCGTTCGGTCATCGCCGGCATCCTGCTCGGCGTCCCGTCGGTGCTGGTCTTTCTGGTCGTTGGGCTGCTGCTGTTCGTCTACTACCAGCGGCCCGAGCTCATGGGCGCTGCCGCGCCGGACGAACTGCCCGCGGACGACCGGCAGGTGTTCCTCGAGTTCATCCTGAAAGAGCTGCCGGCGGGCGTGCCAGGGCTGATGATGGCGGGGCTGTTCGCGGCGGGGCTGAGCAGCCTGAACAGCGCGATCAACGCGATGAGCAGCTCGATGGTGAGCGATTTTTACAGACACGCCGTGCCCAATCGCGAGCCGCGGCACTATGTGCTGGTCGGCCGGATGGGCGTGATCGGTTTCGGGCTTCTGCTGGGCTCGTTTGCGGTGCTGTGCGTCTTCTGGCAGCAGGACAAGGCGGCAAGCGGTGGCACGCTGCTGACCTTCGCGTTGAGCGTGATGACATTCGCCTACTCTGGGCTTGTCGGCGTGTTTGTTGCCGCGCTGCTGACCCGGCGCGGCAGCACCGCCTCGGTCGTCGCGTCGCTCGCCGCGGGGTTCCTGCTGGTGCTGGCAATGGAAAGGTCGGTGTGGGTCGCGATCCTCGGCGATGACGAGCCGCTGCCCAAGAGGCTCGACGCCATCGTCTCGCTCGCGTTCGCGTGGAAGCTGACCGTCGCCGCTGCGGTCTCCTTTGCCATCGCGATCCTGCCTCGCGGGGTTTCGCGATGACGCCCGTCGACCAGCTCTACCCGCCACCGCGAGACAAGCGCGCGCTGGCCGGCGGCGGTGTGCTGAAGGATGTCCTCCGCACGCCGATCGCTCGGGTGCCGCTGGACCGCCCGGGGTCATACACCATCGCGTTCGACGGCCGGGCGCTCGCGGCAACCGCGGCCGACGACGACGGTGAGCACTCGGCACGCTCGGCGCTCCGTCAGCTTGCGGCCAACGAGGGCAGCGAATGCCCTGGCTTTGAGATCGGCGACTGGCCACGATTCGCAACGCGGGGCTTCATGCTCGATGTGTCACGCAACCGCGTGCCGACGATGCAAACGCTGCGCGAGCTGATCGACACCCTGTCGGCGCTGCGGATGAATCACCTGCAGCTCTACACCGAGCACACCTTCGCCTACCGAGGGCACGAGGGCGTGTGGCGGGATGCATCGCCAATGACGGCGGACGAGATCCGCGCGCTCGAAGCGTTGTGCCGCGAGCGTGGCATCACGCTTGCGGCCAACCAGAACTGCTTCGGTCACCTCGCGGAGTGGCTCTCGCGACCCGAGTACGCCCATCTCGCCGAGACGCACGGGCCGTACAACTTCTATGGCCTCACGCGAAGCGGGCCCTTCTCCCTCTGCCCGGTCGATGAACGAAGCCTCTCGCTGGTGAGCGATTGGATCGGCCAGCT
The DNA here is from genome assembly GCA_036751825.1 of Phycisphaerales bacterium. Classification (GTDB taxonomy): domain Bacteria; phylum Planctomycetota; class Phycisphaerae; order Phycisphaerales; family UBA1924; genus JANQQZ01. The sequence continues at coordinate 10,874 of DAIOTV010000069.1, forward strand.
GCGTGAGTGCTTCACGTCGCCTCTGATCAATGTCGGCTGCGACGAAACGGCGGACGTAGGCGTCGGGCGATCGAAGCAGGCGGTCGCAGAGCGCGGCAAAGGTGCGGTGTACGCGGCGTTCGTCGCTTCGGTGGCCCGCCTCGCCGAGGAACAGGGCTTCCAGCCGATGTTCTGGGCCGACATCGCGCTCGGCTCGCCCGGCACGCTCGAGATGCTCCCGGCGTCGCTCCAGCCGCTGGCGTGGGGCTACGAGCCGGACTCGCCGTTTGACGAGTGGAACACGGCCCTGCGCTCGGCGGGCCGAGTCGGCTGGGTCTGCCCGGGCACGGCGTGCTGGCGAACATTCGGCGGGCGGACAGCCGAGCGTCGAGCGACGCTGGACGCGGCGTGCACCGAGCGCGCTGGCTTCGACGGCGTGCTCATCACCGCGTGGGGCGATGTCGGCCATCAGCAGCAGTGGCCGATCACGCTGCACGCACTGGGCGACGCAGCGCACGCCGCGTGGCACGGAACCGCGAACACCGATCCGGGCGCAGCGTCGCGCCTGCTCTTCGGATCGCGCGCACTCGGGCCCTGGTTGGATGAACTCGGCGACGCGGACCGCGAGCTGCGGTCTCGCAGCGGATTCGCGGGCCCGGGTCCGGACCGCACGGAGCTCAAGAATGCTTCGGCGGTGTTCAACGAGCTTTTCCCGGCGAATCCCGCGCTGCCGCGGCGTGGGTCGGTGTCCCAGTGGCGGGCGTGCCGCGATCGGCTCGAGGAACTTGAACGGTGCATGCCATCCGCAGATCCGCCGATCTCTGACGAGCTGCGGTGGACGATCGCGGCGTCACGGTTCGCTTGCGATCTCGCGGTCGCACGACGAGCGTCGCACACGAGCGATGTACCGGCATCGAGGCTCGCGTCCATTACCGATGACTTTCACGCCCTGTGGGAGCGGCGCTCGCGGCCGGGCGGGCTGGACCGCAGCCTTGACCTGCTGAAGGGCGTTGCGGAAACGCTCGCGGGAGCGTCCCGATGAGCACGCCTCGTCTGGTTGTGGGCTGCATGTCCGGCACGAGCATGGACGGCATCGACGCCGCCCTGGTCTCGATCTCGGGAGAGGGGCTGTCGATGGCGGTCACCGTGGTGCGCGGCGCGAGCGCGCCGCTGCCTCACGCCGAGCGCCTGAGAGCGTTCGCGGAGGGCGCAGCGGTCACGGCACGCGAGCTGCACGCGATGTCGCTCGATCTCGGTTCGGCCCACGCTGCGCTCGTTGCCGACCTGCTCCAGGGTGACAGGCCGGACCTGATCGTGATGCACGGCCAGACCGTGCTGCACGAGCCGCCGTTGTCTTGGCAGTTGTTGAATCCTTGGCCTGTAGCGGTTGCCCTGTCCGCCCGCGTCGTAACTGACTTGCGATCGCGCAGCGTTTTCAGCGGCGGGCAGGGAGCTCCGTTGACGCCTCTGGCCGACTGGATCCTATTCCGGAGTCCGTCGGAGCCCCGCGCGGTGCTGAATCTCGGAGGGTTCGCCAACCTCACACGGCTGCCTGTAGAAGGCAGCAACGCCTCGGCCGATCTTGCCGGAATCCGAGGCGAGGACATCGGGCCGTGCAACCTTGTGCTCGACCGGCTGGCCCGGGACCGGCTCGGCAAGCCCTTTGATGCCGAGGGTCGGTCGGCCGAGTCGGGTCGGGTCTGCTCAAACACCGCCTCGCGGATCGCCGCAGAGCTCTCAACGCGTGGCAACCGATCGATGGGCACCGGCGACGAGGCCCCGTGGGTCGTGGACGCAACCGCAGCGCTGCCCGCGGCCGACGCTCTCG
>DAIOTV010000070.1:0-12183 GCA_036751825.1 Phycisphaerales bacterium
CGAACATCCGCGAGGCCCGGCGGGACTACGACCGCCGCACACGCGTGCCCGCGGACCTGGTCTCAAAGCTGGCTTCCGCCCGCAGCGCCGCCCAGCACGCGTGGAAAGCAGCCCGTGCGAACAACGACTACCCCGCCTTCCGCCCCCATCTCGACACCGTGCTCGGCCTGACCCGCGAGATGGCAAGCTGCCTGGCGCAGGGCGGCGAGCTTTATGACGCGCTGCTCGACGAATACGAGCCCGACGCCAAGGCGGCAGATATCGAGGCCGTCTTCACGCCCCTGCGCAAGCGCCTGAGCGACCTGATCAAGGACATCGCCGACAACGGCACGCCGCCCAAGACCGACATCCTCCGCGCGCACATCCCCGCGGCCAAGCAGGAAGCCTTCGGCCGATTCGTCGCCGAGGCCTGCGGCTTCAGCTTCGAGCGAGGGCGGCTCGATGTCACCGTCCATCCCTTCTGCGAGGGCGTCGCGCCGGGCGACACCCGCATGACCACCCGCTACCGCGAGGACTCGTGGACCGATGCGCTCTACGGCACCATGCACGAGATGGGCCACGGGCTCTACGAACAGGGCCTGCCCCTGGGCGAGCGGCACGGACGGGGCGCGTTGCCCGATCAGTTCGGCCTGCCCTGCGGCGAAGCGGTGAGCCTGGGCATGCACGAGAGCCAGAGCCGGCTCTGGGAGAACGCCGTCGGACGCAGCGAGGCCTTCTGGCGCTTCGCGCTCCCGCACGCCAAGAAGCACATGGGCGACGCGTTCGCCGACCAGACGCCCGAGAGCATGGCGGCGGCCGTCAACACCGCGACGCCCAGCCTCATCCGCGTCGAGGCCGACGAGGGCACCTACAACCTGCACGTGATGATCCGCTTCGAGCTTGAGCGAGCGCTCATCTCGGGCGATCTCTCCACGGCCGACCTGCCCGCCGCGTGGAACGACCGCTACAAAGAATTCCTCGGCCTCGATGTGCCCAGCGACCGCGAGGGCTGCCTGCAGGATGTGCACTGGAGCTTCGGGCTGGTCGGCTACTTCCCGACCTACACGCTCGGCAACCTGCACATGGCCCAGCTCTGGCGCGCCATCCGCCGCGACATCGGCGACATCGACGAGCAGATCGCACAGGGCCAGTTCGCGCCGCTGCTCGCCTGGCTCCGCGACCACATCCACCAGCACGGCCGACGCTACACCGCGAACGAACTCACCAGACGCGCCACCGGCGCCGACCTCTCGCCCGACCCGCTGGTCGAGTACCTCGAAGCCAAGCTCCGGCCCAACTACGGGTTGTGATGTCTTGAGGAGCCCGAAGCGCGAGCGGGGGTTGGAGTCGCTCCCATTCCCTCGCTTGCGCTCCTGGCTCGTCTACTGCACTTCTCGATCCAGCTCTTCGATCAGCGCATCCGCCAGGAACGCGTACTGCTCGATCGTGTTGTAGATCTGCGCGCTGATGCGCACGCAGCGCCGGCCGTTGCCGACCGCGTACACCGGCACCTGGATGCCGTGGCGTTCGACAAGAGCGTCCTGCAGCGCATCGAGAAAGACCTTGGGCCTGGCCTCGAGCCGCGCGCGGTGAGACTCGGGCATCGCCGGCAGCTCGACGAGCGCCATGGGCCCGACCATGGCGTCGCTCTGGCAGGGATCGGTGCCCAGCCTGTCGCGCAGCAGCGCCCCGGCCTCGAGGGCGAGCGCGCGATTGCGTTCGATGATCTCGGGCCATGACAGGCCCGCGATCTCGGGAAGCAGCTCGATCGCGTCGGCGATGGCGAGCCGGGCGCTCGCGTCGTCGGTGCCCACATAATCGAAGTCGCGGTTGAAGCGGGAGCGCCCGAGGAAGCCGGCGGGCGCTTCGTCGTACACGCTGAGCGTCTGCGGCCTGAACCGCTCCTGCAGGTCGGGACGCACATACAGGATCGCCGCGCCCTTGGGCGCGCACAGCCATTTGTGCGCATTGGCCGTGTAGAACGCGGGCCTGAGGTCGTTGAGATCGATCGGGATGCAGCCCGGCCCGTGGGCTCCGTCGAGGATGGCGGTGACGCCGCGGCTTTCGAGCGTGCGGATGATCTGTGCCGCGGGCAGCACCCAGCCGGTCGGGCTGATCACATGGCTGAGCAGGCACAGCCGCGTGCGATCGGTGACGCCCGCGAGCAGCATCTCGGTGAAGCGATCGGGCGTCATGATGCCGTCGAGCCTTGGCATGTCGAGCGTGCGGAGCGAGGCTCCGGTGCGCTCGGCGGTGCGGCGAGCGTTGGCGAGGCAGGCCGGGTACTCGAGCGCGTTCACCAGGATCTCGTCGCCGGGCCCGAGGGGACGATCCTCGGCGAGGCCGACGCCCGCCGCCGCGTTCTCGAAGATGGTCGCGACCGCGGTCGTCGCGTTGTTGACGAACACGAAGTCTTCTGGCTCTCCGCCGATCAGCCGGGCGACGGCGGCCCGCGCGCGGTCCATGAGCCCAAAGACGGACTTCATGAAGAAGGTGACGGGCTCGCGTTCCATCAGGTCCCGGTGGCGGCGCTGCGCGTCGAGCACGGGCGCGGGGCAGGCGCCGAACGATCCGTGGTTGAGGAAGCAGACGCGGGGATCGAGCCCGAAACGGGCGGCCGCCGGGCTTGGCTCGGGCCGGCTCACGCGGTGATGTCGAGCGTGGAACCGGTGGCGTTCGAGGCGAGGCGCGTGGCGGCCGCGTTCTGATCGGCGGGCGAGGCGTACAGGCGCATCGCCGCGTTGGCCGCCACGGCACGGGCCGCCGGCGACACAGGCGATCCCGGCGCCATCGCGGGAACGCTCGACACCGTGCCGGCGACGAGCGGGTTCGACGCGCCGAGCTCGACCGTGTCACGCCGATCGACCATCCGCAGCCGGGGCGAGGGATCGACCAGCCGCGGGCCCACGGCGTTCCCGGCCTTGCCCGCGGGCCGAAGCGTGAGCGTTGACAGCCGTGACGTGTCGATGCGGTCCATGCGTCATTGGCCTCCGTCGGTCACGATTCAGTGTAGAGCGCCGGCCTGATCCGTGCGAGCCGGTCGGCGTGCCCCTGCGTGGCGACATTCTCGGACCTTCGCGAGCGACGAGCCCGAAGCGGGCGCACGGGTTGGGTTCGATCCCAGTCCCTCGCCCGCGCTTCGGGCTCGTCCAAGAGTCCGGGGGTCGGCCTGGTTCGATCAGTCCTCCTCGCCGTGACCGGCGAACCCGGCCATCACCTCCTGCTGCACGTTCGGCGGCGTCTGCTCGGTGTGGCTGAAGTCCATCGTGTAGCTGCCCGCCCCGCCGGTCATGCTCTTGAGCATCGTCGAGTAGTTCTGCAGCTCGCTCAGCGGCGCCTCGGCCTTCACGATCACGACATCGGCCCCCAGCATGTCGGTGTCCTGCACCCGGCCCCGCTTGGTCGAGAGGTCGCCCGTGATGTCGCCCATCGACGCGCTCGGCGCCGTCACCTCGAGGTGCACGAACGGCTCGAGCAGCACGGGCCTTGCGTTGCGGACCGCCTCGATGAACGCGCGCCTGCCCGCCTTGAGGAACGCCACCTCTTTCGAGTCGACGGCGTGGTGCTTGCCGTCGAAGACCTCGACCCGCACGCCCGTCAGCGGGTAGCCGGCGAACGCGCCCGACTTGAGCACCTCGCGCACGCCCTTCTCGATCGCGGGCATGAACTGCCTGGGGATCGAGCCGCCCACGGTGGCGTTGACGAACTCGAAGGTCGGCTCGTCGCCGAGGCTCGGGTCGATGGGGATGGGCGCGACGCGCAGGTGCACCTCGCCGAACTCGCCCGAGCCGCCCGACTGCTTTTTGTGCCGGTGCATCGCCTCGGCGGTGGCGGTGATGGTTTCCTTGTAGGCGACCCTGGGCGGGGCGGTGTCGATGTCGATGCCGTACTGCTCGAGCAGCTTCTCACGGACGACGCGCAGGTGCAGCTCGCCCAGCCCGCGCATCACGGTCTCGCCGGTGGCGTCGACGCGTTCGATGACGAGGCAGGGGTCCTCTTCCATCATCTTGTGCGTGGCGGGGGCGAACTTGCTTTCGTCCTTGTGGTTCTTGAGCGTGATGGCGAGGCCGAACATGGGCTTGGGCATGGGCAGCCTCTCGAGGTGCACGCGGTCGGCGTCGTGGTCGCCGTGCAGCACGCTGCCGAAGTGCACATCGTCGATCTTGGCGATCGCGCCGATGTCACCCGGCCCGAGCGCCTCGACCTCGATCGACTTGGCCCCCTGCCGCTTGTAGAGGTGCGCGATGCGCACCGGCTTTTTGTTCGCGCCGATGAAGACCTCGTCCTTGGCCCGGATGGTTCCCTGGTGCACACGGAACACGCCGAGCTTGCCGAAGTGCGCGTCGGCCTTGATCTTGAAAACATGCGCCAGGAGCGGCTTCTCGGGGTCGGGCGCGTAGGCGTAGGGCGTCTCGTTGCCGTCGTCGTCCCCCTCCGAAGACGCGTTCAGGAAGTGACGCGGGTTGCCCTCGGGCGGGCTGGGCAGGTAGTCGGCGATGACATGGGTCAGGTCGTCGATGCCCACGCCGGTTTTGGCGCTGCAGAAGCAGATCGGCACGAGGTGCCCCTGCCGCATGCACTCTTCGAAGGCCTCGTGCAGCTTCGTGGGGTCGAGTTCACCCCCGTCGAAATAGATCTCCGTCAGCTCGTCGTTCACCTCGACGACCTGCTCGAGGATCTGCTGGTGGGCCTCTTCGACCGAGGAGAAGTCGGGCTCGGCCCCCTCGGCGTGCTCGTGCTCGAAGACGTTGATCACCGAATCGCCCGCGGGCAGGTTGATTGGCAGGCACTCGGTGCCGAACTGCTCGCGGATCTGCTCAACGGTCGCGGCCAGGTCGATGCCCGACTCGTCGATCTTGTCCACGATGATGCAGCGGGGCAGGTCGCGGTCTTTGGCGATCTGGAACATCCGGCGGGTGACCGTGCCGATGCCCTTGGCCGGGTCGATCACCACCGCGACCGTGTCCACCGCGGGCAGGGCGGCGATGGCGTGCCCCAGGAAGTCGCTCATGCCCGGCGTGTCGAGCAGGTTCACGAGCACGCTTCGCCCCGACAGGCGGCTCTCGGCCTCGAAATGGGTCATCGACAGGCCAAGCGAGTGGTGGTGGTGCCGTTCCTCTTCGGTGAAGTCGCTGACGGTGTTGCCGTCCTCCACGCTGCCCATGCGCTGGATCACGCCGGCGTCGAACAGGAGCCGCTCGGTGAGGGTGGTCTTGCCCGAACCACCCTGGCCGACCAGCGCCACGTTTCGGATCTCTTCGGGCGAGCGTGCACCAGCGTGCGATTGAGTGGCCATCGTTCGGGGCTCCTTTCGTCCTCGCGATGTGAAGGCGAGGCCTGTGGGCCGATCGACGGGTCGCGCCGTTGACGCACAGCGCGTGGGCGCATCGGCCCGGGTTGCGATGTCGCTCGGGCAGAAATATCCCCGAGCCTGTCCACTATACCACGATCCGGGCCGGGCGCGGGCGGGTCAACGCCCGCCCGCGGCGGATACCGTGCCACCATGTCCGACCAGCCTGCAAACCACACCGTCACCCGCTTTGCCCCGAGCCCCACGGGCCACCTGCACATCGGCGGCGCCCGCACCGCCCTCTTCTGCGCCGCCTACGCCCGGGGCCGGGGCGGCCGGTTCGTCCTCCGCATCGAGGACACCGATCAGAAGCGATCCAGCGAGGCCGCCGCCGCCGGCATCCTCGAAGACCTCGCCTGGCTCGGCATCGGCTGGGACGACGGGCCGGAGGCCAACGGGTTCGGCGGAGACGCCCGCCGGGTGGGCCCCTTCTACCAGTCGCAGCGCCGCGAGCACTACGACCGCTTCGTGCAGAAACTGCTCGACGCCGAGCTGGCCTACCCCGCCTTCGAGACCCCCGACGAGCTCGCGGCGATGCGCAAGACCGCCGAGGCGGACAAGACGACCTTCGTCTACCGCCGGTCGCCCGCGTACGACCACCGGGCCGCGCTCGCGCGGGCGGCGTCGGAGGAGCATGTCATCCGCTTCCGCATGCCGCCCGAGCCCGTGACCGTGCGCGACGAGATCCTGGGTGAGGTCACCTTTCCGTACGAGGAGCTGGACGACCTGGTGATCCGCAAGCAGGACGGGTTTCCGACCTACCACTTCGCTGTGGTCGTCGACGACGAGCTGATGGGCGTGACCCATGTCGTCCGCGGGCAGGAGCACCTGAACAACACGCCGCGCCATGTCGCGCTGATGAAGGCGCTGGGCTTCGAGGTGCCCGTGTTCGCGCACCTGCCGCTGATCTTCAACCCCGACGGCTCGAAGATGAGCAAGCGCGACAAGGACAAGGCCGTGCGTGCCGCGGTGAAGCAGAACCAGGGCGTGCAGGACGCGCTGGCGAGCGCGGGGCGCGAGGCCGAACGCGAGCACTTCGCGCGGTGGCTGAAGGACAAGACCGTGCAGCTGCCGCAGGAGCGGCTCGTGGCCATCGCCGATCGGCTCGCGGTCGATCTGCCCGAGATCGATGTCGAGGACTTCCGGCGATCGGGCTACCTGGCCGAGGTCGTGATCAACTACATCGCCCTGCTCGGCTGGAACCCCGGAAAGAAGACCGACGACGGCAAGGACCTCGAGCGCTTCGATCGCGCGTTTCTGGATCAGCACTTCGGCCTCGATCGCGTCGGCAAGACCGCGAGCAAGTTCGATCGCAACAAGCTGCGGGCGTTCAACTTCGACACCGTTCAGGCGATGGAGCCGGCGAACTTCGTGCTGGCGTGGCGGGGCTGGGCCAAGCGGTACGACGGGGCGATTCTGGACGAGCTCTCGGCCGAGACGATGCTGATGCTCGCGCCCGCCGTGCAGCAGCGGGCGGCCGTGCTCAGCGAGTGCCGCCAGCCGATCGCGTTCCTCTTCGCCGAGGACGACGCGATCGAGTACGACGACAAGGCCGTGCAGAAGCATGTGCTCAAGGGCGAGCCGTCGGGCCTCGAGCTGCTCGCCGCGTTCCGCGACGAGCTGGCGTCACTCGCCGAGCTCACGCCCGAGGCCGTCGAGCAGCTGGCGGCCTCGTTCTGCGACGCGAGGGGGGTCAACCTGGGCAGGCTCGCCCAGCCGATCCGCGTCGCGATCACGGGCAGCGCTGTCAGCCCGCCCCTGGGCGTCACGCTCGCCGCCCTCGGCCGGAAGCGTTCTCTCACCCGCATCGGCCGCGCGCTGGCAACGATCGCATCATGAACGATCACCTTCTCAAGCCCATCGCGCTCGGCGAGCTCGTCTGCCCGAACCGCGTCTTCATGGCTCCGCTCACCCGCGCGCGGGCGAAGCAGCCGGGCGATGTGCCATGGGAGCTCAACGCCGCGTACTACCGCCAGCGCGCCTCGTCGGGCCTGCTCATCGCCGAGGCGACCTACATCACGAGGCAGGGCAAGGGCTACGCCTTCACGCCGGGCATCGAGACCGATGCGCAGGTGGAAGGCTGGAAGCCGGTGACCGATGCCGTCCACGAGCGAGGCGGGCGGATCGTCCTGCAGCTCTGGCATGTGGGCCGCGTCAGCCACACGGCGCTTCAGCCGGGCAACCGGCCGCCCGTCGCGCCAAGTGCGCAGCAGTCCGAGAGCCAGACCTACATCGACGACACCATGGGCCGGGTGCGGTGCTCCATGCCCCGAGCGCTCGAGACCGAAGAAATCCCGGGCATCGTCGAGGACTACCGCCGAGCCGCCGACAACGCGAAGCGTGCCGGGTTCGACGGCGTCGAGATCCACGGCGCGAATAGCTACCTGCTCGACCAGTTCTGCCGCGACGGCACGAACAAGCGCGACGACATCTACGGCGGCACGATCGAGAACCGCATCCGCTTCCCGCTCCTCGTCGCCGATGCCGTGTGCGAGGTCTGGGGCCCGGGCCGGGTCGGCTACCGCATGAGCCCCATGGGCCAGCACAGCGATGTGGTCGATTCAACGGTCGACAAGACCTTCGGCACGCTCGCGGCCGAGCTCGGCTCGCGCGGGCTGATGTATGTCCACTGCGTCGAGAGCTTCCGCGTCTCCGAGCGCGACGCCGAGAACGAACGCGTGCACGCGATCGTCAAGGAGCGGTTTCAAACCGCCGGCGGAGGGGCCTACATCGGCAACGGCGGGCTCAGGCCCGAGGAAGCGAACACCCGCATCGCCGAGGGCAGGGCCGACGCGATCGCCTTCGGCGAGCTCTACATCGCCAACCCGGACCTGGCCGAGCGTGCCGCGCAGGGCGGCCCGTACAACCAGCCCAACCGCGAGACCTACTACGGCGGGGGCGCGGAGGGCTACACCGACTACCCGGCGCTCGCCGACGCCACCGGCTGAGCACGGGCGCCGCCCGATCCGCCCGATCTATCATCGCCCGTTATGACCACCACCAACGACGCCGCCACTCCCTCCGCCGACGCCCCCGCCGCCCGCCGCCACTTCATCCAGCAGATGATCGATCAGCACATCGCCGAGGGCCGATGGGGCACGCCCGGCGACCGGTCCGTCGTCACCACACGCTTCCCCCCCGAGCCCAACGGCTACCTGCACATCGGCCACGCCAAGGCCATCTGCGTCAGCTTCGGACTCGCCGAAGAGTTCGGCGGCCGGTGCAACCTCCGCTTCGACGACACCAACCCCGCCAAAGAAGAACAGGAGTTCGTCGACTCCATCACCCACGATGTCCTCTGGCTCGGGTTCCGCTGGCAGGGCGCAAGCGAAACCGACCCGACCGCCGGCGTGCTCTTTGCCAGCGACTACTTCGAGCAGATGCACGCCTGGGCGATCGAGCTCGTCGAGAAGGGGCTTGCCTACGTCGACACGCAGGACCCCGAGACCATCCGCCGGCAGCGCGGCAGCGTCACCGCGCCGGGCGAGCCCTCGCCCTTCCGCGATCGCCCGATCGCCGAGTCACTCGAGCTCTTCGCGAAGATGACCGCCGGCGAATTGCGCGACGGCGCCGCCGTGCTGCGGGCCAAAATCGACATGGCCAGCCCCAACATGAACCTCCGCGACCCGGTGATGTACCGCGTGGTCAACGCCGCCCACCACCGCACCAAAGACCGCTACCACGTCTACCCCATGTACGACTGGGCCCACGGCCTCGAGGACTCCATCGAGGGCATCACCAACTCCCTCTGCACCCTCGAATTCGAGAACCACCGCCCGCTCTACGACTGGTTCATCAACGCCATAAACAAAGACCGCGGCCCGGGCTCGAAGTGGGGCGAGAGAATCCACCACCCCCAGCAGACCGAGTTCGCCCGGCTCAACCCGAGCTACATCGTCACCAGCAAGCGCAAGCTCAAGCAGCTCGTCGACGAGAAGCGCGTCTCCGGGTGGAACGACCCCCGCATGCCCACGCTCAGCGGCCTGCGACGCCTGGGCTACACGCCCGAGGCCATCCGCAGCTTCTGCAAGGATGTCGGCCTCACCAAGTTCAACGCGATCCACGACATCACGCTGCTCGAGAACGCCGTGCGCGAGCATCTGAACAATGCCGCCCCGCGCCGCATGGCCGTGCTCGACCCGGTCAAGGTCGTCATCACCAACTGGGGCGAGCACGGCGACGAGTCACGCGTCGAGATGATGGAGGGCACCAACAACCCCGAGGACGACTCGGCCGGCACGCGGCAGATCCCGTTCTCGCGCGAGCTCTTCATCGAGCGCGAGGACTTCATGGAAGACCCGCCCAAGAAGTTCTTCCGCCTGGGCCCGGGCCGCGAGGTCCGCCTGCGCTTCGGCTACTGGATCACCTGCACCGACTTCGTGAAGGACGCCGACGGCTCCGTCACCGAGATCCACGCGACCTACGACCCAGAGACCAAGGGCGGCGACTCGCCCCCGCCCGATGCCGAGGGCACCATCCGCAAGGTCAAGGGCACGCTGCACTGGGTCAGCGCCGAGCACGCCATCGACGCCGAGGTGCGCCTGTTCGACCGCCTCTTCAGCGTGCCGAGGCCCGACAAGGAGCCCAAGGACGCCGACGAGAGCTGGTCGTTCATGCAGAACCTCAATCCCGATTCGCTGAGCGTGATCACCCACGCCAAGCTCGAGCCCGAGCTGGGTGAGGACGCGAAGGTCGCCGCCGAGCGCGGCGTCTTCCACAGCGAGTTCGGCGAGCTGGGGCCGGTCTTCCAGTTCGAGCGGCTGGGCTACTTCTGCCTGGATCCGGACACCAAGACCGCGGGCCGACCGGTGTTCAACCGGACCGTGACGCTGCGGGATTCGTGGGCGAAGCAGGCGCAGAAGTGACCGGGCTTTGACGAGGCCGAAGCGCAAGCGAGGCACTTCGCGTCCAATGCCTCGCTTGCGCTTCGGCCTCGTTAGACTTGTTGCATGCCCGCCCTCCGCGCCTGCGCCACCTGCGGCCTCGTCCACACCGTCGCCGACGTCCCACCCAATCACGTCGCGCGATGCACCCGCTGCGACTCGGTCATCCGCCACGGCAGCCACCCCGCCAGCGAGAGCCGAACCGCCGCGCTCGCCGCGGCCGCGATCATCTTGTTTGTCCCCGCGATCACGCTGCCCGTCATGACCCTCGAGCGCCTGGGCCACGAGTCCGTCGCCTCGATCTGGTCGGGCACCGTCAAGATGCTCGCCAGCGGCGACTACGCGATCGGCCTGACCGTGCTCTTGTTCTCGATCGTCGGCCCGCTTGCCAAGCTCGCCGCGCTCTTCACGCTCAGCCTGGGCGGCCGGCGCCTCTCCGCGACCGCGCGGTCGCGCACCTACCACGCCGTCGAGTTCATCGGGCGGTGGGGGATGCTCGATGTCCTGCTCGTCGCCGTGCTCGTCGCGGCGGTCAAGCTCGGCGATCTGGTCGAGGTCACGCCCGGGCCCGGCGTGGTCGTGTTCGGGCTTGTCGTCGTGCTGAACCTGCTCGCGTCGATGTCCTTCGATCCGCACGCCATCTGGGAGGACGACCAGTGACCGACGCGCCCCCTCCCGCGACCATCGGCCGCGCCCCGCGCCGCGGCAGCCTGCTCTGGCTCATCCCCTTCGCCGCGCTCGCCGTGCTCGCCGCGTTCCTGGTCGTGCAGGTCAACCACGAGCGCGGCCCGCGCATCACGATCACCTTCCCCGACGCGGCCGGACTCGAGCCGGGCGCCGATCTGATCCACCGCGGCGTCAGCGTCGGCGTCGTCCGCTCGATCGTGCTCTCGTCTGGCTTCGAATCGGTCGTGGTCGAGGCCGAGCTCGCGCCGTTCGCCGAGGGCTTCGCACGCGAGGGCACCCGCTTCTGGATCGTCCGCCCCGAAGTCGGCTTCAGCGGCGTGTCGGGCCTCGACACCATCATCGGCCCCCGCTACATCGCCGTCGAGCGCGGACGCAACGCCGACGCCGAGCGCGCACGGCTGTTCGTCGGCCTCGATTCCGCGCCCGACGACCCCGTGACGGCGGAAGACGGCCTGCTCGTGCGCCTGCGCGCCCAGTCCGCCGGCAGCATCACCCGCGGCTCGGCGGTGCTCTACCGCAACATCCGCGTCGGCCGAATCATCGCCCTCAAGCTCGCCGACGACGCCGCCGCCGTCGAGGTCGACGCCGTCATCGATCCCGTCTACGCGCGCCTCGTGCGCGACAACTCCCGATTCTGGGACGCCAGCGGCGTGGGCGTCGATTTCGGGCTCTTCCGCGGGCTGAGCGTCGAGGCCGGTTCCATCGACGCCGTCCTCCGCGGCGCCGTCGCCTTCGCCACGCCGCCCGACCCGAGCCCCGTGGTCGAACCCGGGCACGAATTCCCGCTCGAATCCACGCCGCAGGCCCGCTGGCTCGAGTGGTCGCCCGCGATCCCGCTCGATCGCTCGGGAGACTGACCCGGCGGCTACAGTCGTTCCATGAGCCTGATTGTCACCGGAACCATCGGAATCGATACCGTCGAAACCCCCTCGGGCGAGAAGCGTGAGGGCGTGCTCGGCGGATCGTGCGCCTACTTCGCCGCCGCCGCCCAGCACCATGTCGACACGCGCCTCGTCGCCGTCGTGGGCGAGGACTTCCCCGACGAGCACCGCGCCACGCTCGAGGGCTTCGGCAAGATCCGCCTCGACGGCCTCGAGACCCGCGCCGGCAGCAAGACCTTCCGCTGGGGCGGCAAGTACCGCGACAACATGGACGAGCGCGACACGACCTTCACCGACCTGAACGTGCTCGAGGAGGCCCCGCCCACCATCCCCGAGCAGTTCCGCGATTCGACGCACATCTTCCTCGCCAACACCCACCCCGCCGTGCAGCTCCGCATGCTCG